>JBDTPH010000220.1:0-6388 GCA_039932795.1 Chloroflexota bacterium
ATCCTCGACCTGGGACTGCCGGACATGGATGGCGTTGAGGTCTGCAGGCGGCTACGAGAATGGACTCAAACTCCTGTCATTATCCTTTCCGTTCGTGATGGTGAACGCCAGAAGGTAGCCGCGCTGGATCAGGGTGCGGACGATTACCTCACCAAGCCTTTTAGCATCGAAGAATTGCTGGCGCGTGTGCGCGTGGCTTTGCGGCATTCCGCACGCATGCAAGGCACGCCCAGCAAGGTGGTCAAAGCAGGTGCCATTACAGTCGACCTTGCATGGCATATCGTAAAACGAGGCGAGGAAGAAATCAAACTGACAGGCACTGAATACAAATTGCTTGCATTTCTGGCTTCCAATCATGGACGAGTTCTCACACATCAAAGCATCCTTACACAAGTATGGGGGCCCGCAGATGCAGATCACACAGAATATCTGCGTGTCTATATGAGACAACTTCGAAAAAAACTCGAACCCGACCCGGAACGCCCTCAATTCATTCTTACTGAACCTGGAATTGGATACCGATTTATCGCAGATGAGTAGCGTCCGCTCTTTGTGTCGACGCGAAGATCCTACGCTTGACGACATACATCCGACACCTTACAGCGCCCTTGCAAAAGGGCGTTTTTATTTGTTCTTTATGCGATTGCCCATTTTCTTTGTCACCGCTTTATACGGGGTTGATAGGATTCAAATATATGCGAGGTAACATGCTCAAAATTGACACAAAACATCAACCCGTGGCCGCAGACTACATGTCCCCCCTGGCCATCAAATCTGCTCATTGTCTACTCGTCCCCATTCCGAATGCAGAAATTGATCTTACGGGTGTAACGCGCAGGGTCTGGAAACTGGCAAACGCCACAGGCGCTCACGTCAAGTTTATCGCTCTATGCAATGACTCAGCGCAGGAGCCTGGCTTGAGACGTGTGCTCGTTACCCTGTCTGCAATGGTCAATGCTGGTAATGTGTCAGGGGAGGCAGAAGTCGTATTCGGAAAGGACTGGGTGGACACTTTAAAGTCACGACTACAGACAGGTGACATGGTCGTGTGCCTTGATGAACCACGAAGAGGCTTGTTGCGAAGGCCACTACGCCAGATCTTGCAGTCAGATTTGGATGTCCCTCTTTATATCCTTTCCGGACTCGACCCTCAACACGATTCGCGTTCAGGCTGGCTGACCGTAGCCACATGGACTGGTTTCATTGCGATCATCGTTGGTTTCTTTCTACTTCAGGTCAAAATCACGGATCTCGCGGCTGATTGGACACTGGTACTGGAGCTGCTTACCACGGCAGTCGAATTCTGGTTGATCTGGTTCTGGAACAATTTACTCGGATAAGGCAGGGTAAATAACCACCAAACGGGCATCTTTTATATGATCAAACTCGAAGACAATTTACAAACATCAATTATTGAACGCGACTCGGATGTCAAGCCAGCATGGTCCTTGATCTCCTGGTTAATAGGCCGCCCCCTATCCACGGCCGATGCGCCGCATCAAACCATAGGCAAGGCTGTAGGTCTTGCAGTTTTCGCATCGGATGCGCTTTCCTCGACCGCGTATGCCACACAGGAGATACTTGTAATTCTTGCTGCGGCCGGTAGCATGGCCTTCGGTATTGTATTTCCGATCTCCATTGCCATTGTCATTCTGCTGGCAATCGTGACGATTTCGTATGAGCAAACCATTCATGCCTATCCAGATGGCGGGGGTGCGTATATTGTGGCACGCGACAACCTCGGCGAATTTCCAGCCCTGATTGCCGGGGCCGCCCTTCTCACTGATTATGTTCTCACCGTATCGGTTTCCGTTGCATCTGGAGTTGCGCAGATCACTTCTGCATTTCCTGCTGTGTATGGTTATCGGGTTGTGCTATCTGTTGGGTTCATCCTGTTCGTCATGATCATGAATTTACGCGGTGTAAAGGAATCGGGGACTGCTTTTGCCATCCCCACCTATTTCTTCGTCGTATTGATGTTCATTGCGGTTGGTACTGGCCTTTTCCGCCTGATTATTACAAACACACTCGGAACTGTGGTTGACCCGCCCGAACTGGAAATACTTCATGGCATTTCGAAGATAACACCCTTTTTGATATTGCACGCATTCGCAAGCGGCACCACGGCACTTACGGGCGTTGAAGCCATATCAAACGGTATTACTGCCTTCAAGGAACCACGCAGCAAGAATGCGGGTGTCACCCTGATATGGATGTCGCTGATTCTCGGCTCACTGTTTCTTGGTATTTCCTATCTTGCAAAGGAAGTTGGCGTGATCCCATCTGAAAGTGAAACAGTGATTTCACAGTTAGCGCGCACGATCTTTGACGGGCGTGGAACGCTTTATCTCATGTTGATCGGCGCCACTACTGTTATCCTCATTATGGCAGCCAATACAGCTTTTGCAGATTTTCCAAGGTTAGGCGCTCTTGTTGCCAAGGATGGTTTCCTTCCCCGTCAGCTTACATACCGTGGAAGCCGCCTGGTTTATTCCGGTGGCATCGTCGTACTGGCGTCCATCGCATCGATCATACTCATTATTTTTAGCGCAAGTGTCACCCGTCTTATCCCGTTGTATGCCATTGGTGTATTCCTATCTTTTACACTTTCACAAGGCGGTATGGCACTTCGCTGGCACAAGATCGGACAACTGAAACCTGGCGAAGAGAAGTTTGAACGCGGCTCAACATTACACTTTGTAAAAGATTGGGCGGTCAAAATGGTGATCAATGGATTTGGGGCAGTATGTACAGCAGTCGTGATGTTGGTCTTTGCCATAACCAAATTCCATGATGGTGCATACGTTGTTTTGATTCTGATCCCCGTTCTGGTTGGGATCTTCTGGTGGATTCATCGTCACTACAGGGGACTTGCCAAAAAACTTTCCCTTGATAATTTTGTCGTACATCCCCCTCATACCACCCGTCATCGCGTCATCATGCCGGTCAGCGGCGTTCATCAGGGAACTCTGGCTGCGCTTCATTATGCACAGTTGCTGTCAGATGATGTGACAGCGGTCTATGTCATGATAGAACCATCCGAGTCCGAGAAGGTACGTCAAAAGTGGGAAACGTGGGGCAAAGGCGTTCGCCTGGTGATGTTGAATTCACCATACCGCCTATTACTTGAGCCTTTACTGGGATATATCGCTGACATTGCACGACAACGCCAGCCGGGTGAAACCATGACCATTGTTGTACCGGAATTTGTTTCAAATAGCCGCATGACTGCCCCATTACATATGAACACCGCAGAACTTCTCCGCAGTCAACTTAAGCGCCAGCCCGGAATCGTTATAGTCAATGTGCCTTATCACGTGCAGGAAGCTGGTAATGAATAGAACATATCGCAAAAAGTGAGAGTCTCTACTTTCCCGTTCAGAGATCCTTCGGGAGTATGGCATTGTCCCAGCCATCGTCGTCATGTGTACTCATCCTGATTCGGTTTTGTTATTCCACAGTGATGACGACTTTTCGTTTGGCCTGGCCTTCTTTAAGATACCGGATCACGTTCCCAGTTTCATTGAGAGGGTGAGGTCTATTTTTCTGGCTGAAGTACAGTACTATTTTGTCCTGCGTATTTTTGATACAAATCACTGCGCCGCTTTCTCCAACCGTCGAGGCCGCCTCGCAGATTGCTGATGTTTTTAAAACCTTTCTTCTTCAAATAATACGCCACCATGAACGAAAGCCCTCCGCCCGGACACACCACCAGAATTTGCTTGTCCCTGGGAAACTGATCCAGGTATTTTTCGACCGAGAAAGGCGACACTTCATGAGAATTCGGCAGGCCTTTGAACTTGCTGCGGTCGTCTGGTGGACGTACATCCAGGATGTAGGTATGTTCATCGAACAGGATGGTTTCATTCAATTGTGCAGGCGTGATCATGTTGACAAACGGGGTCCGTCCTTCCATATAATCCTGAACCACCTGGGTCATATATTGGATGTCTTGCGCCGAGGTACTATGACCGAGACTGACCCGAATGGTCTCTCGCGCAGCCTGGTCGGATACACCGATCGATTTCAAAACATGTGAAGGCTTGTCTTCCCCCGTGCTGCACGCCGAACCCGCAGAGACCGCGACGCCGCGATAATCCAGCATCCCCATCAGACCGGCATTCTCCACACCCGGAAAAGTAATACTGAGTGTATTCGGCAGGCATTCGGCTTCTGCTTCCGGCGAATTAATCACACAATCCGGTTTGATTTCCTGGAGCTGCTGGATCAGCTGACTCTTCAAGGCCCGGATCCGTTTCGCATCCGCCAGAAGCTTGTTGACGTCGCGGCAGGCCGCACCAAACCCGGCAATATTGTGGAGGCTTTCGGTGCCAGCCCGCAACCCGTTTTCCTGATGGCCGCCATGCAGAAGCGGCGTAAATGGGCTGCCCTGTTTGACGTACAAGGCGCCGATGCCCTTCGGCCCGTAAAGCTTGTGCGCCGAAAACGAGGCGTAATCGATCCCCCATTCATGCACATCAATCGGAATCTTCCCAAGCGCCTGGACACAATCTGCCAGCACCAGGGCATCATGTCCCCGGGCGATTTTCGTAATCGCAGGAATGTCTTGAATTACGCCGGTTTCATTATTCGCAACAATGCAGCATACCAAAAAGGTCTCATCATCCATCCGCTTCTCCAATTCAGCCAGAAGCACACGACCCTGACGATCCACAGGACAATATTCGACAATAATGCCCTGTGTCTCCAGGTACTCCAGCGTGTTGATCACGGAGGGATGCTCAATCGGTGTGGCGATGATCTTTTTCTTTTTGGGAAAAAAATGGGCGCTGACTGACTTCAGCACAGCATTATTGGATTCGGTGGCGCATCCGGTAAAATAAATTTCATGAGACTCTGCATGAATGGCGTCGGCAACACGTTGCCGGGCTTGTTCCATGATTTCACCTGATTTTCTGGCAATGCCATAGAGTGATGATGGATTGCCGTAATGATGTTTCAGGACCTGATTCATTTTGCGCCGGACATGGCTGCTCACATACGTCGTTGCATTATGATCAAGATAGACATATCGATTGAAACGAATAAGATGTTTTAGGAATTCAAAGTACTGGATTTGCATTTTTATTTCCTTTTGGCTCTTATCTATAATGAACGGAGTTTCACTGGCAGCATTTTGTCAGGATTGGGCAGTAGGCTCTACATTAATGATCACTTTTCCTCGGGCGTGTAACGTTTCGAGATACCGGATCGCTTCCGCTGTCTCGCGTAGCGGATAGCGTCTATCGATCACAGGGACAACTTTGCCCGTCTCCAGAAGCTCTTTTATGCAGAGCAGATCTTCCTTATTTGCATTCGATACTCCCATCATACCGATCTTTCGACCCCCGTCCTTTGACATCAATTTCCCCAGGATCAGATGCCCGAACAAACGCGGCATGGAGGTAAACCCGGCAATGACGCAAATTCCCTGGGGCTTCAAAGCACGCCGATAATCGGAGACGGAACGATTTCCGATCGCATCATAGATCAGGTCATAACTCTGCCCGTTTCTGCTGAAATCCTCCCGAGTGTAATCAATCACGTGGTCTGCACCCATCGAACGTACCCTGTCCAGGTTTCGTGTGCTGCACACACCGGTGACTTCCGTCCCGTACGATTTTGGCAATTTGCACGGCGAAATGCCCAACCCCACCCGATGCACCGTTGATCAGCACCTTCTGTCCCGGCTGGATTTTTCCATGATCGCGCAGACCCTGCAGCGCGGTGATCCCCGCCGTTGGCACAGCTGCCGCTTCTTCGAACGTGATGTTGGCTGGCTTTGGCGCGATCGCATTTCGTACTGTCACATACTCGGCATACGCCCCGCCTCTCCCGCCGAAGACTTCATCGCCGGGTTTGAAATCCAAGACTCTTTTGCCGACTGCCTCGACCACGCCTGCAAAATCTCCACCGAGTCTTGTAGCTTTCGGTTTGACAAGTCCGTTCCCCATGCGGGCAAGGAACAAGCCCGTCATACCGTACCACTCCGCGATGTTCATCGAGGATGCATATACTCGAACCAACACATCATCATCCGGGACTTCAGGCTTTTCGATCTCCACAATTTTCAAAACTTCGGGCGGACCATACGATTCAAATACAACTGCTTTCATGGAATGATTTCCCCTTTATTGACACCCTTAATCATCAACCAAAACGCGAGCGCCACCTCGAACACCAGCATGGGCAGCCACACGAGCCAGGTGACTGAGGATGCCCACGACATGGAGCCGCCGAACAACCCGCCAAGTTGCAGGGGAAGGATCACGCCGAGCAGGACCGACGCAATCATGCCGAGCCAGGCCAGTGCCACGGGGATCAGCCGGCCGCGCAGAAGGAGCCAGCAGAAGAGTGTGCTGCCCACGGCAAAGAAGATTGCGGCCTC
>JBDTPH010000221.1:0-3318 GCA_039932795.1 Chloroflexota bacterium
GGTGATCTGGCTCGAGCGCGAGGTCAACAGGATGTTGCCCGGCTTGATATCCCGATGGATCACGCCGCTGTCGTGTGCGTATTGAAGAGCGCTGGTCATGGCGTCCATTAGCCGTACAACATGCGGGAAATCCAGGCGTTCGTTTTTCGTATGCAGGATATTCAGGTATTTTTGAAGGGATGGACCCCTGATGTACTCCATCACCAGATAGGGTTGGCTATCTGCGGTGGTGTCGAAATCGAAGACCTGGACGATGTTTGGATGGCGCAGCTTTCCGACGACCATGGCCTCGCGCTGAAAACGTTCCAGCGAGTGTGGCTGCTCATCGTAGTTGTTACGGAGTATTTTGACCGCGACTTCACGCTGCAGGCTGGTATGCGTGCCGATATAGACCTCTGCCATGCCCCCGCGTGCCAGCAATGTGTCGATGTGAACTTTGCCCAGTGTCTGGCCAATCCAGTTGTTCATGCCCAAATTATACCCAAAGAGTGTCATTTGTCATCTGACAATGACAATGCAACCTGACAATTCTTTCAGGCACTTGCGTGCCGGATTACGCGTTTTTGTCAGGCTTTATAAGAAAAACAAAAAACATCGGATGTCACACTGACATCCGATTTTGGTTATTTTCCTAATCTCGCTCTTTCCTCTTCGATCACACTTTCATCCAACTTCTTGAACAGTGGACCTGGCTGATTCAATTTCCTGCCTGGTTCCAAATTGCTGGGTTTCCATGCGGCTCCGCTCAGCGCGAGAGGCCTATATCTGAGGACATTATGCGTTCCCAGTGAGTCCTTCACCTGCTCGGTATATTGCTCGCCGAACAGCGGATTCTCATAGTTGAAGAACGTATGCAATCGTTCAGATGTGAACGGCAGGAATGGGGAGAACATTACCTTGAGCGAGTCGATGGCTCGCAGCGCGGTGTAGATCGTTTTGGCTGCGGCGTCACGGTCGGTTTTGATGGCTGTCCATGGCGCGGTCTGGTCGAGGTATTGGTTGACAGCGGTGGCGAGCTTCATCGCTTCGCCCAGGGCTGAACGCAGCCGTACGGCCTCGAGCTCTGCGCCGACGGTGTTGAATCCGTTTTCGATCACGGCGAGCAGGTTCAGGTCTGCTTCACGAAGCGTGGACACATCCACATCGGGCACGTATCCCTCCCAATTTTTATAGCAGAACGCCAGCACACGGTTTGCAAGATTGCCCCACGTTGCCACCAGTTCGTTGTTATTGCGCGCCACAAATTCAGCCCAGTCCCAATCGCTGTCCTTGTTCTCGGGCATGTTGACGGTCAGATAGTAACGCATGGCGTCGGGGTCATGGCGGGTGAGTGCATCGCGGCCCCACACTGCCCAGTTGCGCGAGCCGCTGATCTTTTCCTTCTCGAGATTCATGAATTGGTTTGCGGGCACATCATAGGGCAGGATCAGCGGCACTTCCTCGCCGGCAAACAGCTCCATGAAGGCGCTTCCAACCCCCATGAGCTCGGCGGGCCAAAGCGATGTGTGGAAGAAGATATTGTCCTTGCCGATGAAGTGGAATTGCCTGGCATTGGGATTCGTCCACCACTCGCGCCAGGCATCCCGCTTCGCGTCCGCCTGAAATTGTCCCCATTCAATGGGCGCGGAGAGATAGCCGATGACCGCCTCAAACCAGACATACAGGCATTTGCCGCCCCAGCCAGCGACGGGAACCGGGATGCCCCAATCAAGGTCGCGTGTGATCGGCCGTGGCTTGAGTCCCTCGGCTTCGATCTTGCCCAGTGATTCGCCAATGACGGTGTCGCGCATGTGTGCCGATCGTTCCTTCAGGAAGTTCCTGACATCGGGTTCGAGTTTGGAGAGGTCAAGATAGAAGTGCTCGGTGTCGCGGAGTTCGAGTGCGCCATCGCCAGTCTTGGCGCGCGGGTTGATGAGCTTTTCAGGCTCAAGGACATTTCCACAACGGTCACACTGATCGGAGCGCGCGTTTTCGAATCCACAGATATAGCAGGTGCCTTCCACATAACGGTCGGGCAGAAATTTCTTCCCAGTGGGGGAATACCACTGTTTGCTGAACTGCTTGAACAGGAAGCCATTCCGCTGCAGGGCAAGGAACATATTCTGCGAAACCTTGAAGTGATTCTCGGAATGTGTGGTCGTGAACAGATCGTACGTAATGCCGTAGCCTTTGAAGACTTCCAGGAAGGTTTCATGATATTTCCTGTACACTTCCTCCACGGATTTGCCTTCCTTGTCCGCCGCGATCACCACCGGCGTGCCGTGTGAGTCCGTGCCGCTGATCATCAGGACGTTATTTCCCTTAAGGCGGTGATAGCGCGCCACAATGTCACCGGGCAAATGCGAACCCGTGATATTACCCACGTGGATCTCGGCATTCGAGTAGGGCCATGCAATGGCAATTAATATATTTTCAGGCATTCTTGCCTCCATATTTTTACCACCAAGGGTCACAAAGGCTCACGAAGAATTCTTTCCAAAATACTTTGTGCCCCGTGGTGTTCTTTGTGGTTGAGAGTTTACAAACAAAAAGGCTGTCCGATTAGTGGACAGCCCGTTACTTACAGGTACAACAAACCTAACGTGCTATCCAGGCGCGACATGACATTTCCATTGGCATGGCCATGGTCATTGTCACCATTGGGCAGGCAGGTTTGAAGTTCATAGCGGCTATTTTACTACAACAATTTCTTCAGCACAGAAAATGGAGAATCATCACTGTCCTGATTGTGACCACAATCCTTTATGTTCAGGTCCTGCCCACATTCAATGCAGAGACCTTTGCAATCAGGGTCATGCAGCGGCTTGATGGGAATTTCCAACAGGGCATACTCACGAATAAGGGGAGCCAGGTCAATGTGTGCGTCGTCGGGCACGAGCAATTCTGATTCACTCACCGATTTTCGATTGAAGGCATACAGCTCTGTGATTACCCATGTCAGAGGAAAATTGAATTCCTTTAAGCATCTCACGCAGTCAATGGTTGTCTCCGCTGAAAAGTTTCCCTGCATCACAAGCCCCTGCGGTGTACGGCCAATGGTCACCGTGCCGATCAGATTCCGCAGCTCGAGGTCATCCAGTTTGATCTTTTCCAGTTCAAGCGGGATCTCGTGACTATAGCCAACTTCTTCGTGAATGATAAAGCCGACATTGATCCGAAATGGTTTACGTGGACTAGGCATACATTACCCTCGCTGGCCGATTCGCCCTGTCTGGATTTATGGGACGCACCGAGACCAAAACTGTTTTAGACTCTTCTATCAACAATAAACTTCGCCAGGTTTTCCAACGCTTCCTTCTCAGGGCTGGTTGGTGCGTC
>JBDTPH010000222.1:0-13658 GCA_039932795.1 Chloroflexota bacterium
CCATCGTTCTCTTGACCGCTCAAATTGTCTTCGTCATTTCTGTTCATTGGCCGCCCAAGGCCGTTCTTTGGCTTCGGCAACTGGGTGGCAAATTGGGCCTCCCAACAGACCGCGACGGCCCCTATTGGCTCTTGCAGGGCATCTCGGCTGTTATTGTTACTTGCATGACCCTCTCTTTTGTCTTCTTGCACCCTTTTCCGTTTCAGGGGTTCAGTTGTGGGTAATCACCAGAGAGTGAAGTCGCCAGTAGGTCATGATGTATGAGTCCGCAGGACTTGCATGTGCTGAGAAGCGGATTCACGTGTGCCCGATAGGGTATCCGCGCCGAGTCTCGGGGGAAGGTCAATGCCTGCGGTGAGAGGGTCGGCTGTCCACTTCGACAGGCTCAGTGCGGTGCGTGTGGAGGAGAGGGTGAGGAGGGAGGAGAGGCGGGTCATAACCTGGCCAAAAATTCGGCGGGGCGCAGAATAGGAATCGTTTCAAACGGATTCATGTCGAGCAGGTCGGCGTCACCAGAAACAATGCAGTCTGTTTGCACGGCGAGTGCGGCTTCAAGGAATTTGTCATTTTTGAGGTCGCGGCAGGCGGTCACTTTGCGAGTGGGCGTAACGAGTTCGCCGCGCAAACGAATCAAGTTGACGAGTGCGGTGATGTCATCGGGTTCGATATGATATTTCGCGCGGAATTTTTCGCGCCCCAGCACGTCAATGATTTCCACCACAATGTCGGTTGTGTAAATGGCGGTAAAACGCCCATCGCGCAGGGCGCGCAATACATCGCCTGTTGTCCCCTTTTTGCGGAGGAGGGCGCTGACAAAGACCCCCGTGTCGATCACGGCGCGCATGGGCTACCCCTGTCTTGCCGCTTTGATGTCGGCGGCGATTTCATCTTCACTGAATTCCGCGTTGACTGCCGCGAGACGATCCCAGACCTTGTCGAAGCGCGCCAGGACTTCGCTCTCTTCCATTTGCTGGTAGCGCAGATAATCTTCGTAGGGAATCAACACCGCTTCGGGACGGGAACCGCGCGTCAAAATCAGCGGGATGCGCTTGCGAACCACGCTCTCGAAAAACGGGCGAAATTTGCGTTGGAGTTCGGTCACGCCGATAATTTTCTGCATATCAGGCTCCTTTTGAATATGTATTCTGATATGTATTTTAGCACATAGTAGGACATGTCATTGCGACCCTCGGGAAGCAATCTCCCAATAAGCAGGATATGCCGCTCAACAAGATTCTTGGCAAATAACAGGAGATTGCTTCGCACACCTGCGCTCCCACTCGCTCCGCTTCGGGGATAATAATGGCGGGCGGTGCCAGGGAAGAAAGCTCGCAACGACGTGTTAAGAGAGTGTTTTCAGCAATCCATTAATTGCTTTATTAAGTTTCTCCGAACTTTCTTCCCACGCCTTCACGGAATCTTTCAACTCATTAGCAGCATATTCACCTCTTTCTTCCCCCACAACCTTACCTCGTACATACAACGGAATACTCAAATTACCATCGTTGGCGCGGATTTCATCGAGCGATGCCACCTTCGCAAAACCTTCGATGTCCTTGAAGTCGTGATACGCATTTGCGACTCGTTCCTGATGCTCAGGCTTGAGATAACTCATACTGCGCTCGCGGGTCACTTCGTTCACCGCGTCAATGAAGATCACGTGTCCGCGGCGCCTGGCGGGTTTGTTATTGCGGCAAATGACCACGCAGGCTTCCATCGGCGAGTTGTAGAACAGGTTGGCTCCCAACCCGAGCACGCAATCCACCAGGTCAGCGTCCACCAGTTTCTGGCGCATGTCTGATTCTTCCTTGCGGAACAAGACTCCGTGTGGGAAGAGGATGGCACAGCGACCGCCCTCACCCTGTCCTGCGGACATCCCTCTCCCAGAGGGAGAGGGGGACATGCTCTTCAAGATGTGCTGAAAGAAAGCATAGTCTGCGCGTCCCTGCGGCGGCGTGCCAAGGAAGTTGCGTCCCCACGGATCACTGGTCCATGCTTCGCGGTTCCATTGTTTGATGGAATATGGCGGATTTGCCAGCACCACATCGAAAGTTGCAAGACTGCCATTAGGATTTGTAAAAGCAGGACGTTCGAGCGTATCCCCACGCGCGATGGCGAAATCGTCCACGCCGTGCAGCGCCAGATTCATGCGCGCGATGGAGGCGGTCATGTGGTTGCGTTCCTGCCCGTACGGTTTCAAGGTGCGGTACTCGCCGCCTTTGCGCTTCACTTCGTCCAATGCAGAGATCAACATGCCGCCCGTGCCGCAGGTCGGGTCGTAAATTTTTTCGCCTGGCTTGGGTTCGAGCATTTGCACCATCAAATGCACCACGGTGCGGTTGGTGTAAAACTCCTGGGCGGTGTGTCCGCTGTCATCGGCGAATTTTTTGATCAGGAACTCGTAGCCATTGCCCAATTCATCTTCGGGCACATTGGTCAATGAGAGGGTGTGCCTGGCAAAATGCTCCAGCAGATTCTTAAGCGTGTGGTCGGGCAGGCGTTCCTTGTTTGTCCACGGCGCGTCACCGAATATCCCGTCCAGTTTGACGGGGTTGGCGGCTTCGATCGCCCGAAACGCATTCTGGATGGCTTTGCCCACGCCCTTTGCCTGCTCGCGTACATCCTTCCAATGCGCTTTTAGCGGGATGACAAAACGCTCATTCGCCATCTGCTCGGCGTAGTCTTTATCCTGCGATTCAGTGAACGCGTCTGCATATGCTTCGGCATAATCCGCGTCCCATACGTCCGAGAGTCGCTTGTAGAACAGCAGCGGGAAGATGTCCTGCTTGTAATCGCCCGCGTCCACCAGTCCGCGCAGGATCACTGCCGCGCCCCACAGGTAGGATTCGAGTTCAGGTTGGGTCAGGCGGTCAGTCATCGAGCCAGCCCCCTTCATTCAACAATGTCCGCAATTTGGCTTCGGTTTTCTGCGCCCGCTCCCATGCTGATTTGAAATCTTCAACAGCAACGTTCAATGGCGGGATGTCTTCGCCGATCGGCGGCAGCACATAACGGGATATGTTCAACGTCCAATCTTCTTCCTTGATCTGACTCAACGCCACCACCCGCGCCCGATCCTGCACATCCTCAAATTGCCTGGTCCACGCTGAAATCTGGTCCGCGTGTTCCGGGTCGAGATAATTCTGTGCGCGTCCCTTGCGCATGAGCGACGACGCATCCACGATCAGCACTTTATTTTTTCGGTCTTTGGATTTCTTCTTTTTGAGGATGAGAACACACGCGGCGAGTCCCGTGCCATAGAACAGATTCGACGCCAGCCCGATCACGGTTTCGACCCAATCCTGCTCCAGCAAATACTTGCGGATCTGCCCTTCGACCCCGCCACGGAACAACGTCCCCTGCGGCAGGACGACAGCCATGCGTCCGCTTTTCTCCGCCATCGACTTAACCATGTGCTGCACCCAGGCAAAGTCCGCGTTTGAGTCAGTAGGCAGGCCCGCAAACGAACGTCCCCAAGGGTCGCTTTCCCAAATCTCGCGACCCCATTGCTCCAACGAAAATGGCGGGTTGGCAATCACGCAATCAAAGGTGGCAAGTCCGCCTGTGCTGGGGTCCGTGAAGACAGGATTACGCAGGGTATCCCCGCGCTCGACGATGAAATCTTCCATGCCATGCAAGAGCAGATTCATGCGGGCAACGGATGCAGTAGTTAGATTCTTTTCCTGTCCATACAGCTTGCCAAAGAATGTACGCGGATCTCCGCCTTTGGCACGAACGTGCTCGACCGCGCCGAGCAGCATGCCGCCTGTCCCACAGGCAGGATCGTAAACTGTCTCGCCTTCCTGTGGGTCAAGGATGTCCACCAGCAGACGAACCACACTGCGCGGCGTATAAAACTCGCCCGCTTGCTTATTGGTGGCATCTGCAAATTTTTTAATCAGGTATTCGTACCCGTCGCCGATGATATCCGTGGTGATATTTTGATTCCCCAAACTGATTGCCGAAAAGTGTTCGATCAGATCCTTGAGTAGGGCATCTGGCAGGCGGTCTTTGTTCGTCCACTGTGAGTCGCCAAACACGCCATACAAGTGTTTCTGGTTCGCGACTTCGATGCAACGCATGGCATTCTGCAGAGTCGTGCCCACATTTGCTGGAGTCTCACGCACATCCTGCCAGTGACATCCCCTCCGTAATTTGAAAGCGATGCTCGCCAGTGAAGTCTTCGCCGTACGTCTCGACGGCTTCCTGATACTCCTCATCCCACACGTCACAGATGCGCTTGAAAAAGAGCAGCGGCAGGATGTAACTCTTCCAATCTGTGCGGTCCACCGGGCTGCCGCGCAGGATGTTGGCAGCTTCCCAGAGATGGCTTTCAAGGGTGGAGAGAGAAGTAATGGGTGCCATGAGTTTTTACGGGGTGTCCCCCAGGATGGGAATCAGTGTAGCACGAAACTTAAATCGGGCAAACCTGCCAGACGTCTTAATATTATACGACTTCCTGCTCCGTGCTATTTCAATTTCATACCCGTTTTTCTGCTAAATGAGAAATTACATAGACCTGCAATTGCCATTTGTGAACTCATGTGAACACTTGTGTGGCTTGTTGCTATCCGGGATCTGCAGCTGTGCAGTCTCCTCGCGGTGGATGCTGGCAGGGTCGAACCGCTGAAATGCGGGGAAGGGTCGATGCGTTACGCCCGAGTCTCAGCTTAACAGAGAGGCATGCGTGTATCCTCCGTAAGTTGAATGCGTCTAGTATAGACAGAGTTCAAGTTTGCGAAAAGAAGAGCTGTCTTGATGTAACCATCATATGACATTTGCCAATTAGATTCCACTTGGATTAGGGGTAGCATCAGTAAGTTGCGATAATCATACAAAGAAGCATAGGGAGATAAAAATGAAACAAAAACTCGTTGGCCGTTCCACCTATAGATTATTTTCGATAATCCTGTTTGTGAGTCTATTGCTCTCGAATTTTCAAGCATATGATGTTGTGCCTGTTCACGCACAGGAAGCTTCCACTGCAACACCGACCCCTGCTGCAATAGCTACCTCTCAGCCAGGTGCGACACTTCAAAACTCGAAAAGATCATCAGAGCCAATCCCATCGCAAATTATTATTCGCTTTGCATCCAAGGCATCCGAGAATGAGAAAAAGGCATTTGTGAATGGCCGCGGAGGGACTATCGTAGAGCGGATCGATGCATTGCATATCATCATAATCCGCATTCCAAGCAATGCTCAAGGCCAGCCAAGCCCCAGGTCATCCATCGTGGAAAGCATCGAACAGGATTATTACATCGATGCTTTGGATGAAATGATCATACCTAATGACCCACGTTATGCGGAACAATGGGCGCTACCTGCCATCGGAGCGCCTTCCGCCTGGGGACAAATGCCTGCCGATGCTCCTAAAGTAACCGTTGCAGTCATTGACAGTGGTATCTGCGCCTCTCACCCGGACCTGACTGGACGCATCCTCGACGGCTGGGATTTCATCGAAGGCGACGCGGTTCCCCAGGATGATTTTGGCCACGGCTGTTCCGTCTCTGGCGTGATCGCCGCCAATATGAACGATGGGATTGGTATTGCTGGTGTAGCGCCGAATGCGCAGATCATGCCGTTGCGTGTCTTGAATGCCAGCGGCGTTGGGTCCTACTCAGATGTTGCCGCGGCGATCGTATACGCCGCGGATAATGGCGCGCAAGTAATTAACCTGAGTTTGGGTGGATCGAACCCATCCTCCACGTTGGAGAACGCGGTCAATTATGCGATCACAAAAGGCGTGGTTGTGGTCGCCGCGGCAGGCAATAACGGCACGGAAGGCGCGTTGTATCCCGCGGCATATCCCGATGTGATTGCGGTTGGCTCCGTTGACCCCAACCTGGAACATAGCAGTTTCAGTAACTATGGCTCACAGATTGATATTTGGGCGCCAGGGCGGGATATTCTCACGACGAAGCGTGATGGAAGTTATGGGCTGGTGAGTGGCACGTCGTTCGCCACGCCGTATGTAGCGGGGGCAGAGGCTTATGAGTTTTCAAAGGGCAATTACCTAGAACTTGGTGGAAGAATTCTTTTGTTTGAACAGCAAGAAGTCGCCTTAGCGACGCCAATAGTGATATCCTCAACACCAGAACAACCCGTTGTAACTCCCACAAACTCGTCGTCTAGCCATTATTTGGTGTTGAATATTTCTGGAAAAATCTATGCGTACTCACTTGATACAGGCGATTATATTGAGTTGGGCGATATCCCTGTAGCAACAGAAGAGATATTTCCACAAAACAAGTACGATATATTTGAGATTAATAAATCCCCCATTAATACCCTGGATAATGATTATGGGTTCTATCATGGTGTCTGGTCACAGGATAAGACAAGGTTTGCGTACTTGTCGATACAGTCCCTGACAGTTAATCAGGATTTGTCTTTATGGTCTGTTGATGGAGTAAACACACACCTTGTAAAATTCGAAGGGTCAGAATCTACCGAGTATTATGATCCGATTGCATGGAAAGATGAATCTACTTTGATTCTCCTTGGGAGAAAACTTCTAGGTACCTTGGGTAATTCAATTAATATTTACGAAAAAAATATTAATGATGATCGGCAGCCTATCATGGTCAAATCACTTAATATACCTTCTTTATCTGGAAGACCATTTATGCTTGATGAACAAAATAGCTTTTTGGGTATAGATGCTGTCGCCAAAAATGCCTTCGTGCTGAGCTTGAAGGATTATTCTGTCAAACAAATACCTCTAAAAACTACTCAGGATTTTACAATACAAAACGAGGGAATCCTAGTCAATTCTTTAGGGTATATTGAAGAAAATCAACTGCAGGAATTTTACGAGTCCATATTTTCTACCGCGACCACGATGGCAGTTACTGGTCGAGCGCAGAGACCTGCTCCTTTTTTATATTGGCCAGTTGATACATCCTTTAATGCTTTAAATTATCCAGATGCATCGCCATGGCGCATTGCGCTTCAAAAGCATACCTACGATGGACATCAAGGCACTGATGTTATGCTTAGTGTTGGTACTCCGGTTTATGCAGCAGGAGCGGGTTCAGGAAGAGTTGCTATATTGTACATGGGATGCCCAGACTTAGACCCAGCTCATAATAATTTTCCTGCAAACCAGCGTATAAAGAATTGTATAAATGAAGTAGATCCGAATAGTACAGATGGTTTGGGTTATTTCAATTCTGGCAATGTAATAATTCTTGAATATACAGTAACGGTTGCCGGTCAATCAAAAAACATTTACGTGCTCTATGGTCATCTGAAGCAGAATAGTCAACCCCTTGGTATATATCAAGGAGTCACAGTTTTCCGTGGAATGCACCTAGCCGGAAGTGGGCATAATGGAGTTAGTTCAGCTTCGCATTTACATTTTGATGTGCGATATACCCTGACCCAATTTATAGACTGGGATGATCCTTGGGGAGATGCGGATGCCCCACATGAAGAACCTGATTCCGGGACAATGTGGCTCTATCAAAACGGTAAAATAACCGCAGCGTATCAGGGCACGGATAGAACAGGTTCAGTTGGTGGCGTAGTACGCAATTCTTCAGGTCAACCAGTCAGTGGAGCATCGGTGTCTGCACAAGCCGGAGGAACTTCTGATACCACCGATAGTAATGGATACTATACTCTTCAAAATGTCCCTGAAGGCAGCACGATTATTACTGCTAGGCATAATGATGGAGATGGGCAAACCACTTTAAATGTTATTGCATTTACTTCACAGCAGGTAAATATAACTATTTACCCAGTATGTCTTGCCTCTGTTGATAATGTAAACCCTCTCTGTTACACACCGCCTACAAATGATACTACTCCCCCAACAGGCTCTTGGACAAATCCAGGCAATGGTCAAACAGTTTCTGCCCGCTCGGTAACCTTGAGCGCCAATGCCAGCGACAATTCAGGCGGTAGCGGTGTAAAAGAAGTACGGTGGAGCGCCAAGTGGGGTGGAAATTGGTATTATCTTGGCAACGATACCAATTCGCCATATTCCATGAGTTGGAATATGTGTAGTTCAGGTGTCCCCAATGGGGATGTGGAACTTGGCCTGGAAATTTGGGACAATGCCAATAATAAATGGGTGTATAGCAGCCAATATACGAATTACCATATCAACAAAAATTACAACTGTTCTCAAACAAGCAACGACACATTCCCTCCCACGGGTTCCTGGACAAGCCCAAGTAATAATGCAACGATCAATGGATCCACGGTTACATTAAGTGCCAATGCCAGCGATAATTCCGGTGGCAGTGGTGTAAAGGAAGTCCGCTGGAGTGCGAAGTGGAACAATCAATGGTTCGGAATTGGTGAGGACAGTTCTTCCCCTTATTCAATTAATTGGAACATGTGCAGTTCTGGCGTGCCTAACGGGGATATCGAGCTTGGGATGGAAGTTTGGGATAATGCCAACAATAAATGGGTCTATAGCCAGCACTATACAAATATTCACATCAACAAAAATTATACTTGTGGCGGAAATGATGGTGGCGGGGGCACGACTCCAGGCGGCTCATGGACGATGCAGGCGTGGATGAATAAATATTTGGCGGGTTATGTGAATTACAATGCCACCGTGAGTTGGGATAATGGCAACTGGCCCTATATTTACTTTAATTGGGGTAATGATGGACCGGCGTTTCCCGACTACCCTAATCACGACAATGAATTTTCCGTCAGGTTGTGGAGAAACGTATATTTCCCGGGCGGCAATTACGAATTCAAAGTTGATGCAGATGATGCGGTTCGAGTCTATGTTGATAACCAACTCGTTGTCGATAGATGGTGGGATGGCTCAGGTACAGGCGATGGCAGTAGAAATATCTCTGCTGGAAATCACGAGGTCAAGGTCGAATATTATGAAAATCAAGGAGATGCCAAGCTCTCAGTAGTATGGTATGGCCCAGGGTATCCAAGACCCGATAACAACCCACCCGATGGTCGTATCACATCACCAACACATCTTTCTGCCACAACCAATACTACGCTGAGTATTGCGGCAGATGCCTGGGATGATGCGAGTGGTGTTGACCGGGTTGAATTCAAAGCATGGTATTGCTATCAAAGTGTTTGTGATTGGCGACAATTAAGCACTGACAATACATCCCCGTATACATATGATTGGAATTGGGGCTATCTGCCGGATCTGCACGTTTGGCTGACAATACATGTTTACGATAAAACAGGTAAGGTTCGCTATGATCCCGGCGGTTTTGTCGAAGTTGATTTGGATCGCGCCAAGCCCACTACTCCCAGCATTACGTCACCCACCGCGAATAGTTATTTGAATATAAGCCAAATTCCTATTTCTGCCACCGCTAGCGATGGTCAAAGCGGCATTTGGAAAGTTCAATTTTTTGCCGGGTATAACGAAACTGCGGGGGCTGGGGCACAAGGTGAAATCGCCTCGCCGCTTCCCTTTACACCTGATGAATTGCAGGAAGCTGCCTCATCTGAAATAACCGCGCAGGATTACTGGCATGAGATTGGCTGGGATACCGATGGAACCAACGGCTGGAACGTTACCTGGAACGCCGCTTTGGTTCCAGACCAGGGTGGCGCTGCCCTCTTTATCTATACCTATGACAAAGCTGGGAACTATCAAAGCGCTCAGGTCTGGCCCGTGATGTTGGATCGAGTCACTCCGTCTTCGGCGGTCAATGCGCTACAGCAATATACTGGGTCAACATCCTTCACAGTGAATTGGACTGGAACAGATGCCACGTCCGGCATTGCCAGCCATGATATTCAATATCAAGATAATGGCGGTGCTTGGACAAACTGGCTGTCTGCTACAACTTCGACATCCTCCACCTTCAATGGTGCACTGGGTCACACATACACATTCCGAAGTCGTGCCCGGGATCGTGCAGGGAATGTGGAGAGTTGGCCTGCGTCTGCGGACGCACAAACTACAATTGTCACTGTTCCATCCAATGATAACTTTGGTTCTGCAATCCAAGTTACATCAGTGCCATATACTCATACAATTGATACGCGCGGTGCAACAACCGCTTCAAACGATCCCACGCCAGCCTGCGGTTATGGCAAAAACTCAAATAGTGTTTGGTACCAATATACTGCACCGGCAAATGGTTTATTGGAAGTTGACACTTGGGGAAGCAATTATGATACGGTCCTCGCAATCTGGCGAGGTTCTGTTGGTAACCTGACGCTTGTCGATTGTATTGATGATAGCTATGGAGATCTTGAGGCTTGGTTGGAGGAGACGCCAGTAACAGGTGGCATGACCTATTATATTGAAGTAATGGATTATGGAAACCCCGGTGGCGGAAACCTTGAGTTATATGCAAACTTTGCTGCATCAGTTTCCAACAATGATTTCAATACACCGACCAGCATCAATACAATGCCCTACAATATTAGCCAGGATACGCGGGGCGCCACGAAGGCGAATGATGATCCGGCTCTGACTGCCTGCAATCGTTTACCTGGTAAAGCCAGTGTTTGGTATCGCATTACACCATCGGTCAATGCCGACCTTCTCCTCGACACCAAAGGTAGTGACTATGACACGATGCTGGCTGTGTGGACTGGCTCGCGAGGCAGTCTTGTGTCAGTAGGATGTAACGATGATATTAATGAAGTGGATGGGGATTCGATCCTGACTGTTCCAGTAACTGCAGGTACAACTTACTACATTGAAGCATCCACGTATGCGGGTAGGATCGATGTAAATGGTGCATCTGCAGGAGAATTACAGTTCAACAAGGATGATGTTGGTGATGACGATGCTTCGATCAACAGCCTGCTGGAAAAGAAAACCGATATGGATCAAAATGGCGGCCTGATCACAGGCTTGGAGAGTGAGCGGCCTGACAATATATCCGCGCAGTTCTGGGGTGGGACACTTCAACTGCATTTGGCTTTAGACAACATCATAAATCCTACCTTTACCGATGTGCCCTTTACGCATATGTTCTGGAAGTACATTGAAGCGTTCTATGATGCCGGTATCACGACTGGCTGCTCGCAATCGCCGAAGAAGTACTGTCCACTCAACAATGTGACACGCGGCGAGATGGCGGTGTTCGTCGAGCGGGCGATGGGGAATTATTCACCTACCCCGAACCCAACCGGCATGTTTACAGATCTACCCTACCCCGGTCTGGAATTCTTCACCCCGTTCATCGAGGAGTTCTACAATGATGGCATCACCACCGGCTGTACAATGAATCCCTTGAAATACTGCCCGCAGAACTACGTAACACGCGGCGAAATGGCGGTCTTCATCGAGCGGGCATTGGGCAACTTTACGCCTACCCCGAACCCTACTGGCATGTTTGCGGATGTGCCGTATGCCGGGCAGCCAGCCTCCTTCCAGGCGTTCATTGAGGAGTTCTACAACGATGGCATCACCACGGGTTGTGCGGTGAACCCGTTGAAATACTGCCCGCAGAACAAGGTCACCCGGCAGGAGATGGCAGTGTTCATCGTCCGCGCCTTTGGCATCCCACTGCCATAGGGTTACTACAATGATTTAGAAATACAGTAAGGCAGGTTAGTTCGCCTGCCTTACTGTATCTAACATGCGATGTTAGGGGTGTATGGACTATTTCTTACAAAATTGCCATATTAATCCAGGCTGCAGGTATGATAGCATGTGCGAGAGGCTATTATGAATCAAAATACCTGCCATCCATTCGTTAGACGAAATAAAACCAGCTTATTAGTAGTGGCCTGCTTGTTTTCTCAGTTACTAATTAGTGAGCCTGGGCGAGCCGAACAGCATGGATCACAAAATAGTGCTGGATCTTCCGCAATTATTAGTGGTTGCTCCATGTTTCCATCAAATAACATATGGAATACGCGAATAGATAACCTGCCAGTTCATGCACGTTCCGATCAGTGGGTCAGCACAATAGGTCGCAACACGGGCTTTCACATGGATTTTGGCTCTGGCACGTGGGATGGAGGGCCAATTGGCATTCCTTATAATATTGTGGGAAGTACCGTACCCAGGGTTCCTGTCTCGTTCTATTATCCGGATGAATCAGACCCAGGCCCTTATCCCATCCCAGATAATCCATTGATCGAACATGGTAGTGACCACCACATTCTCATTGTGGATCCTGGCACCTGCACACTCTACGAACTCTATGATGCCAGTTATTCGGGTGGCACATGGCATGCTGGTTCAGGTGCCATCTGGAACTTGAACTCTAACGCACTGCGTCCAGATACGTGGACCTCAGCAGATGCTGCCGGTCTACCTATACTACCTGGCCTGATACGTTATGACGAAATAGTTAGTGGCGAAATTAACCATGCAATCCGTTTCACAGCGGAGAATACCAATGGTTATATCTGGCCAGCGCGGCACCTGACATCGAATAATCCGAATACCCCACAAATTCCACCCATGGGAGCACGCTTTCGCCTAAAGGCATCCTATAACATTTCAAGCTATCCCGTCGCCATGCAAATCGTTCTGCAGGCTATGAAAACGTATGGGATTATTCTGGCAGACAATGGGTCGAACTGGTATGTTTCTGGTGCACCCGATGAGCGCTGGAACAATGATATGTTGCATCTGCTCGACGATTTAACCGGTAACGATTTTGAAGCCGTAGATATCACCGAGCTCATGATTGATAATGACTCAGGAGCGACAGATACCACCGAAGCATCTACAACCTTTACAGACGTGCCACTGACGCATATGTTCTGGAAATATATCGAAGCCTTCTATGATGCTGGTATTACCACGGGCTGCTCGCAATCGCCGAAGAAGTACTGTCCGCTGAACAATGTGACGAGGGGCGAGATGGCGGTATTTGTGGAACGGGCGATGGGAAACTTTGCACCCACACCCAATCCAACCGGCATGTTTGCGGATGTGCCGTATGCCGGGCAGCCGGCCTCCTTCCAGGCATTCATCGAGGAGTTCTACAACGATGGCATCACGACCGGCTGTACGATGAACCCGTTGAAATACTGTCCGCAGAACTACGTGACGAGAGGCGAGATGGCGGTGTTCATCGAGCGGGCACTGGGGAACTTTGCACCTACCCCGAACCCTACAGGCATGTTTGCGGATGTGCCGTATGCCGGTCAGCCGGCCTCCTTCCAGGCGTTCATTGAGGAGTTCTACAATGATGGCATCACGACCGGCTGTGCTGTGAACCCCTTGAAATATTGTCCGCAGAACTATGTGACGAGAGGTGAGATGGCCGTCTTCATCGTCCGCGCCTTTGGCATCCCGCTGCCGTAGAGATAGTAGAAGCAACAAAGAGATGCAGGCGCTGTCGCCTGCATCTCTTTGTTTATGTTGAAATCTATGTTCAGGGGTGTTGCCGTCTCCTCGCGGCGGATCAGATACTCGGATCAACCGCGGCATGCAATGTGGGATCAATGAGTTTCGCGTGAAGATCAGATTTGGAGAGAAACATAGGATTCCCATAGTTGGATTAATTATTCATGAAGTCTCATCACAGACACAATTTGATCTTATGACAAATGGCAGTTGGAAGGGTCACAGCAATTTGCTACAATATTTACTAGTACTCGAACAATCTAAAACTGTAGGGCAGAAAGTTCGATTCTTCCCTGTCTCACCTTCCGGCTTAATCTTGTTGGAGTACTAGTGGGCAGGAAATTATTCAATTGGAGGGTCGGATGAAGATTTTATGCTTTTG
>JBDTPH010000223.1:0-9086 GCA_039932795.1 Chloroflexota bacterium
TCCGATGCGTGTTCGGCGGTGTGGACGTGGAAGCCAACCTCCTCGGGCACGGATTGGCGGCACAGGTCCAACGATGAGTCTGAAAGCGTCAACGCGGCATGCAGGCCAAAGGTTCCCGCGAGCAGGGTGCTCTTCGTCCGTTTGAGGAAGCGGACGTTTTCCGCAATCCCTGCTCTCATTTTTGCTTCACCATCGCGGTCGGTCACCTCGTAGCACAGCACCGCGCGCAGGCCGGATTTCCCTACGGCATCCGCGATGATATCCAACGAACCGTCGATCGCATTGGGTGAGGCATGGTGATCAATGAGCGTAGTGGTGCCGTGCCTGATCGCATCCACGAGGCAGGGCAGGACGGAATACTGGATGCTTTCCGCGTCCAGCGCTCGATCGAGCGGCCACCATAACTTTTGGAGTATCTCAGGAAAGTCCTTCGGCGCAGGCCCAGGGATGGCCATGCCGCGCGCGTACGCTCCATAAAAATGAGTGTGTGCGCAGATGTTCCCGGGCATCACGTACTGCCCGCGTGCATCCAATTTTTCTTCATTGGGATATTTAGCGAGGAGTTCGTTGTTCGGGCCAATATCCCTGATGCGGTCGTTCTCGATCAGGATTGCATGGCTTTCGAGAACACGGCACTGTGGTTCCCATGTAATCAATGTTGCGTTTGTAATGAGCATGTCAGCCTAAACCATATTGATGAGGATGTGGGATTTTGTTTCCGTTTGCGGCGATCTCTTCAATTGCATGGAACGATGCTTCGCGCACTTCGGGATCTTCACCATACATTCCATGATAGAGTGCTCCGAGAATGCCATCGTCGGCGATGCGCTTGAGATAAGGCAAAGCAGCCAGTCGTTCCTCTGTGTCGCCAAGTTTAAATGCGCTGAGCAATACTTCGGTGGCGGGACCGCCGCGCGGGATACCCATGCCTTGTTTGCCTGCGTACTTGATCAGCCACGGTGATTCAGAGGGAGCTTTGAGTTTATGCGGCACACGCGGGTCAGTATGTGCCATTTGTTCAAGGTATTGGTTTGCAAGGTTGCGAACCGCCCATTGGTCGTCCTCCACCTGCATGTGTTGAAGTGTTTCAATGGCCCAGGGCTGTTCGACGCGTGAAAGCCCATGGACAACCGCACGGCGCAACATGATGTCTGCAAGTGTTGCGCCTTCCTTCAGCATGGCATATCCCTCAGTCGGGTCGTTTGCCATGGCTTCCGCGGCGGCGCGGCGCAGCTCTTCATCGCCTTGAAGCAGTGCACGAGCCACTGCTTCAAGAGATTTTTCTGTGCTAATCGCTACCAATGCGAGACACGTGGCGCGTCTCACCGCGCCGGACGGGGCTTGCAGGATTTCCTCAAGCGCATCCACCGCTTTGGGGTCGCGCATGGCACCACTTCCCAGCGCGGCAAGCGGAAGCAGTTCAAATGATCTTGAACCCAAAAGTTGACGGAAGAGAGTGGCTGCGCCCGGGTCGTCGCTGCCAACGAATGCTGCCATGGCTTGCCCTCGCAGGGCGATGGGTTGTCCTTCTGCCTGAAGGACAGACAGAAGGGATGCAAAAACTTTCGAACGCCATGCCACATTTCTGGGAGCATCCCGCAGCCAGCGAGCCACTACAAAAGCCTGCCACTGGAGAGGAATGTCCGAATCTTTTAACAGGATATCTGCCACTGCCGACGCATCGCCGCGCGCCGCAAGATAATGCAGTGATACAGTCTTGCCATCCCATTCGGGTTGGGCGAGCAGGGCTGTATCTGCATCGTTGTCGCCGATTGCCTGCCCCGCAAGATAACCATTCAAGACGGGATGAAGGAATCGCATTTTATTGTTCGGGTGTAAGACCAACAGTCCACTATCGGCCATCTTACTAAGCAAGCCATATGTTGGAACTGCTTCACCGGCTTTTGATTTTTTGATTCGTATCTTCTGCGAATCGGTCAGGGGCACAGTTGAGCCATCCGCTGTTTTGGTGACGGTATCTGCGCCATCGATAGGTTTGTCTTCGACGATGTCATATTGCTTGACCCAGGCGCGTGCCTTGCGCGGATCGAAGATGGGTTGAGACGTTAATATCACTTGCATTGCCAGCAGTTCGAGCGCAGCTACAGGTGTTCCACTGGGCGCGAGGCGGCGAACATGGGTGGCGATCGCGTCGAGCACGCGCGGCCCCAGGCTGTCGCCTGCATATGCGCCCCAGACCTTTAGAGTCAGTTCAAGAGGAGTAAGACTATGATTGTCCAGTGAGAGCCAGGTATTGAGCAGGATGGGGTCCACTTGCTCAGGGCCCGTCTGTGACCAGGCTTCCAGGGCAACCGTTCGTGACCACAACTCTCCCCATTGCTCAATGAAGTGTGCGTTCTTACGCGCGTCCCAACCTATCAACGCCAGCGGGCTGAAGCCGATTGAGCTTAATCCGCCCAATTGACCGATACAACCTGTGGTTACGATGCGTACCTTGGGATGGGCCACGATCAAAGCCTTGAACCAGTCCACCGTATCACGTTGTGACTGCGGATCTAGTTCATCGAACCCATCTATCAGTACCAATGCCTGGCCATCCTTAAAAGTCTGTTGAATGAAACCGGGAAGGCGTCTGAGATCAAACATGGGAGCACGTTCGCTCACGGCGTTCGTGATGATATTAATTGGGTCTTTGGATGGGTCAAATGGGAGTTGTAGATCTGCGACATGATACAGGTACGGAACTGCACCCGCCTCCCCACCCGGCTCCAGCCGGACCTGGAGGTTGGCCGCCATGGATGCCAGATGTGCCAGTGCGACAGTTTTCCCCATTCCTGCGGCGCCGACGATAACCAGATTTGAACCACCTTCCACTGCCTGTGCCAGACTTAATGTGGGTGCCCGATAGATCGCAGCAAGCTCGGGCCAGGCTGGCATGTAGGGAAGTGTCTGTGAAATGATATCTTCCTGTATGCCGATCACGCCCGGCTCCACGCGTGCCGGCGGGGCAATAAGACGGGGCTCCTGTAAGATCTCATCAAGTGAAAACATGGAGGATGCCAGATGCATCCCCTGTGCCCGCCGCAATGTAATGCGTCTGTGGTTATCCTCGAGACCGCTTGTACGCCGTACCTGCGCGGCTGCCCGCTGCTCTTTTGCGCCCTCCTGCCATTGCAACAACAGCGGACGAATGCGTGCAAACAGCCAGGTGAACAGGATGCCCACGGCAAAGCCGATCCCAAATGAAAGAGGATCAAACAGCATGGCTTATTCCGTTTCTGGTGCTGAGGGTTGGATAAAAATGAATTGAAATCAGGCTTAATTGAAGCATGTCAGTTCGCAAACAAGATACGACCACAGGATGGACAGTGAAATAATTGACTTGCCGAACGCGCGCTCTGCTGCAGTGATTGCCTCAGCGTAGTGCCACAGGACGTACATGAATCATCACTGATCGTTGTGACAGCAATTCCCCTTCGTTGCTGGCGGAGCTGGTCATAGATGTGGATGGTAGCGGTCTCTATATCTTTCATGACCGCGTTGCGCTCTGAAAGGTGTCGTGCCAGATCTTTATTCAAAGCATCACTTTCCTGGGTCAAATCGCGGAGTTGGTCACCCCGATTCTCCTGGATGTGTTCAAGGTCGGCGTTGGCGCCCTGCATTTCCTTCTCGACAGTTTCAGCAACATCCATCGCTTCGAGCTGGCGTTCCTCAAGCGTTTCAAGGTGCCGCTTTAGTGCAGCAACATCCTTCTGCAGATCCTGTAATTCCTTCGGGTTGTGCACCAGCCCACCATACAGGCTGGCTTCTGTTTGCTGGATTTTAACACGCTGTTTTTCAACTTCCAGTTCGCTTTGTTTCAGTATGCGTTCTGCGTCCCTGAGCTTTCCTTCAGATGCCAAAAAACGATCATTGACGAGACGCAGCTCCGCGTCATTTTCCAATGTCTGCCGAATCGCCTTTAAACGCGACTGGACCTGATCGATCTGACTATCCACCTGCTGAAGACGATACAAACCCAGTGCGGCGCTCATGGTGTGATTATACCCTTGGGGGCATAAAATATACGAACTCCACTATTGAGTGGGGATGTTATAAAAATTGTAAACTGCCTGTGACATTTGAGCAAAGAGTGCCGAAACCGGGTCCCACACCGTCTGCACCGGGTGATAGGCATAAATCACAAGGACATAATTGCCGCCGGGTGTGTACACGATCGCCGCGTCGCTGATGTTTTGGATGACACCCGAGGACGGCTCGCTGATCCAGCCATGTTTGTGCGCCACCTGGGTCCCTTCAGGTACACCTGCTTCGATCAACACGCCGATCTTGTCTGATGCCAGAAATGCGATCATCTGCTGGCAGATCCGGCTGGTGATCTTATCGGGGAACGCCGCGATCAATGCACCGCCAGCGGTCTCTGCACACTGGTAGACATCTGCCAGCAACATGCCGATATCTGATGGCGTGGTCTGGTTGAAGGAGTCCGGGTCGGTGAACACATCTCCGCGCTGGTTGGCTGGCGTGTCTACTCTCTGCAAAATTGGACAGGGGTTCTCGGGGCTGCAGAAGAAACCCGCAAGGAAGGTGTTTTCCAATCCGATTTTCCGCATGTCTTCCGTCACTACCAGCGGACCTCGGAGGGCATCCAGTCCCTCCATCAGCCTATCGGCTGGCGGGTTTTCCGATTTGCGGATCATGTCCAGGACGAGGGTGGATGTTTTTTCATCCAAGGCGCTTTCGCCATACTTGATATAGTAGGAGATCATGATCGGGATTTTCACCGTGCTCGAGGCCGTGAATGCCACATCCGGGTTTACGGTAATCAATTCGCCCTTATCCATTGCAAAGTGAACTTCCTGTCCGTTTTGCAAATCGAGCAGATAGACGCCCATCACACCATCGAAGCCTGCAACAGTAATGTTTTGCTGGAGCAGTATTTCAAGGTTTTGCATGGTCGGACGTGCTGCTGCACTGCGCTGGAACGAAAGCACCACCACACGATTGGTGGGCGAGCGCAATGTGTCTTCAATCAACCTGACTGAACGCTCAATGTCGAGCACCTGGCCTGTCTCGCCAGGTGTAAAGGATGTGCTGCCCGGAACCGGCTGCGCGGGTGTGGACGGTTCGTCGTAGCGGGCAGAAATTTCATTCTGCAAATAGGCTCGTAAACGTTCTTCCGATAGCGTCGCGCTTAACGGGACCTCGACGGTGTCAGGATCACGATTCCATAGATAGTTCCAAAATCCGCCCCAGAAAGCACCGCCTGTCCGAGCCAGGTCTGCAGCGGCAATCATGCTGTCCATATCCAATTCAAAGCCGACCACTGTCGGGTCAACGTGGATGCTCGCCTCTCCGTACTGTACCTCAATAGGTGATGAGTAGACCTGTAATACGCGTTGCGACGCGATCTGCGGCCCAACGCCGCCAACCTGCACACCGGCGATCTTCATGCCACCGGGGTAATTGTTTCTTTGACGGCTGAAACCAATCAGGGATATGACGACCAATATCACTGCGATGGAAAGGATTGCGATGGATATACCGCGTAAAAGGGGAATGGAACTGCGATTCCGCAAACTGCCTCCAAAATATGACAAATATCGCAAAAAAGTATAACACACTCATTTTTCCCTCTGTGCTAGAATAAATTCGTGCCTTGCGCGGTCTGGCAGGCAAAATTCGATGGCAGGACGGGACGATGTTACGCTCATTTCTGATCTATCTTTCCAAAGCCGCCTGGGCGCAAAAACTGGTGACGAGTTGGGGGTTTGCGTGGCGGGCCGCCTCAAGATTTGTAGCTGGGGAACGTGCCGAAGATGCGATACGTACTGTGCGTGAATTGAATGCCAAAGGGATCAATGCCACACTCGATCATTTGGGGGAACATACGTCCACTGCTGAGGAAGCCGCAAACGCCACCGATGATATTCTTGTAATTTTGGATGAAATTGATACAGCAAAAGTGAGAGCCAACGTCTCGATCAAGCTGACTCAGATCGGCATGGGCCTGGACGAATCCATCTGCCGCCAGAACCTCATCCGTATCCTGGAGCGGGCAGGGCAGCACGACAATTTTGTGCGTATTGATATTGAAGATACCCCCTATACCGATATCACAATTTCAATATATGAAGCCATGCTCGAGCGCGGCTTCACAACGAAAAACATGGGGATGGCAGTCCAGTCCTATCTGTATCGTGCTGAAGCGGATACGCGCGCTCTGCTGGAAAAAGGCACGCGCATCCGTTTGGTGAAAGGTGCCTACAAGGAACCGTCCGATAAGGCTTACCCGAAAAAAGCAGATACGGATGCGAATTACGATCTGCTCACCAAGATTATGATCGACTGCGCACACCAGATGGAAGACAATAAACTCAGTGCTGATGGATGTATCCCGCCGATCCCTGCAATTGCTTCGCATGATGAAAAGCGTATTGCCTTCGCAAAACAATATGCTGCCAAAGTTGGCCTGCCAAAAGAGGCGGTCGAGTTTCAAATGCTATATGGTATTCGCCGCGATCTTCAGGAACAACTTATAAAAGAAGCCTATCCGGTGCGCGTCTATGTTCCATTTGGCACACATTGGTATCCATACTTCATGCGTCGTCTGGCAGAACGACCTGCGAATATATGGTTCTTTGTTTCCAATTTCTTTCGGAAGTAAAATAATATTTCTGCGCAAGCCGCCGTCCTCGGCGGCTTTTTTATTTAACTGATAAAATTCCCCAATGTCACCTCTTGCTCTTGTCACAGGCGCAGCACATCGGCTGGGAAAGGTCTTTGCTCTGACTCTTGCGCGGCACGGATTTGACATCCTGCTCCATTACCATCACTCATTGGACGCGGCCCTTCAAACCAAGGCGGAAATTGAATCTGTCGGAAGACGCGTCATCCTCGCCCAGGCGGACCTTACCGACCCTGCCCAGATCCAGTCTCTACTTTCCAATCTCGACTCTCTCAACGTTTTAGTCAACGCCGCAGCATTTATGCCCAGCGGAAACGTGGATCTGCTTTCCATCGAAAACTGGGACGCATCCCTTGACTTGAATCTGCGTGCTCCATTTTTGCTGGCACAGCAAGCTTCTCGAAAAATGACCCATCGCGGACTCATTGTCAACATCACGGATGTAGGTGCACAAAAGGCATGGAGTAGGTATCCATCGTATACGGTCAGCAAGGCCGCGCTCGAGTCGCTGACAAGGATTCTCGCCCGCGCTCTGGCGCCCCAAATACGCGTCAACGCCATTGCCCCGGGCTTCGTCCTGCAATCGGATATTGTCCCGGCTGAGGAGTGGGAGCGGCTCATTAATCGGGTTCCGCTCAAACGTCCCGCACGAACCGAAGAGATCGCATCTGCCCTCGAATTTCTATTGATGAACGAGTATATTACGGGTCAAACCATTGTTATTGATGGTGGATATTCATTAATCTAACCCCGATGGTTGAGTAGGGCGAGTGTGCTTCTCGCCCGTATCGAAACCAGCAACTTATTGGAGGAGAAACTCTATATGTCCGAAATTACTGAACTCGCCGAAAAACTCAAAGCAGAAGGCGAAAAGTTTTATGCCGTATTTTCAAATCTACGTGATGATCAATGGCTTCAGGAAATCTACACCGAAGGGACAACATGGACGATCGCCAATGTCCTTTCACATTTTGTCACTTCCGAGCGCGGACTGATCAAACTCTTCGAGCAGATCCGTTTGGGCGGTACTGGCGCAACGGACGATTTCTCCATTGATCGCTATAACGCCTCCATGCAGGAACGTACCAGGGAGGCGAAGCCGCGCGAAATGCTCGAGCAATACAAAGAGGTCCGCGCCAATTCGGTTGCCTGGGTTTCAGGCTTGAAAGAATCGGAACTTGAGATTATCGGGCGCCATCCATTTCTTGAAATGACAACGATCCGTGAAATGATCAAGCTGCTATACATTCACAACCTGACTCACTATCGTGACATGAAGAAAGTTCTGAAATAAAGCTGTACTCACAGACACAGGTACGTACCTGGCTGTACCTATTAACTGATCACTGATAACTGGAAACTAATTTCTATGAACCTGCCTCCTTTCAAACTCGAACGCTATTTTGCCAAATACGAATTCAACACAGAATTCCTGCTTTGCTCCTCAGACTGTGAATCTAGGTCCATAGCGGAGCTGCTTTCCTTTGAGCCTGACGCGGCAGAGAAGTTCCAACAGGTATGGTTGGGCTATACCGAATCACAGGGCAGCCCCGCCCTGCGGGCCGAGATCTGCAAACTTTACGAAACGATGCAGCCTGAAGGAATCCTTGTCCATAGCGGGGCAGGGGAGGCCATCTTCCTGTTCATGTTCGCGGCCTTCAAGGAATACGACCATGTCATCGTCCATTCGCCTGGATATCAATCGCTTGCAGAAGTTGCCCGCGCCGCCGGTTGTGACATTAGTCCGTGGATGGCGCGTGAAGAAAACAACTGGGCGCTTGATCTCGATGAACTCAGTCACCTCATGCGGAGCAATACCAAAGGCATCATTATCAATACACCGCACAACCCGACTGGTTATCTTATGTCGCTGGAGGATTTTGCTGCGGTGAATAAATTTGCACAGGAGAATAATCTGTTGTTGTTCTCAGATGAGGTCTATCGCGAATCTGAATACGATGCCGCAACCCGGCTGCCTGCTGCCTGTGACTTTGGCGATCACGCCGTTTCATTGGGTGTGACTTCCAAGACATACGGACTCGCAGGGTTGCGCATCGGATGGATCGCCACAAAGAACAAAAAGATATACGACAGGATGGCATCGCTCAAGGACTACACAACGATCTGCAATTCTGCTCCGAGCGAATTTCTTGCCGAAGTCGCCATGCGCAACAGACAAAAACTTGCCGAGCGTAATGTGGGAATTATCAAAAATAATCTGTCTGTGATGGATGATTTCCTTGCCCGCCATGCAAAACTGTTTTCATGGGTACGTCCGCAGGCTGGCTCGATGGCATTCCCGCGTTATCGCGGCCGGGATGTGGAAAAATTCTGTGACGACCTGGTCAAAAAGGCAGGTGTTCTGCTGCTGCCGGGTTCTGTATATGATGACGCGCGCAACCACTTCCGCCTGGGGCTGGGACGAAAAAATCTTCCA
>JBDTPH010000224.1:0-8813 GCA_039932795.1 Chloroflexota bacterium
ATGGGAGGGAAATGTTTCTGTGAACTTACAACCAAAGATTGGAGGTGTAGCAGGTAACGTTGAGTGAACACTTGTGTTTCGCAAACCAGATATTCGCTACAAGGAGAAGATAATCATGCGTAAGTTGTTTCCCCTCTTCGCTCTACTCATCGTTGCAAGCGTCGTGCTTGCCGCGTGCGGTACACCGGCAGTCGGCACGCCAATCACTGTTGAAGTCACCCGTATTGTTACAGCTGAAGGTGCAGTTGCTGAACCAGCCGCAACCAGCGGTGAAGCACCCACCGCGGCAGCGCCGGCCCCAGCCCCTGTTGCCGGTGGTGAACGCCTGCAGGCTGTTTTGGACCGCGGCAAGGTCATCTGCGGTGTGCACGGTTCCTTCCAGGGCTTTGGCTTTGTGGATAGCGCCGGTGCATGGACAGGCTTTGATGTGGATTTCTGCCGCGCCTGGGCTGCCGCTCTTTTCAACGATGCCAATGCTGTTGAATTCCGTGGTCTAAGTGCACAAGAACGCTTTACTGCACTGCAATCCGGTGAAGTGGACGTTCTCAGCCGCAACAGCACATGGACATGGACACGCGACACTGAACTTGGCCTTACCTTTGGCCCGGTCACATTCTATGATGGCCAGGCCATCATGGCGAAAACGGATATTGTCAGCGATGCGTCAGCCGGTCTGGATGCTCTCTCAGGCGCCAATGTCTGCGTACAAAGCGGAACCACCACCGAACTCAACCTTGCGGATCAATTCCGTGCCGCAGGTGTGGAGTACACACCGGTCGTGTTCGAGGATCAGAATGCCGCCTTCCAGGCCTATGACGAAGGCCGTTGCGATGCGATCACCTCCGACCGCTCACAGCTCGCCACGCAGGGACAGGCTGTCCTTCAGAACTTTGCCGATCATGTCATCCTCGATCTGGTCATGTCGAAGGAACCGCTCGCTCCCGCAGTTGCACAGGGCGATGACAAGTGGGCAGACGTTGTCCACTGGGTTGTATATGGAATGATCCAGGCAGAGGAACTTGGCATCACCTCAGAAAATGTGGATGAATTCCTCACGAGCGAAGACCCGGTTGTCCGCCGCCTGTTGGGTGTGGAAGGCGAGCTCGGTGCAAAACTTGGCCTGAGCAACGACTTCATCTACCGTGTGATCAAGCTCGTTGGCAATTACGGTGAAGTGTACGACCGCAATCTGGCATCCTTCAACCTGGCCCGCGGTCAAAATGACCTGTGGACCAACGGCGGCTTGATGTACGCCCCACCATTGCGCTAGTTCAACACGCACTTTATTTGGAGTCCCGTAAAACGGGACTCCAAATATATAACCTTATGAACATCAAAGCATTTTGGCGTGACATCCGTTTTTTGAAAATACTGGCACAGGTGATCTTCATCCTTGTGCTGGTATTAGCAGCTTTGTACTTATATCGAAACGTCTCCATCAATCTGGCGCGGCAGGGAATGACTGTGGGCTATGGTTTTATGAAGAACCCTGCCAGCTTTGATATCGGCGAGTCGTACATCCCTTATCAGGCTTCAGATCCCTATCAGCGTGCGCTTCTGGTCGGCCTGGTCAATACCCTTGTTGTCAGTGGGCTGGGAATTGTATTGACCACAGTCGTGGGAGTGCTGGCAGGCGTTGCGCGCCTGTCTACCAACTGGCTGATCAACCGGTTCGCCGCCGCATACGTGGGCGTGATACGCAATACACCGCTCCTGCTTCAACTCATGTTCTGGTATTTCGGCGTCATTATTCAACTACCGGGGGTACGTCAGGCGATCGAATTACCTGGCTCCGTTTTTCTGACCCAACGCGGAATTTATTTACCCTGGGCAGAGCCCACGGCCACAAATGCCGCATGGCGTGTATATATCATCCTTGCAGTTATTTCCCTTTTTATCATCTGGCTTGTCCTGCGGAACATGCAAACACGTTCATCCATTCCACTATCACCCTGGTGGAATCTGGCATATCTATTCATCCCCGCAATCATCGTTGTGCTGGGTGCGGTCCTTCAGCCCGAACCGCCCTTAAAACCATTCATCCCGGAACTCTCAGGTCTGAACTTTAGAGGCGGCCTGCGACTGACCCCCGAATTTGCTGCGCTGCTATTTGGCCTCGTAGTGTACACCGGTGCATTCATTGCCGAGATCGTACGCGCCGGCATCCAGGCGGTGTCGAGGGGACAGGTCGAGGCGGCGCGGTCGCTTGGGCTGACGGGCAGCCAGACGCTTCGTCTGATCGTTTTTCCACAGGCACTGCGCATCATGGTGCCGCCGGTCACGAGTCAGTATTTGAACCTGGCCAAGAACTCATCCCTTGCCATTGCCATCGGATATCCGGACCTGTTCAGCATCTCAGGAACGGTCTTCAACCAGACTGGCGCGGCGATCGAGACCACCGTGATCATGATGCTGAGCTACCTGAGCATGAGCCTGTTCACATCGCTCTTGATGAACATTTACAATGCGCGCATTCAACTGGTGGAGCGCTAACATGACCACAATCGAAATGAAACCTCCGGTCCTTACAATAGGCCCTCTGGCATGGCTGCGCAAAAATTTATTCAGCACCTGGTACAACGCCGCGCTGACCCTGCTCGCCATTTGGCTGTTGTACGCACTGCTGCAACCTGCCTGGCAATGGGCAACGACCGAAGCACGCTGGGGCGTGATCGAAGCAAATCTGACGCTTTTTATGATTGGTTTGTATCCGCGGGATCAGATCGGACGCGTATGGCTGACGATCTTTCTGCTCGCGGGATTGATCGGTCTTTCATGGGGTGTGTGGAAAAATGCAGCCCGTGGATTTGCATTGATGGCGCTTGGCGCGGGGGCGGCATTCATAGTCATCGCTCTATTCTTTCAATGGGATGTGTGGGATGAATGGCTGCTCGCCGTTGGGATTCTGCTGCTCTTCTATGTGATCGGACTCTATCTGCCGCGCGGCACTCTCATCATCACTGTAGCCTGGTTCCTGTATTTCCCGCTCGTTTTTCTGCTGATCGCGGGAACCAGATACATTGCCACACTGCCGCCTGTTGCATCGAACCTTTGGGGTGGCCTGCTTCTCACGCTCCTACTCACCATCGTGGGCAACTTCGGCGCGCTGCCGCTCGGCATTTTGCTGGCACTTGGAAGGCGCAGCAAACTTCCCATCATCCGATATTTTAGCATTGGTTACATCGAATTGATCCGTGGTGTTCCGCTTGTGACGATCCTGTATATGGCGGCCATCCTGCTGCCACTTTTCCTGCCCATCAACGTACGTCCCGAACAGGTCATTCGCGCCATGATCGGCTTTATTCTATTTGAAGCAGCCTATCAGGCGGAAAACGTGCGAGGTGGATTGCAGGCCATTGATCGCGGGCAGTACGAGGCGGCGCATGCATTGGGGCTCAGCGGCACACAAACCATGTTATTCATCATACTGCCGCAGGCGATACGTGCAGTCGTTCCCGCCCTGTTCAATTCCTTCATCAGCCTGTTCAAGGATACAAGTCTGGTAGCCATCATTGGCTTGTTCGATGTGGTGCGAATTTCACGCACCATCCTCGCCCAACCCGACTGGCTGGGTACACACCGCGAAGTATTCCTCTTTGCATTTGTTATTTATTGGGCTTTCAACCTGGCATTCACGTATGGCAGCCGTCGCATGGAGCAGGCCCTCGGCGTAGGCACGCGTTAATGGCGCGTGTTACTCTCCCCAAGGGCACACCTGCACTACATCGAGCGTACGATTTGCCAAGCAAATCGGGTGCAAGTGTCGGGACGAGGTATGGGAGCGTTGTGGCGACGGAAGAGTCTCGTTTGTTGTAGTAGAGATGCTTCCCTTCATTCAGCACGACACAATCAATCTGTGTGAATGTCAGTAATTATGGAGCTTATTATGATTGAAAAAGAAGACTCACAAGAGATCATCATCTGCCGCGATGTACATAAATGGTTCGGTGACTTCCACGTGCTGAAGGGTATCAACCTTTCTGTTGGAAAAGGTGAAGTGGTCGTTATCTTTGGCCCATCGGGGTCGGGGAAATCAACATTCATTCGCTGCATCAACCGCCTCGAGCAACATCAAAAGGGACAAATCATTGTGGACGGCCTCGAGCTTGGCAACGACATTCGCAATGTGGAAAAGATCCGCCAGGAAGTGGGCATGGTCTTCCAGCAGTTCAATCTCTTCCCTCATCTCACCGTCATCCAGAATATTACACTGGCGCCCGCATGGGTGCGCCGCACTCCAAAGGAACAATCGCGCGAACTCGCGATGCAGTTGCTGAAACGCGTGGGTATCCCCGAGCAGGCGGATAAATATCCCGCCCAGTTGTCAGGCGGGCAACAGCAGCGTGTCGCCATTGCACGCGCCCTTGCCATGCAGCCGCGCATCATGCTCTTCGATGAACCTACTTCTGCTCTCGACCCTGAGATGATCAAGGAAGTACTGGACGTCATGATCGAGCTCGCCAAAAGCGGAATGACGATCGTCGCTGTCACTCATGAGATGGGCTTCGCGAGGGCTGTTGCCAACCGCATGATTTTCTTCGACAAGGGCGAGATCGTCGAACAGGGCACACCGCAGCAGATCTTCAACAAGCCTCAAAATGACCGCACCAAATTATTCCTCTCGCAAATCCTGCATCATTAAACAATATGACGTATCGCGACATACTCATCATCGGTGGAGGACCCAGCGGACTCTCCGCCGCACTTCATATTGCGCGTGACTTCCCACATCTTGCCAGCCGCGTGCTGATCCTGGAGAAAACGCGTTATCCACGCCCCAAGCTTTGCGCCGGCGGACTCGTCCTCGACGCGGAGATCATCCTTCAGCGACTCGGACTCGATGTCCGCGAAGTGCCACACGTGGACGTGGACAACATCCATTTTGATTTCGAAGCAAAGGGATTCAACTTTCGCCTGCCGAAGCGACATGTGTTACGCGTGATCCGTCGCGATGAATTCGACAACTGGCTGGCGAAAAAAACAGAGGCGAGAGGAATGGAGATCAGGCAGGGGGTTTCGGTACGAAATATTATTCCCGATCAAAGTGGTGTGACCGTTGAAACCGATCAGGGGATATTCCGTGCCCAGGTTCTTGTCGGCGCAGATGGATCGAACGGAGTCACGCGTCGATGTATTTTTCCCAATGCACCAGTGTATACAGCGCGGGTGCTGGAAGTTATTACCCCCTCCAGCCCCCACCGTCCTTCGGACACCTCCCCCAAATTCCGCAACACGGAATATGGGGGAGGCCGGGAGGGGGTCGCGTATTTTGATTTTTTCCCCATTCCCAATAACATTGCAGGCTACGTGTGGGACTTTCCCACACAGGTCAATGGCGAAGCGATGCGCTGTTGGGGGATCTACGACACGAATATCCTGGCGAGTGAAAAACGCCCGCAGTTGAAGGAGCCGCTTGCCAGGGAAATGTCGCGGCTCGGATTCAGCCTGGAAGACTATGAGCTCAAGGGACATCCCATCCGCTGGTTTTCGCCGCAGAACCAAATGTCCGTGCCGCGCGTGTTGCTGGTGGGAGATGCTGTTGGCGCAGATCCCGTTTTAGGTGAGGGAATAAGCATCGCTTTGGGATATGGCGCATTGGCCGCCCGCGAAATAGGCGAGTCGTTTCAGCGGAACGAATTTTCATTTAACGGATACCGGCGTCGGGTTTTACAAAGCGCACTGGGTCAAACGTTGCTCGCACGCTGGATCATCGCATACATCATCTATCCCTTGAAATGGAAATGGTTCCAGATCCTGTTGTGGCGGATTATGAAACCGGTCGTCATTCTGGTTGGGTGGTTGTTCGTTTTGAACTGGGGAAAGAGGTTGAAATCTTCCTCCCCCTAACCCTCTCCCTGTAGGAGAGGGGATAATCAGGATCTTATCTTTTTCAAAAACCCTGGTGTATTCAGTTCGCGCTCGAGCAAATAGGTGAAGTAGCCCTGCATAAGGGTCTCGGTCTCCTTTTGCACGTCTTCAGCGGGGCGGGCGCGTGATGCTTCGGCGTAACTGCTGCGTTGAAAGTGACGCAGATACTTCAGCGCTTCAATGGAGATGTTCTGCAGGTTGCGCAAACCCTGGCCGCAGCGCGGGCAAATGACTCCGCCAGCGCTGAACGAGAAGAACTGGTCCTCCGCTTTGATCTCGCGCCCGCAGTTTGCACATTCCAGAAGCTGTGGGCGGAATCCAAGATGATCGAGCAGGCGCATCTCATAATAACGGGTGACAAGCCAGGGGTCCGCTTTGGAGGCAAGGCGGGCGAGTGTATCAGTAAGCAAACGGAAGATGACCGAATTCTCCAGCTCGTCTTCGTATGTGAAACGATCCAGCAATTCGAGGATGTAGGCAGCCTGACTGGTGAGGATCAAATCTTCGCGCAGAGGCTGGTAGGCATCGACTGTGTCGGCCTGGGTGAGGATCAGCATGTCGCGTCCTTTTGCAAGCTGCAATCTGACGTGTGTGAACGGTTCGATATGACCTGCTTTGCGCGAAGCGATCTTGCGCGCGCCTTTTGCGATGGCGCGTGTTTTGCCAAGCTGGCGCGTGTAGAGAGTCAGCAAACGGTCAGCTTCGCCATAGTCACTATGACGCAGCACAACAGCTTCAACTCGAAAGGAACGGAATTTTGTTTCAGGCATGGCAGGGAAGTATACCGGTCAACAAGTAGAACAGTAAACAGGTGATGTACTTGTGTATGTGTTTCCTCATTTACCTATCTGTTTTCCAAATGCCCGGGTGTGAACGCTTCCGGCAACAGCTCTTTCACGGTTGTTTCCCTGGCGATATGACCAGTTCCATCGGCGAGGATGACAACCGTATCCAGCCCAAATTCCGCCATCACCTGGCGGCATCCACCACAAGGTGAGCCGCCGTTATCCGTAACAACGGTGATGACTTCGAATTCCTTCTCACCATCTGACACCGCTTTGAAGATGGCGACGCGCTCGGCGCACATGCTCTGCGGATATGCAGCGTTTTCGACATTGACGCCTGTGTAGACACGACCCGTTGTCGTACGCACAGTTGATCCCACGGGGTACTTTGAATATGGGACATAGGCATGCCGGCGCGCTGTGTTTGCTAGGTCAACCAGTGATTGTTTTTCCTGTTGGGTGAGGGTCATAACCAACCTTATCTGCCACCAGGATCCAGTGGCTGCTTCTTTTTGATCTTTCTTTCCAACTTACGGATCGCGCGGGCAGGCATACCTACCACCAGTGTATCTTCAGGGACGTCCCTGGTAACAACCGCGCCTGCGCCGGTACGTGCGCCATCACCGAGTTTGAGCGGCGCGACCAGCATTGTGTCCGAACCAATGAATACATCTTCACCAATCTCGGTCGCGTTCTTCTTTTCACCATCGTAATTGGCGGTAATCGTCCCGGCGCCGATATTCGTATTTGCGCCGATGGTGGCATTGCCAATGTAGGAAAAGTGTCCCATCTTGACACCTTCGCTTAGCGTGGATTCTTTCACTTCACCGAAGTTGCCCATGTGGACGTGGCTCTTGAGATGCGCGCCTTTTCGCAGCCGCGCAAACGGACCCATGTCCACTTCATCTTCGAGAACCGCGCCTTCCAGTACGGAAGCCAGTACCTTGCAGCGATTCCCGATCTTCGTATCATGGATAATTGTATTGGGACCGATCACGTTCCCCTGGCCAATTTCAGTACTGCCATGAATGTATGTGTTCGGCATGATCAGCGTATCCCTGCCGATCTTCACTCCCGCTTCAATATAGGTGGCTGCGGGATCCATCAGGCTGACACCATTCAGCATGTGTTCACGATTGATGCGCATCCGCATGGCTGCCTCGGCTTCACTCAGGTGGACACGCGTATTGATCCCAATTGTTTCGATGAAATCGTCATGAACAACTGCCTGCACGGGCAGGTGATCCTTTACTGCAATCTCGACGATATCTGTTAAGTAGTATTCGCCCTTTTTCGGGTTCTTTTCGATGCGATGCAGCGCGTCCCACAGCCAGTCCGCTTTGAAGCAATATGCACCGACATTTAATTCCCTGATCTTTTGCTGTTCAGGGGTGGCCACATATTCCTCGACAATGGCTTCCACCGTCCCATCTGGTTTTCGTACGATCCGCCCAAAGCCACGCGGGTCGTCTGCGATAACGGTCAGCAGGCTTAGAGGTCCAGTGTTAAGGCGTTGTGTTTCCACGAGCCGTTTGAAGGTTTCACCGCGCAATAACGGCATATCTGCATAGGTGACGATGACATAATCCGTATTGTCCCTGAGTAACGGTTCAGCCTGCATTGCGGCGTGCCCGGTTCCGAGTTGTGGCTCCTGGACAACGCAATCAGCAGAATCGCCAAGGTATTCCTGAACAGCGGCCGCGCCATGCCCAACAATCACAACCGGCTTTTCGGTCGCAGCGGATTTCAACGCTTCCAGCACATGCCATAACATTGGCCGGCCGCACAAGGGATGCAAGACCTTTGGCACATCTGATTTCATGCGTGTACCCTGCCCGGCGGCAAGGAGTACGGCAGTTATCTTCATCATTTCACCTCAGAGCCCAGCATTCCATATATCCATCGAAAATGTGGGATGCTTCCAATAACAGGAGCAAATAAAAATAGGATTTCTGCGGCGGGGCTTGCTGTCGCATAAATCCTATTTACAATGTGCCGCATAAACACGTGAACCAGAAATTGTATTCCTGCCTGTGGTTCCCTGGTAAACATTTGGCAATTTATGCAACAGCGGTGGAAAAGAAGCTCCGCACTAGCGGGAATTTTGGCTGGGGCGCCTGGATTCGAACCAAGATCCACAGCTCCAAAGGCTGGTGTGCT
>JBDTPH010000225.1:0-4045 GCA_039932795.1 Chloroflexota bacterium
AAAAACTAGAAAATTTGTGCTATACTTTCTCAACTCTACACTTGGTGGTGAGAAACTATGTCCGTCATCCGCTCCTCTGACATTGGAAGTTACCTCTACTGTCGCCGTGCATGGTGGTATCGAAAACAAGGCTTGGAATCCGAAAACAAAGCTGAGCTTGCAGCCGGGACCGAACTCCACCAAAAACATGGACGGCAGGTAGTGGCCTCCACGCTCACACGTTCGGCTGGTTTCATCCTATTGATGATTGCCATCATTGTGCTCGTTACATATTGCACCAACCAGATCCTCTAGTACCTCCTCTCAAGCCTTTACATGCTTTATCTTGCTCTTGCACTTTTCCTTATTGCAGTGGTCCTCTTCTGGCAATCAGACCGCCAGCGTAAAGCCGCGGGTCTGCCCAGCGGACGCGTCATCTACACTGACACGCGCAGCTGGAGCAAAGTGGAAAAGCCGCTGTTCCACCAGGCGCTCGGGCTGACAGGCAAGCCTGATTACCTCATCCAGCAAAACGGACAGATCATCCCCGTGGAAGTGAAATCTGGCCGGGCACCTGATGCCCCCTACGACTCGCATATCTATCAGCTGGCATCCTATTGCCTGCTTGTGGAAAAGACCTATGGCAAGCGCCCATCCCACGGGATCATCCACTATAACGATCGAAATTTCGCCATCGATTACACACCGGAACTGGAGTCGAAGCTGCTCGATATTCTCGCCGAGATGAAACGTGACGCCCGCAAAAGCGAAGTGCCGCGTTCGCATGAGCAGCCATCCCGTTGCGCACGCTGCGGCTTTCGAAAAGTATGTGATCAAAGTCTGGTGTAGGGAAGAAAACCGGTAAATAAAAAGTCTCTGTGTGTACTTGTATACGTGTTTACCTTATAATTATCACATTATGCCAGATCCATTTATCCCCCAGCGGCCTGTGGTTACTGCGTATCCTAGAATGCCAATCGCCTTCGCAGAAGCGGAAGCGATGGCAGCGTATCTAAAAGAGAAGGGGATCGAAGCGCCACATGGATCGCTCTACGATGAGAACCTTCGCAGGCGTGTCCGCAGCGGTGAATTTGACGTGCTGATTGTTGCAGGCGGAGATGGGAGCGTTCTGCGCGCGGGCCACCTGTGTGCTCCCAGCAGAGTCCCCATTTTGGGCGTAAACCTTGGCAGTATTGGGTTTCTCCTCCAGGTGGAGGGCAATGAATGGCGCGAGTACTTTGATAAATTATTGAACGGCGAAGCATGGATCGAAAACCGCATGATGTTGCATGCGGAACACATTCGTGCGGGTGAACTGGTTGGGAACTGGGACGCGTTGAATGAAGTCGTGGTGGCACGCGGTCAGACCCTTCGTCCCGTTCGGCTGTCCGCTTCGGTGGATGGACGCCATCTGACCAGTTATGTTGCAGACGGTCTCATCGCCTCTACAGCTACCGGTTCAACGGCGTACGCCCTCGCTGCAGGCGGACCGATCCTGCCGCCTGAACTGCGCAACATTTTGCTGGTTCCCATCGCCCCGCATCTTTCCGTGGACCGGGCGGTTGTGCTGTCTGAGGGTTCGGCTGTTACCATCCATGTCAACGGTGAAAACGCAGTCCTGAGCATTGACGGACAACCCTCCATTATTTTGATGGAGGATGACCGTGTCGAGGTGCGTGCTGCAGATGTCACAACTCAATTTGTCCGCTTTGGAGACCCGGGCTATTTCTATCGCAACCTGACCCTTCATATGAATGAAAACTCCCTAGGATTGCCAAGATGACCGAATCAACAACACTCTACTGCTATGTTCATCCCACCCGCGAGACATCCCTGCGATGCAACAACTGTGACCGTCCGATTTGTGCGCAGTGTGCCGTACGGACGCCAATTGGCTATCGCTGCCGCGAATGCGTGAAGGGTCAGCAAAAAGCCTTCAACACATCGGAGTGGTACGACTATCTTTCAGGCTTTATCGTCGCGGCGCTGCTCTCCGCTATCGCCGCATTCCTTGTCACGCTGATCGGCGGCATCGGCTTTTTCGGCTTCATTATCATCTTTCTCGGCTCACCGACGGCAGGCGTAGCGATTGCTGAAAGCGTACGTGCCGTCACGCGCAAACGCCGTTCGCGTTCATTGTTTATGACGGTTGTGGCGGGTGTTATTATAGGCGCGTTGCCCATGATATTGTTTCAACTTATGACATCCGGCCTGTTCGGCATACTTTTTCAAGTGATCTATCTCGTAATTGTTGTCCCGCTCGTATATACCCGACTTTCTGGAATCCAATTGTCCCGATAACCCATAACCTATGCTTACAGAACTCCGTATTCACAATTTTGCCATCATAGATCAACTCGATCTACGTTTTGGCCCCGGCCTGATCATCCTCACGGGTGAGACGGGCGCGGGCAAGTCCATTATTCTCGATGCTGTGGTCATGCTGATCGGCGGCAAGGCGGACACAACCTACGTGCGCGCCGATTCAGAAGCCGCGTTCGTCGAGGGCGTGTTCCATCTCAAAGGTCCCGAAAAGGAAGCGGTGCACTTCATCCTGCAGCGCGAAGAATTGATGGACGATCCCGATTATGTGGTGCTGACGCGCGAGATCCGCAAGGAGGGGCGCAGCATCGCGCGCATCAATGGGCGCACGGTCAGCGTTTCCCTGTTGAAGGAACTTGGCGCGATTCTGATCGACATCCACGGGCAGGCCGAACATTTATCCCTGCTTGATCCTCGCGCCCACCTGGGCCTGATTGACCGCTATGCAGAAGTGGCGCGCCCCCTGAGCGACTACCGTCAAACCTATCACGCGCTGCTGAACCTGCGACGCGAACTGGTTGAATTGCGAAAAGCGCAATCCGATTCAGAGCGCCGCGTGGAGATGCTCACATATCAAGCCGAGGAGATCGAAGCTGCGCGTTTGAAGCCCGGCGAGGATGAAGAGCTGCGCAAGGAACGTGACCGCCTGGCAAATGCAGAATCGCTTTCACGCAATGCGCAGGAAGCGCTGGCTGTTTTGGAGGAAGGTTCGCCCGAGACTCCTGCCGCGACAGATCTGGCGGGACAGGTTGTGCAGGCATTGACGGCACTCGCAAAAATTGATTCGGCTCAAAATGAAATGGCGAACCAGGCAGAGCTTTTGCTCGATACCATGTCTGACCTCATTCACAGCCTGCGCGATTATCTCGAGGAGATCGAATTCAACCCGAAGCGGCTGGATGAGGCAGAGGAACGACTCGATCTGATCCATTCATTGGTGCGCAAGTATGGCGGAAGTATTCCTGCGGTCCTTTCCTATGGAGCGGAAGCGCGCAAACAGCTTGAAACGATCACAGGCGCGGCGGAACGCATTCAGGAACTTGAGATGCAGGAAGCCAAACTGTTGGAAAAGCTTGCGAAGCAGGGAAGTGTATTGAGTGAGAAGCGCAAGTCTGCCGCGCTGACGATGGGCAGTGGCATCGAAACCGAATTGGATGACCTGCGCATGGCGGAAGCGAAATTCGGCGTTGATTTCCAGACCAAACCCGACCCGAACGGCGCACCCATTGAAAACGGCACGCGCCTTGCCTTCGACCAAAACGGATTTGACAGGATTGAATTCCTGGTCGCGCCGAATCCCGGTGAAGGACTCAAGCCACTGGCAAAGATCGCCTCAGGTGGTGAGACATCGCGTTTGATGTTGGGGTTGAAGAATGTGCTTGCCAAGGCCGATGAAGTGCCGTCCCTGATCTTCGACGAGATCGATCAGGGTATCGGCGGGCGCGTCGGCATGACTGTGGGACAGAAACTCTGGAACCTCTCCCGCTCACACCAGGTCTTTTGTGTGACGCATCTCCCACAACTGGCTGCGTTCGGCGATGAACATTATCAGGTGCAGAAACTGATTCAGGGCAACCGCACATTGACGCGCGTCGACCGTCTCGAAGGCGAACCGCGCCTGCTGGAACTCTCGCAGATGCTCGGCGAAGTGGGCGAGGGGACCCTCCGTTCCGCATATGAGTTGATGCAGGTGGCAAGGCAGATGATCAAGGGGAAGTAATTCTCGCCACAGAGACACTGAGAA
>JBDTPH010000226.1:0-8614 GCA_039932795.1 Chloroflexota bacterium
CGGACAAAGATTGTGAAAATTATAACAGACAACGCGCTGGTGTCACGAGGCGAAACCAAAAGCTACCGCTCATGCATTCGAAATGAAAAGTCCCAGCCATGGCGGCGGGACTTTTCCTGTTTTATTCCACGGATACAGACTACGTGATCCCTGCAATTTTCAAGCCGTCTTCGAGGATTGCCTTCACCTTGTCCTGATGTGTGGTCTCGCAATAGACTCGCATGATCGGCTCCGTACCACTGAACCGGATCAGGAGCCATCCGCCGTCCTCGAGCTTGAATTGAAAGCCATCTACTGTGATGAGTTCTGTTACTTTCAGGCCACCAATCGTTTCAGGCTTGGCGCCAAGAATGATCTGCTCACGCGTCTTGCGGTCGCCTGAAAAGGGAGTATCCACACGATCATAGAAATGTTCGCCGACTTTGTCGAACAACATCTTCAGTAATTCAGTTGGCTTCTTGCCTGTCCGCACCATGAAATCAAGCATGTACAAGCCCGCCAAGATCCCGTCGCGTTCAGGTACATTGCCGCGGAATGCATAACCGCCGCTTTCTTCACCACCGATAAGCGCATCGGTCTCCATCATCTTTGGCGCAACGTATTTGAATCCTACGGCGGTTTCATAGACAGGTACATCATACAGCTTCCCCAGTTTGTTAAGCATTGTGGTCGTTGACAGGGTTTTGACGATGGGGCCGCGTTCGCCGCGAACTTCGAGCAGGTAGAGGGCGAGCAGGGCGTACACACGCAATTGGTTTATAAACTCGCCGTTTTCATCGCCGATACCACAGCGGTCAGCATCGCCATCTGTGACGAGCAGGATATCTGCACCATTCTTCACTGTCGCTTTGAGACCCACGTCTATATTTGGGCGGATGGGCTCAGGTCGTTTCATTTCAGGGAAGGATGGGTTGCGATGGTTATGGATTTCAATTATTTTTGTTTTCCCGCCACCCAGCAGGTTTGTGAACCAGCCTGCACCGTTACCCCACATGGCATCCACCATTACGGTGAAGCCTGCGTCTTTGATCTGTTGGATATCCACAAACTTTTGGATGTGCGCCATATAGGCTTCGGACGCGTCAAACATGACGACTCTGCCATCACGCATGGCATCGTTCAACAGGATGCGATTCACGGCATCAACGGAATCCGGGATCAGGGTCTCGATCGTTTTAAGACCATGCGGGTCAATTGCGCCACCGTTCTCATCCCGCACTTTGAATCCGTTATCCGTGGCAGGGTTATGCGATGCAGTGATATTGACCGCGCCACAGGCTTTCTTATTCACGACGGCGAAGGCAATGACCGGAGTCGGTGTGGCCCCATTCGTTAAATAAACATTGAGTCCATTAGCAGCCAATACTTCAGCGGTGGTTGCTGCAAAATTCTCGGAATGAAAGCGTTTGTCGTGCCCCACAACGACCCATTGTCCCTGCCTGCCTTGTTCCAGCAAATACGATGCAAATCCCTGTGCCGCACGTCGGACGTTATCGAAGGTGTAATCTTCTGCGATAACCCCGCGCCAGCCATCCGTGCCAAACAAAATTTTATATATCATGTATTTTTCTCCTCCAGAAGGATAACGAGGTCATTATATCAACGAACCGTGATGCTTCGGAAGCTTGACACTAAAACTGATACTGCCTGGTGATCAACCAGTGCGGCCGGTGAATGCCAGCGCAATATTTACCAGAACGGAGAATACTGCCAGACCGATACCAGACCAGGCAAATAACTGTCCCGCAGTCGTCCCTCTCAGAAGCAGCCAGCCCTGGCAGAACCCTATTAATCCAAGCATGGACAGGCTTGTTATAAATTCAGTCTCGTATCGAAAGCCAACATAGAACAGCAGCAAAATCGGGATGGATCCTGCAATGAACGATCCTATCAGACTGAACGCTGTCCAATCGAAAAAATTACACAAATTATCCTTCTTGTTGCCTGGTTTGAACATTGTTGTACATCTGATAATAAGTATTAATAGCGGGGATATGGAGAAGATAAGAAACGGCGTACTATAGAGCAATCCTGCGAATTTTCCTTCCACCGCATACAGCCTGGGTAATTCGTAAAAAGGAAAAACCGGGTTTTCAGTACCGGCTACCGCATATGCAAACGGAAAACTGCCTCTCATCTCAAACGGATTCAGGAAATAGTTGTAGATATTCTGAATGATGTAAACATCTGAAAACAGGGATGGGTAATTCGCCTGAAGATTAAAACCTGCAAGCTGGTAATAAAGACCGAATTCAAAAAGCGAGTCGAAGCGTGCCCAGTTGTACCAGGCCAGAAGTACCCCGCAAAGTAAAAGAGGGGCTATCAGCGCCAGGGTTGCACTTCCCAATTTCGAATCCAATTTTAATTTTCGGTTTTCATTGAAAATGAAAAGCCATGTGATGACCACCATAACACTGATCGGAACCAGTTGAGTAATTCTTGTCGAAATAGAACAAGACCATAAAATACCGGCTGCCAACAATTTCCAGTGTTTGATCGGCTTCTCCTTCAAAGCCAGAAACGCAAAGTAAAAGCCGGCTGTGGCAAAGAACTGTCCGCCGCTGATGGCCGCCTCATGAATGAACGGATGGGTCAACATCCTGGCAAATGGTCCCGTCAGCCCGAGTATCAGTATTCCCAGGGGTATGATCCCGTTCGGCAGATCGCTAAAAAAACGGCGAAAGATCGCCAGGAATAACAGGCTTTGCACGCAGAACAGGCCCCCAATAAAAATATATACAAAAGCCTGGTCCCCTGTTTTTACAGGAAAGATATTGGCGATGACCGCCAGCACCAGGCTTGGGAAGGGCCCGAAATATAAGTAATACCTGCCCTCGTACAGGGATGCATCTCCCACTACCGGGATACCCTTCCTTGCCTTGAGGTCGTAAGGGTCGGGTAATGCAAGCAAGGCCGGGTCTGGCCTGGTTTCCAGTGAGAGCTGCCCATGTTGGAAAGAAGTCGCGAGCTGGTAATAATAGTCGCTCGTATAGCCCCGAGTGCGCCATGGCCCGATGCTGATAAACCAGGCGTAGATACAGATAACAAGCAGGCCTGCAATCCCTGCTGGAAGATAAATCCGATTTTTTTCCACGTTTTGCCTGAGAAAGGAAATTATAACAGAAGGCTTTATCCAACATGCCTGGCGGTGGACATCATGACCGGTGATGTAGCGAGTCAAACATTTGCAATGTGGAAAGAAAAACTCCGAGATGAAAATCCCGGAGTTTGTATCGTTAGTCTTCTGCCAGCCAATCCTTGGCAGATTCGATATCGTCGAAATACTTAAGCGGCTGACCCGTCAGCGCTGTCAAGATGTCTGCCAGTTTGCGCTTCATCCCTGTTACACCCAGGACGGCTGTTTTGCGGACGTGGGTCTTCGTGGCTGTTGATGCGTCGTTCATGGAGGAGAGCAGCTCACTGCCGACAGTTGTGTCGCGAAAATCAGAAAGCACAAGCACAGAGTCTTTGGGTTCTGCAGTAACGATCTTTTGTACTTCAGCCAGTTCTGTTTTCACTGCTGCAGAGTGATAAAAGTTTTTGGAGAAATCCTGGTAGAAGATTCTTTTGCCTTTGTGTTCGATCCATGTTGAGTGCATGATGTTACTTTCCTACTTCTCCAAGACCAAGCGCGAGGGCTCCAAAGATGAACATTGTCCAGCCTGATGCGTCTTTTATCCTGAGCGATGAGGTCATATTGTGTTGTCTCTCTTGAAAATAAGCTTGAAGTCTTTGCAAAGAATCCACTCATTGAAAACCTGTGCAACGCGAAATTATACCCACAATGAACTGTGTGGTCTCGACAAATTTGTTTGCTAGGCCTATACTCCGATAATCATCTTCGATCCATGAGGCGCATATGACCAAGCATCTTGTTGTTGTAGCAGGAAACATCGGCGTTGGAAAAACATCATTAACAGAGCGGATCGGTGCGCGGCTGAACTGGTGGACGGGGTATGAGTCTGTGGCAGATAATCCCTACCTGGCTGATTTTTATTCCGACATGCGTGCCTGGGCCTTCCATTTGCAGGTCTTTTTTCTGGGACACCGCGCCGAGCAGTATCTGGAAGCAGTGCACGATCCGCGTTCTGCGATCCTGGACCGCAGCATCCATGAGGATTTTTTTATTTTTGCGCGTGCCCTGCATCATATGGGCGATGTGGCCGAGCGTGACTATCTGGCATACCGCCGACTCTTTGAGATCGTGATGGCCGGGCTGCCGCAGCCGAACCTGTTGATCTACCTTAAAGCACCTGTGAACGTTTTGATGGATCGGATTCGCCGTCGCGCCCGCAATATGGAAACAGGCATCACGCCTGAATATTTGACCCTGCTCGATTCCTTCTACAACGACTGGCTGGGTGCGTTTGACATGTGCCCAGTGCTCACGATCAGGACGGATGACCTTGACTTCGTGCATCAGAAGAATCATCTTGAAACGGTGATCGCACGCATCCAGGATAAACTTGCCGGCAAGGAAGTCGTTGAATTTTAAGAAAAGAGACAGTATGAACATTGTGCATCGGAGCGGGGAGTGGATGAAAAGCAGGCCATCCAAACGTCCGCGGCTCCAACAGGAAGCGCGGGTCGGCTTGTTGTTCCTTTCCCCCTGGCTGATCGGATTTGTGTTCCTCAAGGCGCTGCCGATCCTGGCCGCGCTTTATCGGGTTCGAAAACTACATCCGCTTTTTCAAGGATACCAGCGCAGGAGCGAGCCTCTTTGGTTCGCTCAGTTACTTCCTGCTGACTGTGCCGCTGGAAATGATCGTTGCACTGGCCTATTGGGGAAAGAATCCGGTCTTTGACCGGGCCTGGACGATCCTGAGCATACTGATTATGGGTGCGCTTGCCATGTTGTTTGCGTTCGACATGTGGGTAGCCTAGAAACACAGTCTTTCGTGTAAAATAGAAACAAGCCTATGTCTGTAAATCTACTTGCCCGTATACCCTTCTTTACCGACCTTCCAGTCGATGAACTGGATTTGATTCGGGAAGGTATGGAAGTCGTCAATCTCAAGCCTGGTGAGATCCTCTTTCGAGAGGGAGACCCGGGTGAGCATATGTACGTGGTGGTGAGTGGGGAACTTGAGATCCTGATGGCGCCGGATACGACCAACGAATTGATCCTCAACATCGTTCAGGCGGGTGAATATTTGGGCGAAATGAGTCTGGTAACCGGGGCGCCGCGCACAGCCAGTGTCCGAGCGCGTGACGATATTGTCCTGCTCAGCATCAGTCGGACTCAGTTGATGGATCTGCTGCAGCGTCATCCTCATCTTGCGAGCACGATGGTCAATGTATTGAGTCGCCGCCTCGACAACACGAACATCTCAACTTTCCGTGACCTGACAGAAAAGAATCGTCAGCTTCAGCAGGCTTTTGATGAACTCAAGGCCGCACAGGAGCAGTTGATCGAAAAGGAACGCCTGGACCGGGAACTGCAGGTTGCTGCCGACATCCAGATGTCCATCCTGCCCGATGTTCTTCCCCTGGTGGAAGGTTTTGACTTCGGGGGACGCATCCTTCCGGCACGGCAGGTGGGTGGTGACTTTTACGATGTTTTTATTTTGGATAATCACAAAGTCGGTGTAGTCATCGGAGATGTGGCAGATAAGGGCGTGCCGTCTGCCATCTTCATGGCAAGGTCGCATGCCCTGATCATCGCGGAAGCAGACAGTACAACATCACCTGTGGATGTGTTGCTGCGTGTGAACAGCCATGTTACGCGCCTCGAAAAATCCACGCAGTTTGTAACCGCTCTGTACGGTGTGCTTGATACCGACACAGGCGAATTTTCCTATGCCCGGGCCGGGCATGAACCTCCCCTGTTGCTAACCGCGGATGGTGATGTCCAGCGCCTGCCGCATAAGCCCGGCATGGCCCTGGGCCTGTGGGAGAATATTACGCTGGATGAATTTACAGTCCAGTTGCCAAAAGGCTCCATGCTGGTAATGTTCACAGATGGAATGACAGACTGCCGCAACCCGAAAGGTGAACCGTTTGGATTGCAGCGGATCAAACAGACAATGTCCGGCTTGGGGCCGGTCACGGCCCAATCGGGTTGCGACCAGTTATTCGATGGACTGATGCTCTATCAAAGCGGGGCCAAGCAGGATGACGACGTGACATTGGTCGCGATACACGCACTGTAAAAAGTGGGCTTCGCAACGAAGCCCACTTTTTTTATGCTTTATCCAGTGCCTGCTTTATATCCTCGATCAGATCATCCTGATGCTCAATCCCTACTGACAACCTGACCAACCCGGGATCGACATCCAGCTGTGAGCCAGCCACTGAGAGATGAGTCATCGAGGCGGGGACTTCGATCAAAGACTCGACGCCGCCGAGTGACTCAGCGAGCGTGAATATTTTTGTACTTTCGACAACCTTGATGGCCGCCTCACGTCCACCCTTCATGATGAATGAGATCATTCCGCCACCGTTCTTCATTTGCTGCCGGGCAACTTTATATTGTGGATGCGCTGAATGGAATGGATAGATCAGACTTTCCACCTGGGGATGTTCTTCGAGAAACTCAACGATAGCCATCGCGTTTTCTGCATGGCGTTCCATTCGCAATGGGAGCGTCTTGATGCCACGTAATACGAGGAATGAATCCATCGGTCCGATCACTGCGCCGACCGCGTTCTGCAGGAAGTACAATTGATCGGCAAGCTCCTTGTCTTTCACAATGACCGCGCCACCGACCACATCCGAGTGGCCACCCAGGTATTTCGTCATGGAATGCACAACAACATCCGCGCCCAGCTCCAGCGGACGTTGCAGGTAGGGGGTCGCAAACGTGTTATCCACCACAAGCAATGGATTGTTTGGGTGTGCGTGAACAATTTCGGCAACCGCACGAATATCGGTAATACGGAGGTAGGGATTGGTCGGAGTCTCCAGCCAGACGAGCCGCGTGGACGGAGTCAAAGCCTCAGCCACCGATTCAGGATCGGTGGTATCGGCAAACGTAAAGTCCAGGCTGGAGCGGCGCAGCACTTTGTCAAATAAACGGAAGGTGCCGCCATACACGTCATTGCCCGCCAGCACATGTGAATCCGCATTGAGTAATCGCAGGACGGTGTCGGTTGCCGCGAGCCCGGAGGCAAACGCCAGGCCGTAGCTTCCGCCTTCCAGCGCGGCAAGACAATCCTGCAGGGCTTTGCGAGTGGGATTCATGGTGCGCGAATATTCATATCCCTGACGCGGCTTGCCAACGCCATCCTGCATATACGTGGATGTGAGGTATACGGGCGTCATCACCGCACCGTTGTTCGGGTCGGGTTCCTGTCCCGCGTGTATGGCTAATGTCTCGAATTTCATTAAGTCTCCTGTAATTTTTGGCTGGCAGCCAACGTCTGGAACTCTGGTTACGATAAATATTATACGAGGAAACATGACAAAAACGATTTTGGCAGTTCTGGCACATCCCGACGATGAATCATTCGGTGTAGGCGGCACACTCGCGCTGTATGCAGGCAAAGGATATGACACGTATTACGTTTGTGCGACGCGCGGGGAGGCAGGCACAGTTGACGAGGAATTCCTGAAGGGTTTTACCAACACGGCTGAGCTTCGTACAGGCGAGTTAATGCGTGCCGCGAAGATTCTTGGCTTGAAGGAAGTCTTCTTTCTGGGATATCGCGATTCGGGCATGCCCGGCATGGAAGACAACAATCACCCCGATGCACAGATCAACCATTCCATTGATGAAGTAGCGGGCCGTGTGGTCAAATACATCCGCGAGCTCAAGGCAGATATCGTCATCACATTCGACCCGATCGGTGGATATAAACATCCCGACCACATCCATATTCACAAGGCGACAGTGCTTGCCTTCGAAAAAGCGGATGACGCCTCCTTCCACCCCGAAGCGGGGTCTCCGTTTAAACCGCGTGCGCTTTACTACCAGGTTTTCCCGCGCTGGTTTCTGCGCTGGACTACGCGTCTCATGCCTTTGTTTGGCAAGGACCCCACCAAGTTCGGCCGCAATGGCGATATCAACCTGAAGGAACTCGCCGAAGTGGATTTCCCGGTGCATGTGCGGCTGGATATCCGCCCGGTGGCAGCGATCAAGAGTGAAGCGGGCGCGCAGCATGCATCACAGGGAGGTGTGGGAATGCGCCGCGGATTGATGGGTTTCATAACCAAAGTGTTTGGAGAACGGGAGGATTACATGCGGGCGTATCCTCCTGTCAACGGAAATCACCGCAGGTACCGCGATCTGTTTGATGGGTTATAAATGGTCATTACATGATAGTCAGGCAGCCCTGCGTGCCCAGCGCAGGGCGTATCGTGACCCTCGACTTAATGTTAGTAGGTTATGATTCCCTGCATGACCGGCGAAACAACTGAATCTCCAGCAACCACCCTATGCAAATCCTGCGGGTTGTGTTGCACCGGTCATCTATTTATCTGGGCAAAACTCAGATCGGCGGAACTGGATTCGGCTCAGGCGCTGGGGTTGAACGTCCTGGGCTCCGACCCCAGGCAGCGGGGGTTTAGCCAACCCTGTCCACTCTGGCAGGGCGTGTGTGCGATCTATACTTCTCCTGAATATCCGCGTTTTTGTCATACCTACAAGTGCACGCTCCTCAAGGAAGTCATTGAC
>JBDTPH010000227.1:0-7261 GCA_039932795.1 Chloroflexota bacterium
CGCCCCACCGTCACGGACATAATACGTGGTTGGCAGGTCATGTATTTCAGGATTGATAAACTGCATTCCATGCACCGTAATCCCATGCGACATGACATACGCAGTTTCGCTGGAACCATCGGGGATCATTTCGCGGACGCGGATCACACCGTAGAAATTCCGTTTCGAGAATAAGGCACCAGAGAAGTAAGTGCTCAGCACTCCCAGCATGACAGTGACAAGTGCAAAGACTGTGAACACGAATCTCGCGCGGGCATTGAGACTCTTCGCTTCGCTCAGAGTGACATGGTCCCCGCGAAGCACGGTCAGCAGAATAGCAACCGTCATTGCCAGTGCAACGAAGAATTTCCAATAGCCATTGAAAATGACTGGAGCGATCAGGCTGACGAAGATTCTGCCTAATGCGCCGCCAACAGAAACCATCAAGTAGAACGTGGTCAGATGCTCGGCAGGAGGTCGCAGCAGGTACAACTCTCCGTGACAAAGCATGCATGCCGCAAACAACAGCAGGCAATACGCCAGGATCTGCCAGTAGACATGCAGGCTTGTGGAATTGAGCATGACAAACAACGTCAATACGACGGAGAGGATAAACAGCATTGCATGGAATTTACGGTTGCAGCCGCACTCGCCTGAAAAGGTCAGGATGAAAGATAGTAAATAAATGGTGAGCGGCAGTATCCACAGGAAGGGAAACACCGCCACTTCCTGCGAGATTTGATTGGTCACCGATAAAAGGAACAGTGAGGCGGTCGCGCTGAGCGCGATCCATAACGACATCAAGGCAAAGGATGGGCGTCCGCTGGATGTGACGGGAGCAACTGTCGGCGTAGAGGGAAGCGCAGCTTGTCTGCTTTGAATGGCGGCCCAGCCTGTCAATAGTCCATAAAGCGCGAAGCCTGCATACCACATCCATCCCTGTGCGCGCAGGGATAGATTGGGCTCGATCAGAACGGGATAAGCGAGCAGCCAAGCAGGGAACCGACATTTGAAAGCGCGTACAGGCGGGCGTAGGATTTGGATGGATGGACGCGGCTGAACCATGCATCGTTCATGTCTTCGCAATGCCATCCGCACGGCTGTAATTTCATGTACAATCACTGCCGTGGGCATCAAAACACTCTCTGCAAAAAGGACAATCCATGAACAACAACTTTCAGGAAACACTCTCCTTCCCATTTCGTGATGCGGACTCAAGCAGGCAATTCCTGATCGCATGCGCTGTCACTCTGGCGGGATTTATTATCCCCATTCTCCCGTTCATACTTTTGATGGGATACACAGTTAAGATCATGCGCCAGGTCATCGACGAGAAAAAAGCGCCATCCATGCCGGCGTGGCAGGGAAGCGACTGGTCGGAAATGTTCATGGATGGGCTGCGACTGTACGGAGCACAGCTGGTCTTGATGCTGCCGCTGATGATCTTCATGGGATGCGGCATCATTTCCATCATCAGCGGCTCGGCCGGCTTTGCAGCATTGGCAGAGGAGGGAGCGCGCTCGCTTGCACCGATCAGCGGCATCCTCTTTTTCATTGGCATTACATCCATCATTGTTTTCTCGATACTTGCGCTGCCATACGCGGTCATCATCCCTGCGGCACAGGCACACATGGTGAGCAAACGTTCGTTTGCTGCAACCTTTGAATTCAAGGAGTGGTGGCAGGTCTTCCGCAAAGCCCTCGGGCAGTTCGTGGCGACCTATGTCACGATCATGATTGCATCATTTATCTTTGGTTTGGTGATCCAGATCGCCATGATCACCCTCGTCCTGATGTGCATTGTTCCGTTCCTGATGATCCCCTATTCTGCATATCTCACCCTGGTCACGAACACGCTCTATGCACAGGCATACGCGGCCGGGCAGGAGGCTTTGCAGGCCGCATGACTCTAACTCCTCCTCAAGCGATCATTGAATATACGCGTCCTGGAAAGGACGTCACTGAATATATTGAGGACCTGCTGTTCGAAAACGAACACTGTATAAAAACCTTCAACCTATTTCCGAGCCAGGTCGCGAAAAAACTGACACACAGTCTGCAACTCAATGGCTTTATTTCCAGGTGGCAGCGCGTTGCCTGTATTACCAAAGTCTATTTTTTTCAGGAACATTTCAACGTGCTGCAATTTCAGGATAAACAGCGAAAGACACTTGGATATTATTCGGATATCGGCACGCCGCTCAGCAGAACTGAGAGCGGCTATCGCATGACGGATTGGTTCCTCGATATCTGGCTCACTCCGGCTGGAAAATTGTTCGAATTGGATATGGAGGAGTTCGAGGATGCACTCTCCAGAAATCTGCTCACACCCGCTGAGGCCCAGATCGCAAGAGATACGTTTGCCCGCCTGATCGACGAAGTGAAGCAGGGAATTTACCCCAACGCTTATCTATCACAGGAATAATATGCGACCCCTTGAAATCATTGTTACGCTGCTGCTTGTTGTCTATTTATTGTGGAAACACCCACGTCCGTTTGCGATTCGGCTTGCGCCCGCGGCCGCGCTTCTCGTCACCTTGATCCATTTCGCGCTGGAAGGCTATCGCTGGCAGATGATCCCGATCTATGTGCTGACAGCCGCGCTCATGCTCAGCGCGCTGCTCAAGATCAGATCGACTGGGGATTGGAAACCGCTTGCATCCACCCTGGCCCTGATCCTGCTCGCCGTTTCGACAGCACTTCCGACCATACTGCCTGTCCCGTCCATCCCTGCTCCGAGCGGACCCTACGAAGTGGGCACAACGATCTACGAGCTGACTGACTCTTCGCGGACAGAACTGTATTCGGGGAAAGATGAGGCGCGTCGGTTCCAGATCCAGGTCTGGTACCCAGCCGAACCGGGTCCAGCCGACGAGCGCGCCCAATGGATGAATCATGCCAAAGTGTTTAGCCGCTCCATTTCCACAGGCATTTTGGACTTGCCGCCCTTCTTTCTCGATCATCTTGCGCTGGTCAAATTGCCAGCGTATAAAGATTCCAAACTCGCATCAACGAATGATGGTTATCCTGTCATTCTCTTCTCACATGGCTGGAACGGATTCAATGCCCAGAACACAGGCCAGGCATTGCAGCTTGCCAGCCATGGATATGTTGTTATCGGTGTGCAGCACACCTACGGCGCAGTGGTCACCGTGTTCGATGATGGGACGGTTGCAGCGAACAACCCGTCCGCGTTGCCCGAGGGCGCACCCGATGACGAATACGATATTGCCGCGCATACACTGGCAGACCAGTGGGCAGGCGATATGGGTTTCGCGTTGGATTTCATTGGAGAACAGAATGGTGATTCCAACAGTCAATTTTTTAACTCAATTGATCTATCACTCGTAGGCGTATACGGACATTCAACGGGCGGCGGTGCGGCGATCCAATTTTGTGGAACGGATACGCGCTGCAAGGCTTTATTCGGACAGGATCCGTTCATGCGTCCCGTCTCGTATGAAGTGCTTGAGAGCGGAGTCACGCAGCCCTCGTTCTTCATGTTTAGCCAGGTTTGGACAGATGATGTGGGCAGCATCAACAACCGCTTATTTGACGGGTTCCATGCAAATTCCAAACAAGCAGTTGGGGCCGTATCCATTGAAGGAACTGCCCATTACGACTTTAGTGACCTGCCTCTCCTCTCCCCGCTTACACCACAACTGGGACTCAAGGGTCCCATCAATGGCAGGCGCGTGACAACGATCATTGATGACTACCTGCTGTCCTTTTTTGAAATGACTCTCAGAGGCACACCTTCTGATCTTTTTAACAAACAAAGCCAGGAGTATGATGAAGTAAAATCAACCCATTAATTACCTGTAATTCAGCAGCTTATCGTTGAAACGGATCCAGAAAATACCTGTAGAACATAAAGTAGGAGAAACAAATGGAACCAAAACCGCCATTGGAACCGAGTCTTGTGCAGGAGTTTGTCGGTAACTCACACGGAGATCTACATCGCGTTCAGGAATTGCTCGCCCAGGAACCTGCGCTGATCAATGCCAGTTGGGATTGGGGCGCTGGAGATTTTGAAACAGGATTGGGCGCGGCCGCGCACATGGGTAGAAAAGACATTGCAGACTTCCTGCTCGAAAACGGAGCGCGGCTCGATCTGTTCGCGGCGGCCATGCCTGGCAAACTGGATTGCGTGAAAGCGGCGTTGAGCGCCTTCCCCGATGCGATCAAAACGCCGGTTCCGCATGGTATTCCGCTGATCGCCCACACCAAGGCCGGAGGCGATGAAGCGAAGGAAGTCCTGGAATATTTGGAATCCATGCAAAGGTAAACGAACTGGGTGAATGCTCTCCCGATGAATTACGGGATGTGTTTTTGGGGAACGACTTTAATGATCTGTACTTGTGAGGAAAAACCTGGAATGCCAGAACAACCTGGTGAAAAACCTGTTGAAATGACTCGAGCTGAGATACAGCAAGCGGCAAAGGTGGAGACTGCCTCGCCTTCTAGGCGACGATATCGGGCTGTAGTATTCCAGGCTGCACTCTTCTCAGCACTTGGCCTATTTATCCTGCTGGCAGTTCTAGTCGAAACCACAACTTCTTTTCCCCTTGATATTCAAATAACACGTGCCATACAATCGATCGATTTTCCCTTATTTTCAGACTTCATGAGACTCATAAGCTGGCCAGGTTTTTACCCTCAGTCGATCATCATCATTTTGCTGATCGCGCTCGTGCTCCACCTGTACGGGCTGCATTGGGAGTCGGTCACCTCACTGCTGGCCGCACTTATCTCAGGTGTGATCAATGAATGGGTCAAGAACCTGATCCAGCGGCCGCGCCCTGCTGCAGACCTGGTGGATATTTTTGAAGTACTCAAGAGTTATAGTTTCCCCAGCGCACATGTCATGTTCTATACGATCGTGTTTGGTTTCATCTGGTATCTGGCGTACACCCTGCTCAAACGATCGATGCAGCGCAGCCTTTTGCTGGGACTTTTTGGGGTCTTGATCCTTTTGGTGGGTGTATCGCGTATCTATCTGGGCCAGCATTGGGCCAGTGACGTGCTGGGAGCTTATCTGTTGGGCGGTCTGTCATTGGTGGGGATTGTACTGCTGTATCAATGGGGCAAGAAGCGTTTCTTTGTTCACCAGCCTGTCGCGCCTTCTGATTTTAGAAAGGAATGATCATGTTTAACTCAAATCTGAATCTTGCAGTGATGGATTTTGCCGTGCTCATGCTTCCGCTCTCCGAAAAGGATCTGGAGCGTGAATGGATCTGGAAAGACCATGGCGAGGAAGGGATTCGCTTCGCCTTCTTTGTGACTCTGCAGGAATTGCGCCACCTGGCCGTGACTCTTTCCACACTTCGTTCCAAGCCGACAGCTGCCCAGCATATCCTGAGTCAGTACCACTCTGCATATATGGATTTGCAGGCCGCCATTATGGGCCTAGCGGCTGAAGATATCAACCGCGCTCCCGCCGAGGGCGAGTGGTCTGTCAGACGTGCCTACGCACATATACTGGGTACAGATATCGGTTTCACTGCAGTGGTTCGCCATGCGTTGGAAGGTCACCGCACAGGAACATGGACACCGGATCAAATGTCGGAGGAGGATGAAACGAGAATTAGCGGCATGGGTGAAGAGGAATACAAGACCCTCACCTCGGGTCCACTTGAGGGAATGCTGGCATACCATCGAGCCTTCCATCCCACGATCATTGAAGAGTTCAGTACTATTACGGACAGTGAACTGAATCTGTCCGCCACGTTTTGGGAGGAGACGCGTTTCCCGATCAGGCACAGACTTCAGCGCTACGAAGCACACTTTGCCCAGCATACCGTTCAGATCGATAAGACATTGGCTGCAATTGGACAGGTTCCAACCGAATCAAAGCGCCTGCTTCGAAAGATTCTTGCCGCGCTCGCCGAGGCCGAAGGGATGATGATCGGCGAAGAAAAAATGGACGACACAGTGATTCTTGCAACTGCATCGGCCATTTCGGAACGGACAAGAGAGATCAGTAGCTTGCCTGGATAGGTTTACTGCGCGGCTGTTTTTGTTTTATGACGCGCAAGCGCCACCTTAATGATGCGCTCAAAGAAAAGTGTATAGCCGCCTTCATCGTACAGGATCATGTAATCGGCAGGTCCATATTCCGCAGGCGTGAGCATGATCGCTGCATTTGGGTTGATCTCCAGAACGAACAATTCTCCCTGGTCATTCATGCGGATGTCACAGCGCCCGTACGCTACTCCGTTCATTGCCTGGTACATGCGAATGGCAGTGTCATGCAGGCGTGCGATCAATTCAGGATCAGTGACCCGCTTGAAATCGAACGGAACGTTGTAATCCCACTTCACGTCTGTATGCCAGAATTCCTCACCCGGGGGGAAGACCAGTTCGACAGGCGGGTACGCAATCGGATTCTCAAAATCATCCGGGTTATCCACCACAAGAACGTTGTATTCCTGCCCCACGATAAACTCTTCCATGCGGGCCCCACCAAATTCTGCACAGACACGTTCCACCTGCCGGGCAACCTGTTCAAGCGTATCTGCCCGTGACTCACGAAACATCCCCATGCTGCCGTAGCTCTTCGGATGTTTTACCATGATCGGATAACGAAGATTCTTGACAAGTTCCAACGCTTCCTCAACGCTCGTGACACGGTAGCCTTTTGCAAAACCGACTCCATGTGCATCCGCCGCAGCCTGCATCTGTTCACGGGTGGGATCGAAGAAACCCGGCGTGGCCCCCGTATAGGGAAGGTTAAGCTCCTCGAGAGCGTTCACCACATCAATCCCCTGATACGCCCAATCCGAGTCTTCGTCGTGTTCATACCCTTCACAAATATTCAAATAGACATCGAATTCCTTGCGCGCATCCAGTGCGCGTAAAACATCCATGACAGGGTCAGTCATGGTGACCATTTCCCAGTCAAATCCTTGCATGTAAGGACCCGGATCGAACTCCTCAACTACTTCATCCGTAAGAATGCAGATACGCATGTGTTCACCTCGCAAAGTATTTTTAAAACATTATTACATAAACCCGTTGAATTGCAATAGTGGAACGGCTGTATTATGTAATTGATCCTATATCCCACAGGGTCACATAAAAAACTGATAACTAAAAGTATAATCACGGGATGAAACAAAAGAGAGCATCCACCATTTTCCTTATTTTGGGGCTTACATTCCTGGCCGTGGGCATTGCAACCGACCTGACTGCATTCTCATGGCTTGCGATCACGTTCGTCTTGATATCCCTGATTCTGGGCGGCAGGTGGCTAAGGAGGAGAAAAGGACCGTTTTGATTT
>JBDTPH010000228.1:0-9017 GCA_039932795.1 Chloroflexota bacterium
TACGTTATTCTCATTGAACCGCCGGATGCGGACCCGCATGTCCGGTGGTGTGAGAGGGGGCGGTTAATCACCGCTCCCTACTCGATTCAATAACCTGACGTGGGCTTATTTGCTTTTCACTCTGGAACCACTTGAACTCCCTACATGAATGATTTTCGCCTAGTTCTATAAAGATACTTCGGGTACGTCATTCTCTTGATTCGATATCCGATTTGCCTTGTTAGCCTGCTCGAACGAAGAATGGCAACCAAGCACCGGAAGCCAATATCGCCTTGCTGCCCGAGATACGGTCTATTGTCAGCTGTATGCGGTTTCCCTATTCACTAACGACAGGAAAGAGATCGACCGTCGGGGTACAAGACATAAATCCGTCATCATAGGAAACCCAGCCGGGTTCTTCACTCCCTTTCAAGATAAATTTGATCCATTGGGTGGAGCTGATTCCCAGGGCTTCGACGATATCGCCATCGGATAGAATGCCAACTTGAGCAAATGATGTACTGGGTCCATTCCGCACATTCAGTGTCCCACCGCTCACGGCACAGGTCAAATCTAATTGCACATCTCGAATCGTTAAGGTATCGAAATGGATATGTATATTGGGGCTGTCAAAACTCTCCACATAGAATCCCACTTCTCCGCTGGCATAATCCGGGTCAGAAATCTGTGTTACCAGGCGGCTATTGATGTGAAATAAGAAATTAGATCCCTGGGCATCCACGCGCAAATTATCACCTACATCCAGATCGTGGATACTATCGTCGCTTCCCTCTTGCAGGGTAATCAGCTGGTTGGGAGAACTTTTGAGCACATACCATTTCTTTGTGCGCTGCGAGACGGCGAAGGCGTAGTATTGATCGCCTGAGCGACGGAAAACCAATCCATAGCGGAAATCGCCTTCGACTGCAGTCTTGGCTGAATTGGTAAAGACCTCCAGCTCGATCGTGGCATCCTCGATGACGCGCTTCTCCGGTTCGACAACGATTGGGGCTTTGTAATTCGTACTTGTGATCTCGATGTGGTAATACTCCGGCTCATGATAGCCAATGAAGTAATTGTCAAATGTCTTTTCTGTCCATCCAGTACCGGGATTTGTAAAATCATCCTGATACAGCACGGCCGCTTCGGCGCCCAGCACAGGTGCTTCATAATTCCGAATGGTCAGTGTATTAAAGTGGATGTGTGTACTGGGGCTGTCAAAGCTCTCCACGTAGAAGCCGACCTCTCCGCTGGCATAGGCGGAGTCAGTGACTTCATCAATGAGGTGGTCATTGATGTGGAAGAAAAAGCTGGATCCTTGGGCATCTACGCGTAGAACATCATCCACATCCAGATCATGAATGCTGCCCTCCGTGCCTTCCTTCAGAACTTCAAGCCCGGTCGGAGAACTTTTGAGCACATACCATTTCTTTGTGCGCTGCGAGATGGTAAACGCGTAGTACTGGTCGCCTGTGCGGCGGAAAACCAATCCATAGCGGAAATCACCGTCGGTAGCGGTCTTGGCTGAATTGGTAAAGACCTCCAGCTCGATCGTGCCATCCTCGATGACGCGCTTCTCCGGTTCGACAATGATTGGGGCTTTGTAATTCGTACTTGTGATCTCGATGTGATAATACTCCGGTTCATGATAGCCCACAAAGTAATTGTCAAACTGATCTTCTGCCCAGCCAGTACCGGGATTTGTAAAATCATCCTGATACAACACATTGGGATCTGTGACTTCCGGCGCTGACGTTGCCGTGGGTTCAGCACTGACTTCTGTAGTTGCAGACACTGCGGCGGTAGAGGAAGCCGCGGGTGGCTGTGTCGGCACAGGCAATTGTCCGCTGCAGCCCACAAGGGCAAGTATGGTCAGAAGTGCCATTGACTTCGCCCAATTCGAACGGAAAACGATTTGGCTCTTCATACTGATTTCTCCTTACCTGACCTGATCGGCCGCACAACGGAAGCCAGCGTACTGGACAATTGTGTCGTCGGCCGTAACCGGCAGCCGATAGGCTAAATCAACCGGATTGCTAAATCGCCCTCCGCGCAAAATCTGGTTCCCCGCCGGAAGGCCGCTGTAGGGCTCGCCCACCCATTCCCAGACGTTGCCGACCATATCATAGACCTGCAATGGGCTGACGTTAAAGAACTGGCTGCCCACTTCATAGGTGTTGTCATTTGGCAATTGGAGGGCATTTCCACCATCGGTGGGGTCCTCGCCCCAGGGATGCAGCTGTGGCTCCGGTCCGGGTCCACGACCGGCTGCTTCCCACTCTGCCTCATTTGGCAGTCTTTTGGTTTTCCAGGCGCAATACGCCGAGGCCTGATCCCACGTCACGCCTCGCACCGGGTGCTTCGGCTCGCCGGGCCAGACCACCGGTGGGGGGGCGCCCTTCTCTGTCATGAATAGCTCATATTCGGCATTTGTTGTCTGATACTGATCGATCCAGAATTCGTCGAGAGAGATACTCTGCGGGGCAGTGTGATAATCGTCGGCGGGATCTCTGCCAATCTCATACATTCCGGCGTCCACTATTACCATGCCCGTTGCTTCAGGCAAGGCGGGCAAAGCAGGCGTAGCGGAGGGCAAGGGGCTCGTGCTGGTATTGGAGATTTGAGTGGCTGCCGTCTCGGTTGGACCGGGAAGCGACGGCCCATTAGCCAGTAAGCGATAGGCGCCAAAGGCGAGAACGGCGAGAAGGATAATCCCGACCAGAGAGATCAATCCCACCCAGAGCCATGCGCGGCTTAGTGCCGGCTTCGCCGCTGGCTTGGGCCCGGCTGGCGAATCGATCCTTACTTCCCGTTCAACCCTTGGCGCGGGTTCAGGATCAAGGGCGGATGTTGGTTCCAGCCTGGCAGCGGGTTCTGGCTTCGTGGTTGGCACGGGCTCTTTCGACACAGGCGATTCGAGCGCTGTGTCGTCTGGGGGAACTGTCTGCGCGAAGCTGTCCGTTGGTGTTTTCGTGGGCAAGCCAATGGCACGGTAGTAATCCAATGCCAGCTCGCCGCTGCTCTTATAACGATCGTCTGGATTCTTGGCCAGGGCATGATCGATCACATCCTGTACTTTGGGAGCAATCCCGGGGATCGGCGGAGGGGCTGTGTGGATCTGCATGTGCAGCACAGTCAGTGTACTATCTGCTTCAAAGGGGACCCGCCCCGCCAGCATTTCATATAAGACGATGCCAAGCGAATAGATATCTGTACGATGATCTGTCGGATCGCCGCGGGCTTGTTCTGGAGACATGTAGGCTGGCGTTCCGCTCACCGTGCCCGAGGCCGTTTGGGTCGCCGCATTCATGATGCGCACCAGCCCGAAGTCTGTAATGACAACTTCCACATCATCCGTAAGGGGTTTATCCAGTGGAATGACGTCCTTGTTGTTATGAAGCATGATATTGCCAGGCTTGATATCACGATGAATGACGCCCTGCCCATGGGCGTAATCGAAGGCAAGGGACAACTCGTTGAGAAGCCGCGCGACTTGGTCAGGTGGGATGCGCTTTTTTCGATGGTGCAAATGACGCAAGTAGGCAGCAAGCGTCGGGCCCTTCAAATACTCCATGACGATGTACGGGTGGCTGTCGACCGTATCGAAATCGAAGAGCTGAACGATGTTGGAATGACGCAATCCCGCCACCACCTTCGCCTCTCGTTGAAACCGGTCAAGAAGCAAAGGTTCTTCCTCGATAAAACTATGCAAAAGTTTGACCGCTACTGGACGCTCAAGATTAAGATGCGAGCCTAAATAGACCTCTGCCATACCCCCCCGTGCTAGAAGCTTTTCAATCCGGACATTTCCAATTGTCTTCCCAATCCATTCGGGCATTATGAAATTATACGACAAAAAACAGATAAATCTAATCTAAATTATATAGTTTCTTAATTCAATACCTTCGCCACAGATGATGTAAAAAAGTAGGGCTAATCGGGTAGAGTTGAAGTTACCAAACGACAACTCCCGAGAAGTCCATGAGCGAAATTGTAGCACTTTTACAAAGTATTGCGCCAGTTGTTTCAGCGACCGTGATCCAACAGATGAGCCATGCGATCTGTGGCATGTTGATCAGCAACGGACGGATCACAATGCTGGAACTGTCCCGATGGACGGAGAAAGGCGGCAATTATCGCACTCTTCAACGGCTGTATCAGACCCCGTTACTCTGGCTGCAAATTCAATGGATCTTTTTTACGAGCCGGGTCCAAAAATCGGATCGTGAATATATTTTGGCTGGAGATGAAGTCGTGTTTGGGAAGGCAGGCAAAGAGACGTATGGTATCGGGCACTTCTTTTCCAGCCTGCAAAACCGTGTCATCTCGGGATTGTCGTTCTTTGTGTTTTCGGTGATTGACGTTCAGGAACGGCAATCGTATCCAATACAAGCAACTCAAATGATCAAGGAAAAGAAAGAACAGGAGCCGAAAGAAAAGAAGAAACCGCCTAAAACACAAAAGCGCACGATGGGTCGTCCGAAGGGTAGCAAGAACAAGAAAAATGCGCCCCCGGCGATGAGCCCTGAATTGTTGCGGATTCAACCTGTTTTGCAGGCATTTCTAGCGGTTTTGAAAGGGATTTTGGCAGTGCGGTATCTGGTGTGATGGACGGTCATTTTGGAAATTATCCAAGCGCCTGGATGGTCCTGCAGGCAGGCTTACAGTATGTTTCAAAGTTACGTTCGGATGCGGCGTTGTATGAACCCTTTGCAGGAAAACACCGCGGACGTGGACCGCATCCAAAGTATGGTGACAAGATTGATGTCCACTAGATGAAGAAGAAGTTCCTGAAACAGGATGACAACGAAGCGGGTGTCCGCACCCAGATCTACCAGACCACCCTGCTCAACCGCGAGTTCGCCTTCCCGATCAACGTTGTGGTGATTTTGAAAACCAACCTTTCGACCAAGAAACAAGCTCATGTGATTTTGTTTAGTACCGACCTGGAGCTGTCGTACAAGAAACTCTATGAGTACTACACTTTACGCTTTCAGATTGAGTTCAATTTCCGGGATGCCAAGCAATACTGGGGTTGGGACGATTTTATGAATGTCAAACCAGCAGCGGTTACTAATGCCGCCAAGCTGTCGTTCTTCATGGGGAATTTCAGTTCCGTACTTCTACGGCAGTATCAAAAGAGTAACCCGGAGTTCAGCGTGCCGGATTTGAAATCCCATTATCGCGGGTGTCGCTATGTTTCCCAGACAATAAAATTACTTCCGCAAAAGCCTGATGGAATTTATTAGCGGAGATTTTCGAACAAATCGCCCAATTAGGAATGGTTCATCCCGTTTTTGAACCAGCTTCTACTTCATAATTGGCGAAGGTATTGTAAGCCGGAAGTCCAGTATTAGAATCAGGTGCATGGAGAAAGGTATTCCAACATCCTTTACAAGAGCCTTTCCTTCCGTGTTAACAAATTGTTGACAAATAAGGTCTATTAAAATACAATGAAATCTTCCTGAGGTCTCGACCACCTGTCATTTTACATTTGTGCCGTCAGTTGAAAGAAGCTGACTTTATTGTTAATGGTAGCTGGTGATGATTCTTTCCTTTAGAAATAGGAGAGCACAATGGAAACAGAACAGGGTCTGCGAATTGCTATCTATTCCCAGGATGGATTTGGCCTGGGACACATGCAACGGACGGCCTCGATCGCCTGGGAACTCTACCGTCTCCGTCCGGAAGCTTCTATCCTAACGTTTTCCGACTCGCAGTTAGGACAGTTCTTTCCCATTTCACCTCACCATGATTATATAAAACTGCCTTCCATTGCAAAAGAAGGTCCTGGAAATTGGAAGGCAACTCATCTCCGAATGTCGTTTCCAGAAATCCTGGACTTGCGCAAGGAATTGATTAGTACTGCGCTTATCCATTATGCCCCTCATATATTCTTGGTGGATCATATGCCGCATGGGGCCATGGGAGAGCTTCTCCCGGCTCTGGAGGCGATGAAGCATTTCGGACTTCGTACTCAAAACGTTCTGGGGCTGCGTGATATTCTTGACAGCCCGGAGGTCACCATAAACCGGTGGCAGGTTGAGGGGGCTTACGATGTGATCGAACGCTTTTACACGCGGATCCTGGTGTTTGGTATGCAGGACATTTACGATATGGCCGAAAAATACCAGTTACCTGAAGGCGCGGTCAAGAAGCTGTTTTATTGTGGTTACGTAGCTAACCTGGATCATGAAAGAAATGCTTATAACATTCGTGCCCGGTACCTGGCAGGTACAACCGCAGATACCCGCCTGATTGTGATAATGGCAGGCGGCGGCGCCGATGGGTACTCCATGATGAGCACTCTGATCGAAGCGCTGCCCAAGGTCTTGGAAGACCAGCCCTGTGTCCTGGCAATCATTACCGGGCCTTTCATGCCCGTGGAATTAATTGCAGACTTGGAACGTCGAGCCGGAGGCCTCCCCGTCCAGATGTTGGAAGCCGTAACCGACTCGACCAGTTATATCTCTGCAGCGGATCTGGTGATCGCTATGGCGGGCTATAACACAAGCGTTGAAATCCTGCGCAATAAGACTCCTGCGATCCTCATTCCGCGCGCTGGTCCAAGCGCGGAACAGCGCACACGCGCTGGGTTATTTGCTGCAAAACAATGGGTGGATATGATTGATCCAGATGAAGTTACCCCAGAGAACCTGGCGGAATGCATTTCTTCTCATCTCAAGCATCCGAATGCGAGAAAGCCAGGTACCCTCCCGAACCTGAGTGGGGCCGCAGTGGCAGCCAAGCATACTCTGGCCGTGCTTGCTCCCAAAAAAGATCGAGTTCCTACGCAACCTGCTTAGTTCACATCTAGAGTGGATTTGAGACAATGTTTGTTTTCGAAGGCTGGATAAAGAGCGAATAGATGAATATGCTCCTGCCACGGTGAACAGGATGTCCATAAATACAGATGTGACAGAAGGAATTAAGCCCGTTATGACTGACCCTGTTCAAAATGACGGGGAAAATGCTCTCGGAACCACCGCGGTCCTCCTGCAAGCGAAAGGATTGACGGTCAAGTCGCGCACTGGCGCGAACCTACTCTCAGATATTTCCTTCCACATCGAACCGGGTGAGCTGGTCGCGTTGACCGGTCTGAGTCGCTCGAGGACATCTATCCTCCTGCAATGCCTGGCGGGTCTGATTCAGCCGTCCAGCGGTGAAATCCTGATCGATGGGGTGGATTTGTATGCCAACCTGAAGTCCTTCCGGCCAACGATCGGTTATGTGACTCCCGAATTGGCTTTGCACGAAAACCTAACGGTAACAGAAATCCTGCAAGATGCAGCCCGCTTGCGGCTGCCGCGCAAAACGTCCTCTCAGGATCGGAAGCAGAGGGGCCAAAGCGTGCTGGAGACCGTTGGTCTCACACAAGCCAGAGATCAGAGCGCCGGGCTGCTGGATGAAGTTGACAGGCGAAAGCTGAGCATCGCAGTCGAGCTGATTAGTCAACCCAAACTGCTGCTCCTGGGCGAATCGGCAGAGTCACTCACACCATTTGACGAAGTGCAGATCGCCCTTTTGATACGAGAATTATCGCGTCAGGGGCTGACGATCATCCATGTCAACCCACGCAGCAGAAGCGCGGGTTTATCGGACAAGACCATCTTCCTCGCGCCCGGTGGGTTCATGGCGTGGTTTGGACCTTCGGATGAAGCATTCACATACCTGAAGGGTTTCCTGCCGCGCGGAGTTGTAAAAGATCTATTCGGGCTCCAGGAAGCGTTGGAGATGCTGGTTAACCCAAAGGAACGGGATGGCAGTCAATGGGCAAAGCGTTTTGAGGGCTATCCTGCTTACACAAAATATGTGGATGACCCCCTGAACAACCGATACCCCGATCTCATGCTCCAGACGCGCCCCTTGCTGCGCATCAGGCTCAGGAATAGCTCGAAAGAAAAATTGCCTCCGCCGATCATCCCACGCGCAAGCCTGTTACATAAGTTCTTTTTTTTGCTCAGGCGTAATGCCCGTTTGCTGTGGCGGGAAAGGACAGGCTGGCGCATGCTTGCCATCCCTCCTCTTGTAGCGCTGGTCTATTTTTTCCTTTCTTCTACCGTCCAGTTAGATGCGGGGCGCCCACCACTTTCACCGGGCCTGCTTGCATTTCTGGTCGTGCTGACTTCGGCCTTCCTGGTCCAGAATGAGATTTCCAGGGAAGGGGCAGTGTATCAGCGCGAATCTAGAACCAGTTCTCTATTGTTTCCGTATGTGCTGTCCAAAGTGTGGATGGTGGGCACCTGGGCTATCTACCAGGGAGTGATTTGGACGATTGCCCATTCGCTCAGAGAAATGGGACTGGTACTGACCGCGGGAGTCCAGGCGCTTCTCCCAATGGCGATCACCTTCGCACTGACTGCTTTCATCGGTGGAATAGTGGGGCTGATCGTCTCCGCCTTTTCAAGAGCGAGCATGACGGCTGGCTGGGTGCTCCTGCTCACCGCCCCTCTATTATTGTTCCTTTTTAATCCCTTTAGTCACTGGTCGAAACTGGCAATCATCAGCCTGCTCCTGATCATTCTGCTGATGGGAATCCAGCAGAGAGCAGCAAGTGTAAGATTATCATGAAGGCGCGACCCAACTCATTCGAAGCACTGCGTTCGTTTTGAATTATCGATTTTAGGAGAGTACGCATGGAATACCGTTTCGACTTTGACGATCAATTACCAGACTTGCCTAGCGCGTTTGATTTTGAGGAGGTCGCCGACCTGTTCGAACGCAAAGTGTTTGACTCCAGTTCTTCACCGGATCCCATAGGCACCTTAAATGTCAAGAAATTACAGGATGTGAAATACCGGCCCTCTTCCGGCTGTGTGACCACGTATGAATTAATCGTGGGAAAGCCGGGTCATCCCCCGGAACGGCCTGCGTCAGGAGCAGGTGATCCTGCTCGAGCGCCGGCTTGAGTTCGCTGAGAAATTGGAGCAGGAGCGGGTGCATGGACTTCGGGATGCTCTCGAAATCAATGGTGACGCCGCCCAGCTGATAGTGGGTGACGGTGTCCATGATGGCGCGAATCGCCTCGCGACGGGCCC
>JBDTPH010000229.1:0-4814 GCA_039932795.1 Chloroflexota bacterium
CCACCAACGGCAACCGAGTGGGAGCCGTAAAATAATAGTACGCAAACCAGCGAGTAGACATAAGCATGTTGGGCGCTATTCTATGCCAGTGATGGCAATGCGTCAAGGGGAAGTTTTTGGATCTCGGCGGTGCAATTGTCAAAACAATGCGGAGAAATAAACAATATTCCGCCGGAAGACAATCTCCCGGCGGAATATTGTTACTCAATCCATCACTCAGAACTGATCGATGGATCAACTATTTATGATGTGCCACCAGTTCCACGAGTTTGTTCTCTGACGTTTGAGACGTTGCGTTCCACATTGCGCTCCATATTCTCGGCAGCGCGTTCAATGCGGGGCCGGGCCTCACGGCCGCGACGATACCAGGTGTCCACAATCTGGCCAGCGGTATCGCGACCTCCCAAGCCGAAAGCCAATCCGAGGGCCAGAGCCAGGGCGCCGATCAAGCCCATGAAAAGGGTATTGACCAGCGTTTGCGCAATTCCAATTTGATTGACCGCGACGACGATACCAAAACCCCAAACAGCCGCGCGGGCGATGGTCGCCAGCAGGTCCGGATTGTCCAGACCCGCCTGTGCAGCGGAGCCGCGAATCAGGTTGCCCAATGCATTCGCACCCAGACCAGCGATCACGAGGATCACAACTGCCACAACAAGGTTCGGGATCCAAAGCAGGAATTGCTGAAGCACTGCGGAAACAGCAGGCAAACCGAGCGCATCAAAGGCTACAACCAACACGATCAAGCGCACAAACCATTTGACAATATTGGCCATAACCCCTGCTGGATCGGTACGCAAACCCATGTTTTGCACGAATCCACTCAGGCCGGAACGCTGTGCCAGATCGTTAAAACGCACCGCGCGTAAAAGCGCCGCCACTGCAGCTGCCAGCGCGCCCGCGATCAGCCAACCAATGATAAGGATGACGATGAATCCGATAACACGCGGGATTGCTGCCAGAAACAAACTCAGCGCTGCAGCCAGCGAAGTCATGACAGCGGTACCCCAGTCAGTAACTACACCATTCATTTTCTTTACTCCTCCAACCTTTCCCATTTTATTAAGGCAAGGCAATAAAAGGGCCGAGCCAGTAAAAGGCTACTGCTGCGCTCGATACCCGTATGCTTTTTTTCACTTACATTGTTTCATATGTTAAGCATTCATAAGAGTAAGTGATTTACCTGAAACTAATAACGAATACCATGGGCTTAAAGTAATTAGGGATATGCCTACTATTCAGGTTAACATAAATTCCCTTACAGATTGTCACCCTCCCGAAGGACATCGGGACGATGTGAGCGTAGCGAAGGGTCTCGGTTTTCAGTCGTAGAGATGCTTCGCCTCGCTCAGCATGACATGACCAAGCGTCAACCAATTAAGGTTAAACAGAATAATAATATAGGGAATCCACTTATATCATTCAGGTATAATTATTTCCCTTGTGAAATACACAAGGCTGTCGCAAGGAACCTTATGTCTTCCTTCTCCAACAAAATTGATGAATGGATAAAAGAAGCGGAAGCGCGGCCCGGGTCCGCGTTGATGATCGTGAAGCTGGTCTCCAAACGCCTGCGCGAGCTGACCGAACGCAATGAGGAACTGCTGGCAGAAAACATCGCCTTGCAGAATGGCACCCGCGTCGAGGAATATCAGAAACGCATCACCCACCTGGAATATCAATTGGATTTGCTCAAACGTCGCTTCGGCCCCAGTGATGTGGAGCTTGCAGAACTTCCAATCCTTCCCACAACTGTGGCAACCAGCAGTTTCCTGGTCTACAACGCATACGGACGAATCTTCCGTATCGAGATTAACGCGGATACCCAAGCCCTGGGCCGCATTGCCGACAAGAAGCTTCAGGACAGTGAACAGCCGCGCCTCCTTGTAGTGCCTTCAAACGAAGAGGTACTGCTGCTCTTCACATCTGGGAGGGTCAGCACGTGCGCGGTCAGCAACATTCCCACGGTGGAGTGTGGAGCCGAATGGTCATGGGATCAGGCCGCGCTGCCAGATGAGCCGCGCGCCGCGGAAATGCTGGTTTGCATCACCCCCCTCTCGCACCTGCCAATCACCGAGTTTTTTCTACAGGTCAGCCGCCGCGGCTGTGTCAAGAAAACGATGACATCCATGGCACAGTCCATCCTTGCCAATCATTACCTTGGCAAGGGCGCCATCCAAAAATCGGATCAGCCGTTCGATATAACGCTTTGTCAGAAAACGGATCTCTTTGCCTTCGTCACATTCGAAGGGAAATTGATCGGGCTGGATGTGGATGATCTCCCCTACAGCGTTGAGGACCGCATCCGTCTGACGGCCACCGATTATGTGATCGGGTCGTTCATTGCCCATCCTGAGGAGTCCATGTTATTTGTAACTCAAACCGGCAAGGTCATTCATCGCGAACACGAGAGTCTTGATCTTTCAAAATCATCACTGGCAAAGGGCCAGTCGCTGATCCCGCCTGCGCGGCTCGAGCAGGGAGTCCGTTTTATTGGCGCGGCGTCCGTACGGGATACAGATCGGGTCGCGGTGCTGGACGCCAGGGGGAACCTCAAAGTCCACATGGCGGAATCAATCATCGGCGGTGGTTCGATCGAAGCCGAGGGGTTGACTGGCTTAGCCGTGTCCATTGGCGTGATCCCAGCTGCAGCGTGGAATGGAGTGCATCCATGAGCGTCAAAGTGGGCGTTGACTTCGGAACATCTAATTCAGGCGTTGCCCTCTATGATGGCCAGCGCGTCAAACTGCTTCCCGTGGACCCAAAAAATGTTCTACCGGAAGTGATCAAGACCGTGCTGTACATCACGCGTGATTATCGCGCTTCGATCGGGCAGGAGGCGGTGGAGACGTATTACCGCGATAACGTCAACCGACAGCGGCGCTATGTGAAGCAATGGGCGGGCGAGATCGACGTGCGCGGCGCAGACATGCACTATGTGCGTGATATCTATGTGTATGTGGATGAACTCAAGCCGGGGCGTTTGCTGCAATATCTCAAGACCGCGCTTCGCAAGGATGATTACAAGGGCACGTATATCTTTGAGCGCTATTACACCGTAGGTGATCTGGCAAAGACCTATTTGAGTTTGCTCAAGCAGCGTGCAGAAGATGTTCTCGGTGAATCGATCAACTCTGTCACTCTTGGACGCCCGGTAAAGTTTTCAGAATCTCCCGAACAGGATCACAAGGCGGAAGAGACTCTTCGACAGGCCGCACATGAGGCGGGTTTCAAGGGAGTGGATTTCGAACTGGAGCCGATCGCCGCGGCATTGGATTATGAACAATCCATCACCCAACCGCAGAACGTTGTCATCTTTGATTTTGGCGGAGGCACGCTCGATATTGCTGTGATGCGATTGGGTGATCCACGCACACGCAAGGTCTATGCCAGCGGCGGCGTGGACATCGCGGGCAGCGACTTCGACCGCACGATCATCGAGAAGCGCATGCTGTCCCATTTCGGGCATAGCCATGTCAAACATCACCCCGAACTGCTGGAAATGGTCGATGCCATCCCCGATTGGATGGCGCTCCCCGAACTGGGTACACCCATCAACAAGAACATCCTGGAAAAGGCTATTCACGCAGGAATTGCACCTGTCCGCTTAAAAGCGTTGGAAGGACTGATCTACAACGATCTCGCCTTCACGTTTTACAACCGTGTGGAAGCGGGGAAGATCGCGCTATCGAGTGATGGAGCAACAATCATCAGTCTGGAAGATAAGGACATTGCGCTCTGGGAACTCTATACCCGCCATCAGTTCGAATCGGATATTTATCATTATCTGATCGACGTGGAAAAAGTTCTGCTGGATACGATCGCCAAATCTGGTCTGGAGCCTGGCGAGATCGATGCAGTTGTGAAGACGGGTGGCTCATCCAGCATCCCGCTGTTCACCGAAATGCTGGCGCGCATCTTTGGCAAAGAGAAGGTAAAACAATCAAGTTCATTTTCAAGTGTTGTAGCGGGGTTGGCGATCAAGGCTTTTAATCATGCGCCGTTGGTCGAGTAGGTTCGCTGGTCGAGTAGCCCGTGCCCGTCGGGCGTATCGAGACCCACAGGTCATCAAGAATAATTTTGTAACAAAATATTTCTGCTTAGTGGTGGTTTCGATACGTCCCGCAAAACCATGCGGGACTACTCAACCACCGAGGTATTTATTTACATGCTCGAAAAACCTGCCCTCAAAGACGAGATCATCATTTCCCGATTGCAAGAAGAATATGGCTTGCATGTCGCCCAATTGACATTCCTCCCACTCGGCGCGGGGTTAGGGTGGCTATAGATGGTGATAAAATACCTCTATAGATTGATTATCGCCTTTTCCAGTTCGTTTTAGATGAGGAGAAACCATGTTTACAGTTGAAGCAGTGATTGACGCAGAGGGCAATGTAAAAATCCTCCAACCTGTTGCGCTTCAAGGCGCGCGGCGTGCATTGCTTGTGGTCCTCGATGAACCTGCGCTAACTGTTGCTGAAACGGCTTTGTTAAGCGAAGCCGCACTTGCAGAAGATTGGATGCGACCCGAGCAGGATGAAGCATGGGCATACCTTCAGCGGGCGACGTCGTAGTTTTACCCTTCCCATTCTCTGATCTTTCAGAAAGCAAAGTCCGCCCAGCCGTGGTGCTGGCGTGTCCAACAAAAGCGATTGGATTCTGTGCCAAATTACCAGCAATCCCTACGGAGATGCACAGGCAATTGTCATCGCTCAGACTGATTTCAAATCGGGAATGTTGCGACTTCAGAGTTATGCACGTCCGTCCAAACTGTTTACTGCAAACGAAGGTTTGATCATTTCAATCGAGGGGAC
>JBDTPH010000230.1:0-18986 GCA_039932795.1 Chloroflexota bacterium
CAGAAGTTAAAAGCATGCCGCCTGCGATGCGGCATGCTTTTATAAAAATCCTATTTTAATTGTTCAATGCGCCCTGGTTGATCCAATCAACAATGATTTGCACCTGAGGAGGAGTCAGCTTCGGCCCGCGTTTCGGCATCTTCTGCTCTGAGACGAGTTCCGCCAGCAGACTGTTGGCTGCATCGCCCGCTGCGATGACCGCTCCATTCTCCGAGCCAGCCATGATGTCAGCATGGGTTTTTAAGGTCAACCCTTCCTCCACTTTATCTCCGCCATGACAATTGATACAGCGGCTTTCCAGGATGGGCAGTATGTCAGTTGCAAAACTGACACCCGTGCCAGCAACAGCCGGCTCAGATGCTACCGGGCTCTCCACAGTGGGGGTGGATGTATAGGATGCGGTGGGCGCGCTGGTAGGTGCTTCGGTAGCCGGGGCAACTTCCTCCGTCGGCTGTGAAGCGGATGTGGGTGAATCCACTGTCTGACTTCCACAGGCGGATAATAACCCTGCAATCAGGATAAGTATCGCGAACGTAGCTTTCATTGAATTCATTTCTTGAGCTCTCCTAAAAACCGTATAGAATGACGCCACCCAGAAATGCCAGGACAAGTGCAGTGGCGAAACTGATGCCATACGATGCAATGTATAGAAAGGGATTGGCTTTGTGGAACAGATCTGGATTGCGATAACGGACTACACTGATTGTTGCGGTAAGTACTAATAGAAAAATTGCCAGGACTATCTTTGCGCCTGCATTCGGCGCCTCACCTACATAGTTCTTTACATTATCGATCATGCCGGTAATGCCTGCGACAACCGTGCTGATGAATGCCAGTGCAATGTTTGCAAAGGCCGTTTGTTCAAGAGCTATATTTTTTTTCCAATAGGCGAGCAGGATGAAGAGAAAAGCGGCGCCCGTCAGGGCAATGGGAAAGTGCACTACCATCGGATGCGTGGGATGCAACTCCGTCATGGCGTGGAACACGCGGTTGATGAAATCCATGATTGTCTCCTCGGTATGTCCCAGTCTTTTTAGATTTCATAAGACCCTGGTTTTCCAGGGTCTTAAATGGTACATATACATATACGTATTTATTTTGATAAACGGATGTATTTAACCGCCCAGCTATTACTTGAAGTTTATAAGAAAATATTAATTTTCAGTCGTTCGTTCTCCAGTGTCTGCAGGCTGTGGTGAAGTTTCATTTGTCTGAGTCGCCCGGGTGAGACGCCAGCCGCTGCGCATTGCAAGCATGTAGATCGCCCAGAGGACGAGACCCCAGAATGCAATTCGCAGGAGCAACATGAATGGCGAAAAGAATCCGAAACCCCTGCCATGCTGCATCATGCCAAAGCCGCGCTCACCAAACCCGTGATCGAAGCCATTTCCAAAATTGTGCATCGGCATTCTCTGTGGGCCGAAGCCATGGCCCGGGACAAACGATCGTGTATCGCCATTCGAAGCAGATCGTGCACCCCGATTGAATCCGTAACGATAGCCGGCAAAACCCACCGCACCCGCTATTCCAAGAATTAAAACCACAGCAAGAAGGCCAGGAAGAATTTTTTTCATTTTTAGATTCCTTTCGTTTTGTTGCTCAACTTTAACATGGTGATATAGACAGGCGGTCTGGAAATTGTGTGGAAATTATCAAGATTGGATTTGAGGCTGCATAACGTCTGGCAGCAATGATGTAATCGGTATTACTGAAGATTGAAAAATTATTTTCCGTTTTTATGTCTTTGCGAGCCTTCGGGAAGCAATCTCAAGGCTCAATGTAGCCGCAAATTTGATTGAAAACAGGAGATTGCTTCGCAAAGTGCGCTCGCAACGACATAGACTTGGTGGAAGGTATTAATTCAAAATTCAGTAGGATTTTCTCGGCAGGCTGACCTTGATCTTCAAGCCTGCGCCCACTTCACTCTCAGCCGACACCTGTCCGCCGTGCGCCTGAACAATGGATTTGGCGATGGCCAGTCCGAGCCCGGAGCCGCCCTCACGCTGACGGGAGGAGTCTGTTCGGTAGAAACGCTCAAAGATACGGTCGAGATCGTTTCCACTCAACCCGGGCCCGCCATCCTGGACGGACAGTTCGACTCTGTTGCCCACCAGTTTTGCAGCCAGGATCACGCGTCCTGCCTCGGGGCTGTGCCGCAGGGCGTTGTCCAAAATGTTCGTGAGAACCTGGGTGATTCGGCCGGGATCCACTTCAATGTCCGGGAGCTGTGAATCAATATCCAATTCAAAAGTAATATTTTTTCTCTGAGCCTGAAACTGATAGAGTGACGCGACTTCCTGGACCAAGCGCTGCGGCTCAATACTTTGCAATTGAATGGGTAGCTCACCTGCATCTGCCAGCGAAAGAATACGAAGATCATTAACCATATTGCCCAGTCGTGTCGCTTCCTCACGGATGATCTCGAAATTTTCGTGCGTCGGCGGCAGCACTCCATCGTGCACCGCTTCTGCGTGACCCAGAATGAGGCTCAGCGGCGTGCGAAGTTCATGGGCAATATCGGCAGTCATTTGTCTGCGCACGTTGACCGAGCGTGAAAGCTCTGCACTCATTTTATTGAAGGCCTGCGCCAGTTCGCCCAGTTCATCGCTTGATCGTACCGGGACCTGCTGTGTAAGATCGCCTTCCGAGACGGCGTGCGTGGCCCGCGTGAGTTCACGAATGGGATGTGTGAGCGTGCGCGAAAGAAAAACTCCCAGCACGAGTGAGATCACTGCGCCAATCAGCGCGCCGTACAGCAATATGAGATTGGTGCGTTCAATGAATTCCACTTCGCGCGGCTTGCCTTCGAACGGTCCCTGCATGGGAACGAGAACTCCGATCACTGTGCCGTCTTCTGTGATTTCAACACCTTTCTTTAAGTCCGTTTGAGGTACTCTATCACCGGGACGATACCTTCCATTGGCAACCAGGACGATCCCGCTTTTATCGGTCAATGCGAACGGCACCGCCCGGTTTCGGCCAGCGGGCCCAACGTTCGGCTGCTGGTGATTGTTTGTCTGGAACAGAATCCTCTCCGCACCCGCCCATGTGCCATTCGCGTCATAATATTCCTTCAGTTCTGTGAGAATATCCGTTTGAGTTTGGTCCGACAGAAAGCGGATGAATTCTGCGCGCGTATTCCAGCGCGCGGTGATAAAAATGATCGTAACGCTGACAACACCGATGCTGAGAAATGCGAGAATTAATTTGGATGTGATGGAACGCATGCATCATTCCCTTTTGAAACGATAGCCAACGCCATACACAGTCTCGATGTAATTGGGTTGGCGGGGCTCCGACTCGATTTTGCCGCGCAGATTTTTGATGTGGGTATCGATCGTCCGTTCATATCCCTCATAACGTACACCCTGAATAATGTCCAGCAGATCCAGACGTGAATAAACACGCCCCGGCGAGGACATCAGTGCCGCCAGGATGTCGAACTCGGAGGGGGTGAGGTCGGTAAATTTTCCACCCACCTGAACCGTTCGTCCATCACGGTCCAAAATAATATCGGCAGCTTTTACGAGCGTTGCTTCTGGTTTTGCCTCTCCAACCCGCCGCAGTACGGCGCGTATCCGCGCCACAAGTTCACGCGGGCGGAACGGTTTGGTCATATAATCGTCCGCACCCACTTCCAGACCGATCACCTTTTCTTCATCATCCACACGCGCCGTGAGCAGGATGATGGGGGTGTTGTGATCCGCGCGATGCTTGCGCATGAACTCATACCCGTCCATCTCTGGCATCATCACATCCAGGACGATGAGGTCTGGATGTTCGCGGTGTGCCACGGTCAGCGCATCCCGGCCATTGTATGCACTCACCACGCGATAACCTTCCCGGGTCAGATAGCTTTCAACGAGCGAGACCAGCCGCTTTTCATCGTCCACGACCATGATTGTTTTCGACATAGAGACCTTTGAGAAGAGTATACCAACATCCCTTGAATGGGAGTTTGTCCGGGATGGATAGAAAAAGCAGCGTACGTGGAAAATTCAATACTGCTTTCCAAAATTATAATAAAGGGCCATGGGGATGCTGTCATGAAATTATGAAGATATTGTGTTATTTTAAAGATTGAGTATGATGTAATTATTGACAGGTTTGTGCTGAATTTCATAATGAATTTTTGATTTACTCCAATTAGACCTTGATTATCAGCAAGCTTTCTTTTACAATAGCGGTCACGTTGTACTGGGCAAGATAAAACGCTCGTTAAGGATAAAAGCTATGAACGAGAATCGTATCAAGCAAGTACTTGAAATTGAAAAGAAGGCAGAAGAGCTTCACGATGTCGCGGTGAGCGATGCACAACAACTGCCAGCGCTTGCTGAGCAGGAGGCACAGGCCATCGTAGAGAAAGCCCGAGCCACAGCTGAGGAAGAGGCCCGTCAGATCGTTGCCAGGGCAAGGGCGGAAGATGAAGTTGCCCGTATTCTGACCCAGGCCGAGGATAAGAATCGTCAGCTTGAAGCACTGGCGATGAGCAATTTCGACCGTGCAGTGAACTACATTCTTGATCGTGTCACCGGCCGAGAGTAGTTCTTATGCCCAAGAGCGGTGTTTCCGGGTATGCAGCGATCAGCGCCCGAGTACGGGCAATGTATTCATCCCTGCTCAGCCCACAGGATTTTGCCCGACTGAGCGATTCACCAGATTTTCCCACTCTTATCACACAACTAAAACAGACTGCTTACGGTCCTTATCTTGAAAGTTTGAAAGATAAGGATTTGACACCGCAAAAGGTGGATTTGGCAATTAAAGGGCGGCTGGCTGCTTCCTATCACAGCGTCATCCAAATGGCGCCTGAGCATGCACGCCCACTTCTGAAGCATTTATACCGATATTTTGAAGTACAAAATTTGAAAGCTGTGCTGCGATGCATTGTGACAGATCCCAGTTGGGAGCGTGTGCGTGATGTTCTATTCCCAATGGGTTCGATGAACGCCCTGCCTGCACAAGCGATGATTGAATCGGGGAGTGTGGGATCGGCAATTGAACTGTTGCAAGGCACCCCTTATTATGAAACACTTTCCTTTGCCATGAAGCGTTACAGCACAGAGGGGCAGAATCTTTTCCCACTCGAAGTAGCGCTGGATCTGTATTACTGGCGGCAGTTGTGGCAGGAGGCGAAAAAGCTGCAGGGTCAGGATAGGGAACAGGCTTCCAAGATTATCGGCTCCCTGATGGATGTCAATAACCTGATGTGGGTCATCCGCTACAAGGTTTATCACCAGCTCTCTGAGGAAGAAATCATTAACTACACTCTTCCATTTGGATACCGCGTCCGTGATGAGGATGTACGCTCGATTGCCGCGGGATCCGATTTGTCCACGGTGGTCGGACGGGTGTTTCCGGGTATTCCGGATTTGAATACCCTTCTCGAAAACCCGAAGGTGGGGCTGCCTCAATTGGAAGTTATATTGAAGCGGCGTCTCATGCAGCAATGCCTGGCAGCCTTCACAGGCAATCCATTTCATATCGGGGTTCCTTTGGCTTTCCTCGTTTTGAGTGAGCTGGAAATTGAAGATCTGACAGTGTTGATCGAGGCCAAATCATCCCAAATGCCTGAAGAGGAATTTCTGCCCTATATGTTGAGGTCGATCGAAGCATAAAAATATCGTTTTCAGCATCGCACCTGACACTGATCCCATTCTGAAACGTTCATCATTCTTTAGGTAGACTGGAGATTACATGTTCTTTCCAAGAGCAATGACCGAGATCGAATTGATTGTTCCTTCCAAGGATCTTCTGGCAGTGACAAAGGTCTTGAGTGGGTACGGCGTTTTTCACCAGACAGATAGCAGCTATCCTGGTGTTGCCTCCGGGTCTGCCAATACCTGGCAGGAAACCGCTTCTCAATATTCCGCGTTGGAACGTCGTGTACAGCAGGTGATGCAGTCATTGGGGATTGATGAGGGGCAGCCTCCATCGTCCGATTTTGAGGCGATGATCGAGATCGATACGATGCGCCCAGCTGTCGAGCGTATTGAAGAGGAGGTCAAAAAGCTCAGCGACGAACTCCATGACAACCGCAAAAAAGTGGAACAACTGGAAAGCACACTCCATCAACTGGAGCCTGTGGAAGATATTGATCTCGATATTAGCTCATTGCGCGATTCGCGTTACATGTTCTCCATGCTGGGATTGATGCCGTCTGCAAATATGGATAGATTGGAGACGAGCCTGGCGCGCATCCCTCATGTTTTTCTGCCACTGCGTTCAGATCCGGGCAAGCAGGTGGTCTGGCTTGCGGGGACGAAAGCCAACTCTGACGTTTTGGAGCGTGCCGCCCGGAGTGCCTACCTGGATCCTCTAAGCCTGCCCAGTGATTATCAGGGCACCCCCGCCAATATCATTAAGTCGCTTCGAAACACCATCGAAAGCACCCAGCGCAGGAACGCGGAGTTGCAGGAAAACCTGGCGCGTTTGGCAGAGGAGCGCCGCAAGGAGCTCCGCGAGCTGCTTTGGCAGGCCCATACCAGCCGTGTATTATCCGATGCGATTGTCCGCTTTGGGCAGTTGCGTCACACGTACGTCGTCACGGGCTGGGTGCCAGCAGATAGTTTGGAAGACCTCAGCCGCCGCCTGCGACAGGCCTCCCGGGAAGTATTGATCGAAACCCTGCCAACCAGTCGTGTGGGTCACAACTCCAATGTGCCGGTGGCTTTGTTCAACAATAAGTTTTTGAAGCCATTCCAGATGTTGGTGAACACCTATGCCCGCCCGCGCTATGGTGAATTGGATCCCACAATTTTGATTGCGGTCATGTTCCCGCTCTTATATGGCGCGATGTTCGGAGATCTGGGTCAGGGGCTGGTGCTGCTGGTTCTTGGTTTGCTTATCAACAGTGGCAGGATCATGAAGAGCATGCAAAGCCTGGGTTTGCTGATCGCCTACTGTGGTGCCTCGGCAGCAATCTTTGGCGTCCTATATGGCAGTGTGTTCGGCTTTGAAGGCGAACATTTCACCCACGCCTTTGGAGGTGAGTTCCGTCCGCTTTGGTTGAGTCCCCTGCACGATACGCTACCCGTTTTGGGTATCGCGATCGATGTTGGCATTGTCATCCTGATCATTGCGTATCTCCTGGCGATTTTCAATCGAATCCGCTCGCGCGACTGGGGCCATCTGCTCTTTGGTCACAACGGGCTGATGGGTTTTGCTCTGTATCTGTGTTTTCTCGGTCTGTTGGGCATGGCGGTTTCGGCGTTACGCCTGCCGATCATTCCAAAAATTGCGGTTGCAATCAGCAGTTTGCCTCTTCCATTCCCAATTCTGGCGTTGATCTTCGGGCTTGGCATTATGTTCTCCGAAGTCCTCATTAACTGGTATGAAGGTCATCGCCCGGTGATCGAGGCCCGCGGCATTGGCGGATTTATCATGTATCTTGTGCAGGCGTTTATGGATCTGTTCGAGACCCTGATCAGTCAATTGAGCAATACGCTATCGTTCGTCCGTGTGGGCGCGTTTGCGGTGGCGCATGGTGGCGTGAGTATGGCGATTTTTGCACTGGCTGGTGAGGAACTGGGCTTGAAGTATTGGATCGTCGTATTGCTTGGCAATATCTTTATCATCGGCTTCGAAGGCTTGATTGTCGGCATCCAGACCATGCGTCTGAACTATTATGAATTCCTGGGTAAGTTCTTCACGGGAGGCGGCATGCGCTTTGAGCCGCTTGCCATCACTCCTGCAGAAGAGGAGGCGTAATTGGGGAGTAAGCGCAGTAATCAAAATATCCTGCCTATTTTGTTTTGAGTATAAGAAAACCAATTCATGAGGAGATAAAACAATGTTTGTAGTTTTCGCCGTTCTCGTAGGTCTGATCCCGGTTATCCCCGCTGTCGTCTATATTCTTCAGCATGGAAAGCAAAGCCCAGCCGAGGCGCTTGGTCGCCTGGTCACTGGCTTCAATGCCTTCAACTTTCTAATTGGCTTCATGGCGGCTGGGCTTGCCATGGTCTGGCTTGCTTCACCAACATCCGCAATGGCGGCTGGCGCGGCACAGGAAGGTGGAACGTTTGACCAATATGCAACGCTTGCGGCAGCACTCGCCACAGGCCTTGCCTCCATCGGCGCTGGTATTGCGGTGGGTGGTTCCGGCGCCGCAGCCGTGGGTGCGACTGCGGAAAAGCCAGAGTCGTTCGGTCGCGCGCTGATCTTCGTGGGTCTCTCCGAAGGGATCGCGATCTACGGTCTGATGATTTCCTTCATCATCCTGGGACGATAGGACTCTGGCGTGAAAGTTCTGGTTATCGGTCATCCTGAAGCAGTCCTGGGCTTTTCGCTTGCGGGCGTCAACGGCCACGCAGTCACAACAGCCGAGGAGGCTGATAAGGCTTTGGATGAGGCTCTTGCTGCGAAAGACATAGGAATCGTCCTGGTCACGCAGGATATTGCCGGGATGCTTCAAGAGCGAGTCGAATATCTTAAATTACACAGCACAATTCCACTGGTTGTGGAGATCCCATCGCCGGCAGGTGTGCCTGCGGACCAACCGTCGCTCAGCGAAATTGTGCTGAAGGCGATTGGCATTAAGCTATAAATCTTTCCTGTTTCATATTGGTTTGTGAGCCAAGGAGAAAGAGAATGGTGAGCGAGTTATGAGACCCGAAGAAGAAATCGAAACCCTGTCACGTGCCATCCTGAAGGAAGCCGAAGTTGACTCTCAGCAGATCAAGGAAGATGCACAGGTCAAGGCAGATGCCATTCGTCAGCGCGCCCAGGAACAGGCTGAGAAAGAGCGCAGGGAAATCCTGGAACGGGCGAAGCAGGAAGCGGAACGTCTGCGCAGTCAGGTGGTTGCAAATGCCCAGATGAAGGCCCGAACGTTGCAGTTGGAGCATCGAGAAAAGTTACTGGACCGTGTGTTTGATTCGGCGAAACAGAAATTGCCTGCCCTTCAAAAACGCTCTGATTACAACAAGCTTGTTGCGCAGATGCTGCGGGAAGCGATTACTCAGTTGAATGCAGAGAAGGCTGTTGTCCGTGCGGATCAAGGCACAGAGCAGATACTCAAAGATGGAGCGCTCGCAGAAATATCCAGGGAATTGAATGCTGAAGTATCCATGAGTGATCCACTCGAGGAAGGTACCGGGATGATCGTGGAAGCGTCAGACGGGCATCTGCATTTTGATAACACACTGGAAACCCGCCTTAGCCGATTGCAAAGTTCTCTTCGTTCATCGGTCTACCACGTTCTTATGGGAGAAAAATTATGAGTGAACAGATCGGCACAGTCATCTGGATCAACGGGCCGGTTGTTCGTGCTCGCGGTTCACGTCATGTAAGTATGCTTGAATTGGTCGAAGTGGGGGACCAGCATTTGGTGGGTGAGGTGATCGGTCTCGACGGTGACATCATCACTGCACAGGTGTATGAGGAGACATCCGGTATGCGGACAGGCGCTCCCATTTTTGGGACAGGTCTGCCTTTGTCTGTGGAGCTTGGACCGGGCTTGTTGAAAAGTATCTTTGACGGAGTCCAGCGTCCCCTGCCATTGATCCAGATGGAATCCGGTTCGTTCATTGGGCGCGGCATGCGTCTTGATCCGCTGTATCGAAAGGATCGCTGGCGGTATACACCTCAGGCAAAGGAAGGTGATACGGTCGTGGGCGGACAAATCCTTGGCATCGTGATGGAAACTGAAACCTTCGAGCATCGCATCATGGTGCCGCCGGATCTTTCCGGGACCTTAAGCTGGGTCGCCGCGCAAGGAGAGTACACCATCGAAGAGCCGATCGCGCGTTTGAAGGTTGGCAAGGAAGAAAAAGAAATTACCATGTTGCAGCGCTGGCCCGTGCGCAGATATCGTCCTTATAAATCACGCCTGGCTGGAACAACGCCATTGATCACCGGGCAGCGTGTCTTGGACACATTCTTCCCCATTGCAAAAGGTGGCGCGGCGGGTATCCCGGGTCCGTTCGGTTCAGGGAAGACGGTCACACAACATAGCATCGCCAAGTGGGCGGATGCAGAAGTGATCGTCTACATTGGATGTGGCGAACGCGGCAATGAGATGACGGAAGTGTTGCAGGAATTCCCGCATCTCGTGGACCCCCGCTCCGGTCGCCCATTAATGGAACGCACAGTGCTCATCGCGAATACATCCAACATGCCGGTGGCCGCGCGTGAGGCAAGCATTTACACCGGCATCACCATCGCAGAGTATTACCGTGACATGGGGTATCACGTCGCTTTGATGGCAGATTCAACGTCACGCTGGGCGGAAGCGCTCCGTGAAGTTTCCGGTCGTCTCGAGGAAATGCCCGCGGAAGAAGGCTATCCGGCCTATCTGGCTGGACGACTGGCTGAATTTTATGAACGGGCCGGTTATGTGGAAACGGTCAATGGTAATTTTGGTTCTGTGAGTATCGTCGGCGCAGTCTCGCCTCCGGGCGGTGACTTTTCTGAGCCGGTCACCCAGCACACCAAACGCTTTATCCGTTGCTTCTGGGCGCTGGATAAATCACTGGCGTCCGCGCGTCACTTCCCATCCATCAACTGGCTGGATAGTTATAGCGAATATCTCGAGGATGTAGCAGGCTGGTGGCGTGAGAAGGTGGGAGTGGACTGGCTGAAGATGCGCAACCATGCCATGGAGATTTTGAGTGAGGAAAGCCGCCTTTCACAAATCGTAAAGCTGGTCGGTCCCGATGCATTACCGGATGAAGAACGTTTGATACTGGAGACAGCACGTTTGCTGCGGGAGGGCTTCCTCCAGCAGAACGCGATGGATCCAGTGGATGCCTACTCTTCCGTACAGAAGCAAATTCGGATGCTTGAGCTGATCCTGTATTTCAATGAGCGCGCTCTTAAGGTCGTCAAGCGCCGTGCTCCGATTTCGATGATCCACAATTTAGCGGTAGTGGATACACTGATCCGTATGAAGGCTACGGTGCCAAATGAAGAATTGGAAAAACTGGATGAAATTCGAAAGCAAATCGACGAGCAAATGAGTCGATTGGATGCGGAGTACAGATGAGCAATGTGATTGCACAAGCCGGACAGGAAGTGCAGGGTGTCAGGAGTATTACGGGCCCGATCATGATCGTCGAGGGCGCAGCAAATGTCAGCTACGACGAGGTGGTGGAAATCCGCGATGCACAGGGGCGCATGCGCCTCGGACGTGTTTTGGAAGTCGGTGAGAAGGTATGTGTTGTTCAGGTGTTCGCTGGCTCCACAGGTCTCTCCATCGATGGTACGCGTGTCCGGTTTCTCGGAGACACGCTACGAATCCCGGTCGCGGAAGAAATGCTGGGACGTGTGTTCAACGGTTTGGGAAGCCCAATGGATGGCGGCCCGCAGCCATTGACTGACCACTATTCGGATGTCAACGGCCAGCCAATCAACCCGACCGCCCGTATCTATCCGCGTGATTACATTCAAACGGGTATATCCGCCATAGACGGATTGAACACCCTCCTGCGCGGTCAGAAGCTGCCTATTTTCTCGGGTGCAGGAATGCCGCACGACCAGCTCGCCGCACAGATCGTGCGCCAGGCAACTCTGGGTGTCGAGGCGGGACAGCAGGCTTCACAGTCTGAACAGTTTGCTGTGGTTTTCGCCGCAATGGGCGTAAAGCATGACGTGGCGGATTTCTTCCGCCGTTCCTTCACAGAAAGCGGTGCGCTCACGCGTGTTGCCATGTTCCTCAACCTGGCAGATGATCCCCCGGTGGAACGTCTGGTCACTCCGCGTGCTGCATTGACGCTGGCAGAATTCCTTGCCTATGAGCGCGGGATGCATGTGCTGGTCATTTTGACAGACATGACCAACTATTGTGAGGCTCTTCGTCAGATATCAAATATCCGTGGTGAAGTGCCCAGCCGCAAGGGTTATCCCGGTTACTTGTACAGTGATCTCGCGTCCATGTATGAACGAACCGGGCGCATCAGCACCAGCGAAGGTTCGATCACGCAGATCCCGATCCTGACCATGCCCAGTGACGACATCACACATCCTGTCCCAGACCTGACGGGTTACATCACAGAAGGTCAGATCACACTCGGTCGCGATTTGGATCATTCAGGTGTGTATCCGCCAATTGCTGTATTACCCAGCCTCTCACGCTTGATGAAGGATGGTATTGGCAAGGGCCGCACACGCACCGATCATCCACGCTGGGGCGCGCAGCTCTACGCCGCCTATGCTCATATGCAGGATGTGCGCGCCCTGGCATCCGTGATCGGTGAGGAGGAACTGGGTGATGTCGATCAGCGGTATCTACAGTTCGGGCGTGCGTTCGAGAGGGAGTTCGTCAATCAGTCGTTGACAGAGAATCGCACGATCGAGCGGACCCTGGAAATTGGCTGGCGGTTGCTGTCCATGCTGCCCAGGGAGGAACTCACGCGCGTGACATTGGACGAGATCAAACAATATTACAAGGGTGAAGATGTCGAACATTAATGTCGCGCCCACTCGTACGAATCTAATTCGCATCAAAAAGGAATTACAATTCGCGCGGGAGGGGTACGAGATCCTGGACCGAAAGCGAGAGGTATTGACCACGGAACTGGTCCGCGTTGCCCATGAAGCGGATGTTCTCCAAAAGGAAGTATGGCAGATACTGGAGGGTGCCTACCGCGCGCTGGAAAAGGCTCAGTTGACCCTCGGTAGTGACCACGTGGAATGGGCAGCGCTGGCTGCGAACAAAACCGTGGATGTTCACTTAAAACTTCGCGGTATCATGGGTGTTGCCATCCCTGTGATCGAGGCGCGTGGTGAGCCCCAGAAAATGCTTTATAGTTTAAGCGGAACAAATGCCGCGCTCGATGAAGCGAGTGCCGCATTCCGTGAAGTGTTGATCAAAACACCGCAGCTCTCCATGCTGGTAACCACCGTGTGGCGTCTGGCTGGCGAACTCCGCAAGACTCAAAGGCGTGTAAATGCCCTGCAGCACATTTTTATTCCCGCCTATGAGGAGACAGTTGCATTTATTATCAGTTCACTCGAAGAACGGGAACGCGAAGAGACGTTCCGCTTGAAATGGCTCAAGACTAAAATGGCAAAATCACCCGCTTGATCGACTATTGTATTCGGACAGACTTTGGGCAAATCCAAAGTATGTCGAATGGGTTTATACTCGAAACAGATCGTCCGGGCTGAGGAATCAAGCCTGCTAAAATCAAAGCACTTTAAGGAGTTCCCATGCAGATTGGCGTATTAGGTTCGGGAGTAACTGGGCAAACAATAGGTTCGAAGCTGGTGCAACTCGGTCATGAAGTGATGCTGGGGTCGCGTGATGAGGCCAATCCCCCGGCCGTTGCCTGGGCTCATGATGCCGGGCAGCACGCCTTATATGGAACGTTCATGAATGCAGCGGCATTCGGGGAAATCGTTTTCAATTGTACGTTGGGGATGGCATCCATGAACGCCCTCCAACACGCAGGAGCCGAAAACCTGAAAGGCAAGATCCTGATAGATACGTCAAATCCGATCGATCGTTCGACGGATCGATGGACACTTACAGTATGTAATACAGACTCTCTCGGGGAGCAAATTCAGCGGGCATTTCCGGAAACAAAAGTGGTAAAAACACTGAACACGGTCAACGCAAATGTCATGGTTGACCCTGCCAAGTTGCTTGAACGAACTCATGTTTTCGTTAGCGGAAACGAGATTGAAGCGAAAGCCACTGTTGTCAGAATCCTTCGTGATTGGTTCGGCTGGAATGAGATTGTAGATCTGGGTGGGATTGAATCTTCGCGTAGTGTGGAAATGTATGTATTGCTCTGGCATAGCCTGAGAAATGCCATCTCTTCACAGAGGTTCAACATAAAAGTAGTCACCTCTTGAAGATGACGCAGACCTGGCAAAACAAATGCGGAGGCTTCCTGGGAAGCCTCCGCATTTTGCGTTTAAAACGGCTGGGATTTACTTCCTCTTATTATTATTTTCAGGACCGATTTCACGTGGCTCGACCATGTTCCAACGCGATGCTCCGAGATAGAGAATCTCGAGGATCAGGTCTTCATAGCGGATCCCTTCGGCCTTGCTTTGCAGGCAGAGATCGCTGTAATCAGGTGTGAGGCCAGGCAGGGTGTTGATCTCCATGACACGAGGATTACCCTGCTCGTCCAGGCGGATGTCTGTGCGTGAGATGTCCAGTGTATTCAAGAGCAGGTGCGCCCGCAGGGCGTAGTACTTTAATTTCTTCTCGAGTTCAGGCTCAACTTCTGCGGGACAAAAGTATCCTGGCGCGCCTTCCTCACCTACCTCCTTCGATTTTGCTTCCTTACTGTATACCAGTGGTGTGACGGAACGCGTCATATCCAGTTCGAGGATGGGGAAGCGGTGAAACCCATCCTTCTCATACCATTCAGGGTGGCGTGAGTACAATTTCGCATCTGCGCGGCCAAGGATTCCCACGGTGAATTCGCGGCCCGGAAGAAACGTTTCGACAAGCGCAGGCTGCTGGTAGGTGTTAATGATGTATTCGGCACGCTCGCGCAGTTCCTTCTCATTCTTGACGATGGCATTCATGTCTACGCCCATGCCTGTTCCCTCGCGGGCAGGTTTGACGAACAAGGGGAATTCCAGATCCGAGCGCAGAGGTTCGTCTCCGGTGTTGAATTCCTGAAAGGGAGCAACAGGCAGGCGTCGGTCGCGCCAGATGCGCTTGGTGAGGGTCTTATCCAGGGAGATTCCGTTGGCTAGGACGCGTGAGCCGGTGTATGGGATTTTCAGCATCTCCAGCAGGGCAGGAACCTGGGCTTCGCGCGCGTCGCCTCCGAGCCCCTCTGCGATATTGAAACAGATATCCGGCTTTTCATCCTGCAGGGAGTAGGGGAGAGTCCCGTCAGCCTGGAGAAAGATGGTTTGATGGCCATCCGTTTCGAGCGCGGCCCGAATCGAGTCTATCGTTTCGATGTGATCGAAGTCGGCAAACGCGTCGGGTGGAACTCCCTCTGGTTTGGGTTTTGCTTCATCCTTGATATTCGCGAGTACTGCAACCTTCCAGTATCTCTTTATACGACGACTGGGGGGCTTTTCTTCTCCATGAGAAAGCATTTTCTCTCCTTGTCAGCCAAAAATTGTGAGTTAGTATAGTACAACCTGTGCGATTGACAAGGGGTGTATTGCCTAAAGACATTTGCAGCGCGTGTTTTATGAATACCCATGTTATGAAATGACCGGGAAGTTGATTTCTCCGTTACATTTTGGATAAGTAGCGGCACTGTGTAACTAGACAATGAAGGTTCTTTCAGGTATCATTGGTTCGATTGTGCGCCTCCTCACGAAGGCTTGCCCTGACTGGCGCAACCGTGTCGCAGGAAACATGATCAAAATTACGCATACGCCCGGATAAAAATCTTATCCGGGTTGTTGTACATAATATGAATTTGCGTGGAGGATTCATGACAGATCTGATCAAGCAAATCACAGGTGATTTGCAGAAGCAAATTGAGGGATTTGAACCTGAACTCAATATTAGTGACATTGGTACAGTGACGGAAGCGGGTGATGGTATTGCCCGTGTTCAGGGACTTGCAAATGTAAGAGCGCAGGAACTTGTCCAGTTTGCCAATGGGGTGATGGGGACAGCGTTCAACCTTGAAAGAGACAGTGTAGGTGTGATCATCATGGGCGAATACGGGGGAATCATCGAAGGCATGACCGTGCGCAGTACGGGGCGTATCGCTTCAGTCCCAGTCGGTGATGCGCTCATTGGGCGTGTAGTCAACGCGCTGGGTGTACCCATTGATGGCAAAGGTCCCATCTCGACCACAGGCTTTCGCCCCATCGAACGTATCGCGCCCGGTGTTGTACAGCGTCAGGATGTGGATACGCCGGTTCAGACCGGTATCAAATCCATCGACGCCATGATCCCGGTTGGACGCGGCCAGCGTGAGTTGATCATTGGCGACCGCCAGACAGGCAAGACAGCCATTGCAATTGATACGATCATCAACCAAAAAGGAAATGACCTGATCTGTATCTATGTTGCGATCGGTCAGAAAAAAGCGGCGGTTGCGCGTACGGTGGGTATTCTTGAACGTGCCGCTGCCATGGAACATACCATTATTGTGGTCGCGGCAGCCGATGAATCTGCAGCCCTACAATATATTGCGCCGTACTCTGGTTCCGCCATGGGCGAAGAGTTCATGGAAACAGGACGTGACGCGCTCATCATTTTTGACGATCTTTCAAAGCATGCCTGGGCATATCGTCAGGTTTCCCTGCTGCTGCGCCGCCCGCCTGGACGTGAAGCGTATCCGGGCGATGTTTTTTATCTCCACTCGCGCCTGCTTGAACGCGCCGCCCGTCTGGCTAACAAATACGTGATCGTCAAAAAAGATTTTGGCGATTCACTTGCTTCCGAGAAGGATGGAGTGGACGGAAAAATTTATACCGGCCCAATCTCCAAGGACGAAGCCGAAGAAGCACGCAAGCATATGAACAATGCTGACGATCACAAGATCGTCAAGGTGAAAGGCACTGGTGGTTCTCTTACGGCTTTGCCGATCATCGAGACCCTTCTCAGCGACGTTTCTGCTTACGTGCCAACCAACGTAATTTCCATTACCGATGGGCAGATCTATCTTGAGACCAACCTCTTCAATGCTGGCATTCGTCCTGCCGTCAATGTGGGTATCTCGGTCTCACGTGTGGGTGGTGATGCTCAAACGAAAGCCATGAAACAGGTCGCAGGGCGTTTGCGTCTGGATATGGCCGCTTATCGTGAACTGGCGGCATTCGCCCTCATGGCTTCTGATCTGGATAAGGCGACGCAGCAGCAGCTTGGCCGCGGTCAGCGTATGCAGGAAATCCTCAAGCAGCCGCAATATTCCCCCATGTCGCTTACCAATCAGGTCATCGTGCTGTTTGCCGGTACAAATGGCTATGCCGATCAGGTGCCTGTCTCGAACATGCCTCAATGGCAGACGGATCTGCTCAAGTTCATGGAAGCTTCCTATCCCGAGATTGGAAGAGATATTCTTGAAAATAAAATGATCACGGATAGCACTCGCGCAAACATGGTTAAGGCGCTGGATGCTTTCCTTCATTCCTGGCAGGCATAAACCATGGCATCTGCGCGTGAGATGCGGCTCCGCATCAAAAGTGTAAAGAATATATCCCAGGTGACGCGCGCGCTTGAAGCTGTCAGCGCGGCCAAGGTGCGAAAATCGATCCAGGCCCTATCAGCGACCCGCTCCTATGCAACCAAAGCCTGGCAGGTGTTGACTCACATCACAAATCAACCCGGAACGCTCAACCTGCATCCGCTATTGACAGCTCGGACCGACCCGAAAAATGCTCTTGTCATCGTGATGACAGCTGACCGTGGCCTGGCTGGCGCGTACAATACGAATGTTATCCGCTATGTTTTACAGCGCTTTGACAAGTATCACCTCCCGGTAAAATATGTTACGGTGGGGCGCAAAGGTCGTGACCTTCTTCTGCGTCTTCGCAAACCCATAGTGGCTGATTTTAGCAATCTTCCCTCCACTCCAAAATTTGGAGCGGTTTCCGCGATTGGCAGGCTGGTGGTTGATGAATTCATCAAGGGCGACGTGGATGAAGTCTTTTTGATCTATACTGACTTTATCAACATGGCGCGCCAGGTGAGCAATGTGAAGAGACTTCTTCCACTTGAAATTGGAAGTGGGGAGGGATTGGTGGAGGACTTTGGTCAGCAGCATACGGGTCCGGCCGCGGCGTATGAGTTCGAACCTGATCAAAAGGACATTTTGGACGAAATGATCCCACGCTTTACTGCGTTGCAGGTCTATCAGGCCGTGCTTGAGTCACAGGCAAGTGAACATGCAGCGCGTATGGTTGCCATGCGGAACGCCACGGAAAATGCCAAGGAACTTGTCAGCGCGTTACAACTCGCGTATAACAAGGTTCGCCAGCAGGTAATCACAAACGATATCCTAGACATTGTAGGCGGCGCGGAAGCGCTTGCCGCGAAATAATTGGAGGAAATCATGGCAAACGCAACAGGCCGTGTGGTACAAATTTTGGGTGGTGTGGTGGATGTGGAATTCCCCGAGGGAGATATTCCTGAGCTTTTCGAAGCTATTCAAGTTGAACGTCCCGGAAAAGACCCGCTTGTTTTGGAAGTGCAAAATCATATCGGTCACAACTGGGTCCGCACCGTTGCAATGGATGCGACGGATGGTCTTCAGCGCGGTATCCCTGCGTTCGCGACCGGTGCACCTATTATGGTTCCGGTTGGGCCATCCACTCTTGGACGTATCTTCAATGTCCTTGGCAAACCTGTGGATGAAAAGGGGGAGGTTGATGCAGCAATGTTCTACCCAATTCACCGCAGTGCACCGCCGTTTTCAGAACAATCCACTCGTGTGGAAATATTTGAAACGGGCGTCAAGGTTGTTGACCTGATCGCTCCCTTTACCAAAGGCGGCAAGACAGGCATCTTTGGTGGCGCTGGTACAGGCAAGACGGTCATCATCATGGAACTCATCCGCTCCGTGGCAACTGAACATGAGGGTAACTCGGTATTTGCAGGTGTGGGTGAGCGCACCCGCGAGGGTACGCAGCTCTATCGTGAAATGCTCGAGTCCGGCGTTATGAAAGATACAGTAATGGTTTATGGGCAGATGAATGAGCCGTCGGGTGTCCGTCTGCGTGTGGCTTTGACAGCGCTGGCCATGGCTGAATATTTCCGCGATCAGGGCAAGGATGTTTTGCTCTTCGTGGATAACATCTTCCGCTTCTCCATGTCTGGCTCTGAAGTGTCGGCTTTGCTGGGTCGTATGCCGTCGGCTGTGGGATACCAGCCCACTCTCGCTACTGAAATGGGTGAGTTGCAGGAACGCATTACCTCCACCCGCACCGGCTCCATTACGTCGATGCAGGCTGTGTATGTTCCTGCGGATGACTACTCCGATCCGGCCCCTGTCGCGACATTTACCCACCTCGACGCAACCATCGCCCTCGAACGATCCATTGTGGAAAAGGGGATTTACCCCGCTGTGGACCCGCTCGCATCCGCGTCGCGCGCCTTGAGCGCCGAC
>JBDTPH010000231.1:0-10379 GCA_039932795.1 Chloroflexota bacterium
GCCTTCAGCTGTCAGCTGTCAGCAGTCAGCTTACAGTTTTTGTGAATGGCCGAAAGATGATGGCTATTCATTGAACATTTCTCCAACGCTTCGGCCTTCGTGGGCGCGGCGGATCACTTCACCGATCATCGGCGCGATGGATAGGATCGTAATACGTCCTTCCAGCGGTCTCATTTTATCTTCAGGGATCGAAACAGTATCGGTTGTAATGATGTGTTTGATCGGCAGGTCTGCAAGTCTTTGGGCGGCATTTCTCGAGAAGATGGGGTGGATGAACGCCAGATACACATCGCGCGCGCCCATGCTTTTTACGACGCCCACAGCCTGTGCGATGGATCCACCCGTATCCACTTCATCGTCAACGATGATGACATCACGATCGTTCACTTCGCCGATGAGAGTTAAGGCTTCGGCATTGGCGTCATTGCCAGTTCGGCGTTTTTCAATGAAAGCAATGGGCAGATCGAGATCGAGCGCGTAGTTGCGTCCTTTCTTGGCGAATCCCAGGTCGGTTGCGACAACTACCGGGTCGCGCATCAGCGCGAGCAGGTTATCCTTGATATGGTCACTGATCATGTGCGAGGCGGTCAACACGTCGCCGGGGATCGAGAAGAAACCCTGGATCTGTCCTGCATGCGGATCGTAGGTCATATAACGGTCTGCGCCGGCGCTTTCAATCATGTCCGCGACCAGACGTGCGGTGATGGGGACGCGCGGCTGGTCTTTCTTGTCTGAGCGCCCATAGCAAAGATAGGGGACAACGGCTGTGATGCGCGCCGCCGAGTCCAAACGGATGGTCTGTATCATGATCAACAGCTCCATCAGATTGTAATGGACCGGTGAAGATGTGGTCTGGATGACGAATACATCCTGTCCACGGGCGCTCGCGTTCAGTTTGACAAAAATGTTTTCGTTCGGAAATTGGATAACTTCCCGGGGGCTTAGCCTTTGTTGCAGGTAATCGGCGATCTTTTGCGCCAGTTCGGGCGAGCCGGATCCGGCGTATAACTTGATCTCCCCATACATTTTGATTTCACCGTGTGAGTGCGAGTGCTGTGACATCGGTTCTCCTACCTTTTCTGGTAACACTTGCTCATCTAAAATGTTGAGTTCCCATTCAACAGGATATTCACTGCTTCATAGGGAGAGATATTCCTGTTTAAGACTTTCCCGATGACCTCATCATATTTCTCGTTTGGGACAGTCTCCATAAAACGACTCAGCAGCGTTTCACGGAGGACCGCCTCCATTTCGGACCCAAGCCTGGCACGGTCTCGAGCAGCCCAATCTCCGCTCTGGCGCAGGTGCGCCACGTGCCTGGCAATGGACTCGGTCAATTCTGCAATCCCCTTGCCTTCCGTTGAAACTGTCTTATTAATGGGTGGGATCCACATGGAAGGGTCGGCATTCGTCGCTGTGCCTGTAGACATTGTCTGACCGTGATGGCGGAAAACGCGTTTAGTGGGGTGGGCAAGCTCGAGCGTGGAGCGAAGCGCACGTTCCGTATTTTCCACGCCGGGCCGGTCCGCTTTGTTGATGACGAGAATGTCCGCGATTTCCAGGATCCCTGCCTTGATCGCCTGAATATCATCGCCCATGCCAGGCGCCTCGACGACAATGGTTGTATGCGCAAGCCGCGCCACATCCACTTCGCTTTGACCGGCCCCAACGGTCTCGATGATGATGATGTCGAAGCCGGCCGCGTCGAAGACCTGCACGAGTGAGGCGGTAGTCCGTGCGATACCGCCTACAGAACCGCGTGACGCCATCGAGCGGATAAAGATCCCGTTGTCGCCCGAGAGGTCACGCATACGGACCCGGTCACCCAGCACCGCGCCCCCTGTGAACGGGCTGGAGGGATCCACGGCGATAATGGCAATTTTCTTCTGTGCGTTCCTGCGATAGTGCAGTGCAATTTGGTTAACGAGGGATGATTTGCCCGTACCTGGCGCACCTGTTACGCCAATAAGATGCGCGTTGCCGGTGTGCGGAAAGAGTTCGGCAAGTGTCAAGCGGCCTTCGGGCGAGTCGTTTTCCACCTGTGTCAGCAAGCGCGCCAGGGCTAAGCGATTCCCTTCAAGTATGGCTTCTGTCAGCGACATGTTCCTCTATTCATGAAATTACGCAACACATGTTACGTGTTGCGTAATTTGCTTTACTTTACGGCCTCGCGCACATCCTTGATGATGTCTTCTGTGGATGCGCCGGGGCCGTATATACCGCTTACGCCCATTTCCTTCAGGCGTGGCATGTCTTCATCCGGAATAATGCCTCCCATAAAAACATGGACATCCTCCTGGCCATTCGCTTTGAGCAATTCCAAAATGCGCGGCGCCAGTGCCATGTGCGCGCCTGAGAGGATGGAAAGCCCCACCACATCCACGTCCTCCTGCAGTGCAGCTTCGGCGATCATTTCAGGAGTTTGCCGCAAGCCTGTGTAAATAACTTCCATGCCTGCGTCGCGCAGGGCCCGCGCGACGACTTTTGCGCCGCGGTCATGCCCATCAAGCCCTGGTTTTGCAACGAGTACACGGATTTTTTTCTCTGTCATTGTTCCTCCGCGGAAAATTTCTTCCGTCATTATACTATGATGAAACATAGGAACAAATCACGCAATTCATCCCATTAATTCGCAATGACACTGAAATTTATGCAACTTTTGGGCGAGTCAGGGCACCTGTAAAATATGCTATACTCTGCACATGCAACCGCGATCTCAGTGGTCAAAGTGGGCTGAATCATTACGTCGCCTCAAACTGGACAGTCTTGCCGCGTGGTTTCTCGAAGCGGGTGGTCCATTGACATTGCTGGGCGCACAGGCGGTTTATCTGAGTCAGCCGTTTATTGGCGGGAAAAAACTGGACTCACTCGCTCAAATGCTCGAAGAAGATGAAGAAACACAGGCCTTTGCCCGTTATTTACGCGGGGAGGGTTCCTCATGATTGCTCCAGGCTTACTGATTTTTGCGGGGGTACTTTTGCTTGGAATCACATTGCTGCGGCGAAAATATCCCGGCGGGTTCCGCCGCATTGAGGCATACGAACGCCTTAATAAATCGGTGGGGCTTGCAGTGGAGAGCGGCACGCGCCTTCATATTTCACTGGGACGCGGGAATTTATTTACGACACGAGGCGCATCTGCTCTGGCAGCTCTTGCGATGCTGCGAAAACTATCGGAGCGCACATCTTTAAGTGACCGTCCGCCGATTGTGACTTCGGGAGACGCCTCGCTTGCAATCCTTTCTCAAGACACGTTGCAATCAGGCTACCGCGCCGCAGGAGCGGAGGATCAGTACCGCTTCAGCACCGGACGGTTAACCGGCCTGACACCATTTGCCTACGCGGCAGGGACGATTCCCATCACACACGATGAAGGTGTTTCAACCCATGTTTTCATGGGTGATTTTGGTGCCGAGTCTGCACTATTGGTGGAAGCGGCCGAACGCGAGAACTCGAATCTGATTGCGGCAAGCGATAACCTCTCAGCCCAATCTGTTTTTTATGCTTCATCCCAGGATCCATTGATAGGGGAGGAGTTGTTCGCTGCGGGTGCATATGTAGGTGCAGGCGCATCTCATGAGGCCAGCCTCGTTGTGCAGGATATTTTACGCTGGCTCATTATTCTCGCAATTGCCATTGGTTCTTTGTTGAAAATCATGGGAGCGATTTGATGCGTGTTTTCGCCATTGCCCTCGCCATCGCCTCAGGTTTAATTGTTGTAGTGGGTTATTTCTACCCCGTGGAGCCATTGCTTCAATTAAGGCTGCAATTGACAAACTGGGCAATGATCCTTGCGGGAATGACAGTGCTTGTTGGAATCTATAATCTTGTAGCAGTTCACATGGAAAAGATCCGCACGCGCCAAAAAGATGCAATATATGGTGGATTGCTGGTTTTATCACTCATAATTACCTTTGGCATGGGCCTGGTGCTTGGCCCGGACCATACTTTCATGCGCGCCATGGTAGATGCAATCATCGTGCCTGTGGAAGCATCGTTGATGGCGATCCTGGCAGTGACATTGATCTATGCGAGTATTCGCCTCTTGCGCCGTCGCGTGGACGCCATGTCAGTCGTCTTTTTGGTTGTTGCAGTCATCTTCCTTGTAGCCATGATGCCCACACCCTTTGGTCCCATTCCCGGTGATCAACTCATCCTCCAATTTACAGGGATGTTCTCGCGCGGTGGTGCACGCGGTCTCCTGATCGGCGTCGCTTTGGGAACACTGCTTACCGGGCTGCGCGTCATCTTTGGTGTGGACCGTCCGTATGGGGGGAATTAACTGTGGCTGATATCCGCTGTCCCAGTTGCGGGAAGAACAACCCGGATTTCCTGACCGTCTGCCAGTTTTGTCAAACACCGCTTACGCCTGAGTCCACGCTGCAAATTGGGGAAAAGCCAACGAAGAAAAACACTGGCGAACTCGAAAATATTCTCCCTGATTGGTTGAGAGACGCCCGTCAGCAGTCCAGAGACCTTGCTGAAGAGGACGCCGTTCAAGCAGCTTCCATGCCAAAGACTCAGAAGGAAGAGCCGCCTGATCTTTTGGCGGGGCTCGCCTTTCAGTCTACAGGCGGAGATGAAGATCAAATCCCTGATTGGTTGTCGAGCATAAACCCTGCAACCCAGGAGAAGCCATCAGCTCCTGCAATTCCCGCCGCACCCGAGTCGGATTTTTTTGCGCGGTTCAATAAAGCGGAGTCGGCCCCGAAAAGTGAGCCTGTGCAGAATGATGGCACATCATTTATGGGACAGGGTACCGACCAACCGCAAGACGCTGCGGAACGTGATGAATTATCCGAGTGGCTCACTCAAACATCCGAGCAGCTTATTGAACCTTCTTCACTGGAGTCTGATGCTTCGCAAATCGAGTCAGGCTGGGGATTAAACATTGAGGAGTCTTCAACTCCTGAAAAGGAATCTGTTCCCAAGCCAGAGGAGGATCTAAGCTGGCTTCGCAATTTGGAAGCTACCTCGAAACAGACGGGTGAACTCTCCACACCCAAACAGGATGAGGACTGGCAGTCTGGATTTGATTCCCCCTTTTCATCGCCTCAGTCTTCAGAACCAGAAGATTTGAGTTGGCTTAATAACCTGGGTAGGGCTTCTGCGCCGGAGCAGCCTGCTCAACAATCAGCGCAGTCACAGAATGATTTGGACTGGCTCAACAACCTGGGTGGAACTCCTGCAACGGAGCAACCTGCTTCAAGGCCGTCTCAGCCTGCGGAAGATCTAGGCTGGCTAAATGATCTCGGCACAGTTCCAGCAATGGAACAACCGGTTCAAAAGCCTACCCAGCCTCAGGAAGACTTAAGCTGGTTGAATGCTTTCGGCGAGACTTCAGAACCAGCACAGGCTGCATCTACGGAATTGTCTTCTGATCATTTGAGTTGGTTGAATAGACTGGGTGGGACATCCGAACCTTCACAGACTTTTGATTTTGCCCAGGATCAACCCCTCGAACGACCTCCAGGCGCTCCAGCTTTTGAAAAAGCCTCGCCACAGGACGATCTTGGTTGGCTAAATGAACTTCAAGGCACTTCAGAGTCGTTACCAGCCGAGCCGGTTGCCGATTTTTCCATTGAACAGGATAAGCCAAAGGACGTGGTCGAGTCCACAAATGCGCAGCATGTCTCTCCGTTTAACCCGCGTGGCACAGCGCCATTGAGCGCGGAAGAAGGAACATCCATACCCGAATGGCTCAGGAACGCGACTGAAGGTCCTTCGATGCCCATGGGTAATAATGCACTCGATCAATTCCGTGAAGACTTTCATATCCCGACTGCACCTGAAGAACCCTTTTCATGGAAGAGTTTTATACTGGAAGCCCGTCAAGCGGATGAAGAACCGGTTCAGCCGCAGTCCGCCTCCGTAAATCCGTTCACCCCATCCAATGACCCGTCAGCCATCTCCAACCAGGATGTTGAATCGCTCTTCTCGATGGACATGCCTGACTGGCTTTCACGAACTGAGCCTGTAAGCGACGAGTCCATCACACAGGAAACTGCTATCAATGCCGAGGAAGGTGACGCGCTCTCGCCGGCTGATTTGCCATCGTGGGTACAGGCCATGCGCCCGGTGGAGGCAATCATCTCGGAATCAGCACCCGGCATCGAAGATCAGCCAACCGAACGCCAGGGTCCGCTGGCAGGTTTCAGGGGCGTTATCCCAGCCGCGCCGATTGGCTCCTCGCGCAGGCCCAGGGCTGTTTCCCTGACATTGCAGGCAAGCAGTGAGCAGCAATCAAGCGCTGCGATCCTTGAACAGCTACTTGCCAGTGAAACGTCACCGCGCGCGCTTGTTTCATCGCCGTCCGTAATGCCCCAGCAGATGCTGCGTCGGGCAATAGCAGTTTTGGTTTGGGTTGTTTTGGGGATCATGATCTATACGCGTTCACAAATGATGCCGGTATCACCGTTGCTCCCATCGGATGCCAGGGATGTAACGAACGTGGTGATGAACATCTCAGACAATGCGCCAGTACTTGTTATTTTGGATTACGAGCCCGCACTGGCTGGTGAAATGGAAGCAGTAAGCGGTCCATTATTGGATCAGCTGGTTGTGCTGCGACATCCTCACATGTCTTTTCTTGCCACTTCGCCCAACGGTACTGCCCTGGTGGAGCGCCTGCTCGTAAACACGAATATCAATCAGCCTGATGGACAGGGATACATCGCCGGTCAGAATTACATCAATATGGGCTACCTGCCCGGTGGGGAATCAGGTGTGCTGGCATTTATCGAAGCCCCGCAGACAGCCATCCCTTCATCACCTGTTTTGGGCTTCTCAGAGTATGCTGCAATTATCCTGTTGACCGATCACGCGGACTCGGCTCGTGTATGGGTGGAGCAATTGCATATCTTGAAACAAGCCGATTCCACTCTTGCCAGCCAGCCCTTGCTTGCTGTTTCGAGTGCGCAGGCCGGCCCGATGCTGCAACCTTATGCAGCATCCGGACAAATCAGTGGATTAATCAGCGGACTTTCGGATGCAGTGAGATATGAGCTTGTGAACAACAGTCGTCCTGGGATTGCCCGCTCCTACTGGGATGCATTCGGTGTTGGTTTGATGCTGGCTATTACACTGATCGTGCTGGGTGGATTGTGGAGTCTCTTCGCTGGGATCCGCTCACGCCGCGCAGAAGTTGCGGAGGGATAAAATGTCCATGGAAATCCTTTCCGCTCTTGCAGGTCTTATTCTTACATTAATGATCTTCAGTTACCTGATCGGCGATAATCCTTTGTTCCGCATTGCTGTATATCTTTTCATTGGTGTTTCCTCAGGCTATGCGGCGACCGTAGTGTGGCATTATGTGCTTGTCCCAAAGCTATTTTCGCAGCTGGGTACTATCAATCAACTGGTCCTCCTGATCATCCCCCTAATTCTGAGCTTCTCTTTACTCGCGAAACTTTCCCCACGCATCTCATGGGTCGGGAATTTTGCCATGGCTGTTCTTGTGGGGGTGGGGGCAGCTGTCGCTGTCGGTGGGGCACTGATCGGGACCTTGTTACCCCAGGCTCAGGCTGCAATGGATGCGTTCGATCTTGGTTCCGCGGGAGGCGGCTCGAGTGTTTTCCTTAGACTTGTGGAGGGAACTGTCATGTTTCTAGGAACAGTGTTGACACTCGCATCCTTCCATTTCAGCGCAGGGCGTGCCCCGGATGGGACCGTGAAGCGAAATCCCGTTTTTGAGAGTATTGCCTCGGTTGGACGCATTTTCATCGCCATAACATTTGGAGTGCTATTTGCCGGAGTGTACATGGCGGCTTTGACTGCCATGATAGAACGGTTGAGTTCGATCATCAATTTCACCAGACAGTTCATTGGTTTATAAATTATGCCTGCATCGCTGGTCCAAAACGAATCCATTCTAGCAATCGATGTCGGCGCGGCAGTCACGCGCGCGGTGCTGTTCGATGTAGTAGAGGGACAGTATCGCTTCGTCGCATCAGGGCAGGCTCCTTCCACTGCCGAAGCGCCTTTCAGGGATATTGGCATTGGCGTACGCGAAGCCATTATCAATTTGCAGAACATCACCGGCGCGGCGCTTCTTGGCTCGCAGGACAATAACCTGATTGCACCTTCCCAACCGGATGGTTCGGGTGTGGATGCAGTGGTTGCAACGGTTTCTGCCGGGCCCGCGGTGAAGACGGTTGTTGTGGGTCTTCTTTCAGATGTCTCGCTCCAAAGCGCGCGGCGCCTGGCGGAATCTACCTATAGCCGAATCGTGGATACTCTTGATCTTTCAGACCCTCGCAAACCCGATCAACAAATGGACAGTATTGCCCGTTCCCGCCCAGACCTTGTTTTGCTGACTGGCGGAACCAATGGTGGCGCGTCACGTTCCATTCAAAAGATGCTCGAGGCAGTTGGGTTGGCTTGTTACTTAATGCCCGCAGAAAAACGCCCAATGGTGTTATATGCCGGCAATCAAGAACTTGCGAATGATGTTCAGGAGATGCTTGGTGGGCACGCAGGAAAGCTGCAGATTGGTTATAACGTGCGTCCATCACTTGAAATGGAGGATCTTGCGCCTGCAAGCCACGAGCTTGCATCACTTGTGATGAAACTTCGTGAGCGGCAGATCAAAGGCGTGGATGAGCTAAATCTCTGGTCGGGTGGGACAATCCTGCCAACCGCATACGCACAGGGACGCATGATCCGTTTCCTGAGCCGGTTATATCAATCCACGCGCGGCCTGCTCGGTGTGAATGTCGGTGCATCCGCCGTATCAGTGGCAGCCGGCTTCAATGGTGATTTGACCTCGGCGGTGTATCCACAGTTTGGCCTGGGTGAGAATCTTGCGGGGATTCTGCAACACACCGCAATTGAAGACATCATGCGTTGGCTTCAGCTGGATATTTCACCGAATACTTTACGCGACTATCTATTCCAAAAGTCCCTGTATCCATCGACCATCCCAGCGACAAAAGATGAGCAGCTCATCATGCAGGCAGTTGCCCGACAGGCTTTGTATCTATCAGTGCGACTTGCACAAAAGGAGTTCCCTGCGAGCATTCGCGCTGCACGTACCGATCAGATGCCGCCTCTCGACCTTATCATTGGGGGTGGTGGCGTGATCAGCGATGGTGCATCGCTTGGGCAAAGTTTATTGCTGTTGCTGGATGCGATCCAGCCAGTGGGGATTATGCCAGTTCTCCTTGATCAAAATAACCTGCTGCCCTTGCTCGGTGCCGCTGCATCGCGCAATCATTACCTGCCTGTGCAGGTGATTGAATCAGGCGCGTTCATTGGTTTTGGAACCGTTATCTCTGTGATTGCCTCTGCAAACTATGGTGACCAGGTCCTGCGGGCAAAGTTGAGCTACGCCGATGGAACCGAAGCGCGGGCGGATGTCAAATTTGGTGGATTGGAAATTCTGCCACTGCCAACCGGCCAGACGGCACGCCTCAGCCTGCAACCGCTTCGTCGCGCAGACGCGGGCCTGGGTGCCGGAAAAAGCGGCGTTGTCCCAGTGACGGGTGGTGCGCTGGGAGTCGTCATCGATGCACGTGGACGTCCACTGCAGCTTCCAGCCGACCCTGTTCGCAGACGTGAATTAATGAAGAGATGGTCTCATACGGTGGGAGGCTAGGATGCTTGCGCCTGTGCTTCATGTTTTGCCTCTTACAACAATTGTCCGTGAACGCCTCCTGCCTGTCGCAGGCAAGGTGAACGCTCATATGAACCAGCATGTTAACCCGACAGATGTGATTGCCGAGGCAACTTTTGCGCGTGAACATGTTCTATTGGATGTGGCTCGTACATTTGGTATCTCTGCAAATGCTGCCGATAAGTTGATCAAGGTAAATGAGGGTGATCGCCTCGCACAAGGCGGGCTTGTGGCGTTGGGAGGCGGACTCTTTCCGCGTTCCGTCAAAGCTCCACGCGCCGGACGTGTGATGGTTGCTGGCAGTGGACAGGTCTTGATGGAAGTGGGTGATACGCGTATTGAACTGCGCGCGGGTTTGCCCGGAGTGGTAACGCAGGTCATCCCGGAGCGTGGAGTTGTGATCCGCACTGCAGGCGCACTCATCCAGGGTGTGTGGGGCAACGGGCGTATTGATCATGGTTTGATGGTGAGCCTGCTCGAAAAACCCGATGACATCCTTATGGAAGCTCGCCTGGATGTGAGCCTGCGCGGCTCAGTCATATTGGGTGGTCACGTGGGCAATATGGAAACATTGAAAGTCGCGGCTGAACTCCCTGTGCGGGGCTTGATCATTTCCAGCCTGGCCTCCTCGTTGATCACCGCAGCCTATCAGATGCGCTATCCCATTTTAGTGATGGAAGGGTTTGGAGCATTGCCCATGAATTCTGCTGCCTTCAAACTTTTGACCACCAACAACAAACGCGAAGCAACGGTGAATGCCGAACACT
>JBDTPH010000232.1:0-17877 GCA_039932795.1 Chloroflexota bacterium
TTCATCGACGACGGCACGATCGTCATCCAAAGTGGACAAATGGGCATGGACAAGGTCGGTACATTGCGCTGGCTCGCTGCTACAGCTCAGTCCCGCATGGACAACCTTTTGAGCGCCTACTACACCGACAAGCGTGTGGATGCCGTTCTTTCCCCGTATGATGGTCTTAGCATTGGTATTCTCTCCTCCCTCAAGGGCGTTGGTTATTGCACGACTGAACAGCCGTGCCCTGTTGTAACGGGTCAGGATGCAGAAGTTGCCTCTGTCAAGTCGATCATGGCCGGCGAACAGAGCTTTACCGTGTTCAAAGACACCCGCGTTCTTGCCAAACAGGCCGCCAAGATGGCTGATCAGGCTCTGAAGGGTGAGACTGTTGAGATCAATGACACCACGACCTATGACAACCTCGTCAAGGTTGTACCTTCCTATTTGTTGGTCCCCATCAGCATTGATATTAACAACTACCAGAAGGAATTGGTAGATAGTGGCTATATCAAGGCTGACGATCTGAAGTAGTAGTTTTTACACTGGTGCGTGAGGATAGAAATATCCTCACGCACCTTCCTTGTAAATTTGTAAAACCTCGAATTAGAATTACACAATAGCACACAGTAACTTCATTCCATATAGATTAAGGAAGAGAAGACCATGTCTGATGTCATTTTGGAAATGCGCAACATCACAAAGATTTTCCCTGGTGTAAAAGCGCTTAACAATGTAAGTTTTAGCGTAACTCAGGGAGAGATCCATGCCTTGGTGGGAGAAAATGGAGCGGGAAAATCAACCCTGATGAAGGTGTTAAGTGGCATATATCCATACGGCACATATGAAGGGGAGATCTATTTTCAGGGCAAGGAATGTCGGTTCCGAGATATCACTGAATCTGAAAAAGTCGGACTTGTCATCATCCATCAGGAACTTGCATTAATTCCTTTTCTTTCCGTAGCCGAAAACCTGTTTCTCGGTAATGAGCGCGCCAAGAACGGCGTAATTGATTGGAACGAATCCATTTCCAAAACCGCAGAATTGCTGGAGAGAGTGGGTTTGCACGAGTCGCCGAATACGCTGATTACAAACATGGGCGTGGGCAAACAACAGCTGGTCGAAATCGCCAAGGCATTGGCAAAAGAAGTTAAGCTTCTTATTTTGGATGAACCGACAGCCTCCCTGAATGAAACCGACAGTGAGAAACTGCTTGAGTTGTTGCTCCAATTTAAGGAGCACGGTATTTCCTCGATTTTGATTTCTCATAAATTAAGCGAAGTCAACAAAATAGCTGATTCGATCACGATCCTTCGCGATGGAGCAACGATTGAAACTCTGGATTGTCGGAAGGACAAGATTACGGAAGACCGCATCATTCGTGGCATGGTGGGTCGTGATCTGACCCATCGTTTCCCGCCGCGTGATTCGAAGATCGGGGAAATTATTTTTGAAGTGCGCGATTGGAATGTGTATCATCCGATCCATGAGGATCGCAAAGTAAGCACGAATGTGAATATCACCGTCCGTAAGGGCGAAGTTGTTGGACTTTCGGGGTTAATGGGAGCTGGGAGAACTGAGCTGGCGATGAGTATTTTCGGCCAGGCCTACGGGAAACGAATTACGGGTACTGCCTACAGGCATGGGAAGGAAATAGATATCAGCACCATTGATAAAGCCATTGACAATGGAATCGCCTATGCTACGGAAGACCGCAAGGTATATGGGCTGGTCCTGATCCAGGAAGTTAAAAATAACATTACCCTGGCGAACTTGGAGGAAATCTCCAAACGTCAAGTGATCAATGAACCTCAGGAAATGCGGGTTACCAGTGAGTACCGCGATAAATTAAATATTAAGTGTTCCAGCATCAAGCAACTGGCGCTTAATCTTTCCGGTGGTAATCAACAAAAAGTTGTGCTGAGTAAATGGCTGTTTGCAAGTCCAGAGATCCTGATCCTGGACGAACCTACACGCGGCATCGATGTCGGTGCGAAATATGAAATTTACACCATTATCAATCGCCTGGCCAGTGAAGGAAAAGGGATCATTCTGATCTCATCGGAATTGCCGGAGATTTTGGGGATTTGCGATCGCATTTATGTGATGCGCGACGGAAAAATTGTTGGCGAAATGCCTGCCAGCGAAGCATCCCAGGAAATCATCATGACACAAATCATGACAGAACAAATGACAGAACAAGAGGTAACACAATGAAAAATCCAGCAACCTTTAATGAGGCAACCAGCGCCACTGCCTTCCGGAAAACTCTGGGAGATCTTTTCAGGAACAATGTTCGCGAATATGGCATGTTGATCGCACTCATAGCGGTAATGGTGTTCTTCCAGTTCCAGACAAATGGCGTATTGATGAAGCCGGTGAATATCACCAACCTGGTCCTGCAGAACAGCTATGTCATTGTCATGGCGATGGGTATGTTGTTGATCATCATCACCGGCGGGATCGACCTGTCTGTAGGTTCGGTTGTCGCCGTGATTGGCGCGCTCGCGGGCGTGCTGATCGTCAGATACGATTTCAATTGGGTGTTGGTAGTTTTGATCTGCCTGTTGCTCGGTGCGCTGATCGGTGCTTTTCATGGGTATTTTGTTGCCTATCAGAAAATCCCGGCTTTCATTGTTACCCTGGCAGGCATGTTGATCTTTCGCGGTTTAACCATCGCCCTGCTGCGGGGAGAGTCGGTGGGACCTTTTCCAAGAGGGTTTCAAAATATAAGTTCCGGGTTTATCCCAGACTTTTTCCACTATGAAGGCTTGCATATTACCACCATCCTGATCGGGGTCTTACTTTCGATCTTAATAGTTTGGCTGGATGTACGTGCCAGAGGAAATCAGCGAAAGTATGGCTTTGAAGTAGTTCCATTCTTTTTTTTCGTCGCCAAAAATATAGGGACTACTGCGGTGGTCATGGGGTTTAGCTATTTGATGGCCTCCTACAGAGGACTTCCCAACGTACTCGTCTTGCTCTTTGCGTTGATTTCCTTTTTTTCCTTCATCACGAGCTCGTCGGTCATTGGCCGCCGTATCTATGCGATGGGCGGCAATGAAAAAGCAGCCAGGCTTTCGGGTGTCAATACGCCGCGTTTGTTATTCTATACGTTCATCAATATGGGCGTTCTTGCATCCACAGCAGGTTTGATCGTGGCGGCCCGCTTAAACAGCTCCACACCCAACGCGGGCGATGGCATGGAATTGGACGTGATTGCCGCTTGTTTCATCGGAGGCGCATCACCCATGGGCGGCGTCGGTAAAGTCATTGGCGCATTGGTCGGGGCTTTTCTCATCGGCGTTCTGAATAATGGCATGTCCATTATGGGAGTTGGGATCGATTGGCAGAAGGTTGTCAAGGGTATTGTGTTGCTGATCGCGGTTTTGTTCGATGTCTACAATAAGAACAAGAGTGCCTAATCATTGATACACATATGGTTATAACCGTATCTGTGCTGTATCCATCAATGAAGAAAGTTTATCGCAACAAAGTACCAGCCAATACCATCATAGGATGTTCACATGGATGACATATTGAAGCAATTGCTTCAAGAAGAACGGGAACTTCAGTTTATAAAATTCAATGAAGATACTGCATGGCAAATTGGCAGACAACTTGTTGAACATGCTGTAAAAGAGGGTCTTCCTGTAACCATTGACATCACTCGTGGCGGGCATCAGCTTTTTCATGCCAGTTTACGTGGGACATCCGCTGATAACGATGAGTGGGTCAAACGAAAGGTTCGCCTTGTTTACAGGTTTGGGCACAGCTCATTCTATATGGGACAACTGCTCAAGAGCAAAGGGAAGCATATTGAAGAGGCATATTTAATATCTGAAAACGACTACGCTCCCCATGGCGGCTCTTTTCCTATTATTGTGAAAGATACGGGTGTGATCGGCACCATCACCGTTTCGGGGCTTCCTCAGGAAGATGATCATAAACTGGTTGTTCAAGCGATCAGGGATTATCTGGCACAGGAGCAATGATATGGATTTAAATCCAGTACTATCCGCGCTTGGACGCAGACTCCGTCTGGCGGTCATCGGTGGTGGACCAGGCTCGTTTATCGGTGCCATGCATCGGCAGGCCGCCCGCCTGGATGATCGTTATGAGATCGTTACCGGCATTCTTTCCTCCAACCCTGATAGATCAAAAAAAGCGGGTCTTGAATTGGGATTGCCTACAGACCGCATATATCCAAATGTTCAGGAAATGCTTGATTCTGAAGCTTCTCGAAAAGATGGTGTGGACGTTGTCGCCATTATGACGCCGAATGACAGTCATTACGAATACGCAGTGGCTGCATTGGAACATGGTTTTGATGTGATCTGTGACAAGCCCATGACCAACACGGTTGAAGAAGCCGAGTCGCTGCATGGGAAGGTTCAAGAGTCCGGCCTCGTATTTTGTCTGACCCATAACTACACCGGCTACCCAATGGTCCGTCAGGCAAAGGCCATGGTTCAGGATGGACAGTTGGGAACGATCCGTTTGATCCAGGTTGAATATGTTCAGGGTGGAAAAGCGGATGAAGAGAAAGTCTTCTCACCGGATAACTGGAAGTTTGACCCCGTGCGGGGAGGCCCTTCGCGCGTCATGGGCGACATTGGGACTCATGCCCACAACCTGACCCGCTTCATTACCGGATTAGAAGTGGATGAAGTGGCAGCGGAGGCTGGCAACATTGTGCCCCAGCGCCTGATTCATGACTTTGCCGGTGCACTCCTCCGATTTGAAAATGGCGCCCGTGGAAGTTTTTGGGTGACACAGGCCGCTGCGGGTGTGGAGAATTGCCTGCGAATCCGCGTCAGTGGAAGCAAAGGCAGCCTGGAATGGATGCAGGAATTCCCCCAGGCTCTGACCTTCAAGCCTCTTCATGGGCCGTCGCAGAACAGGACCCCCAACGGACCGGGAACGCTCCCGCTGTCAGCACGTTCCAGCCGGATCGTCGCCGGGCATCCGGAGGGATTCCACGAAGGGTTCGCGAATATTTATTCGGATGCGGCGGAAGCCATCAGCGCCCGCCGATCTGGCAGGGAAGCCGATCCGCTGGCGCTTTATTTCCCGAATTCATGGGATGGTTTGCTGGGCGTACGGTTTGTTGATGGTGTAATTGAATCCAGTAACGCAAATGGCAAATGGATCAAATGTTAATTGCCACCTCTGGGTGCCCTCTCTTTGGGAGAGGCTCAGGGTGAGGGCGAGTAGGGAATGTTGATGTCCAAAAATGGGATCGTTTTAGTCACCGGTGCAACCGGCAAAGTGGGACAGGTATTTATCAAGCGTCTGCTGGCGGATCCAAAATTTAATTCATTTACAGTCCGGGCGTTGTGCCATAACCGCGAGCCTGAGCCTCATGAACGGATACAAAATGTTCATGGCTCCATCGAACATCGCGATGTGGTGGAAAAAGCGCTGGACGGTGTGACCCATGTCTTGCATCTGGCAACCTGCAAGGAAACTCCCGAGCAGATCATGGACGTGGCTGTGAAAGGCATGTTCTGGCTGCTCGAAACCTGCCGCACAAGCCCCACATTTCAACAATTCATTCTAGTGGGCGGTGATGCCGCTATTGGACATTTTGTCTACCCGCGTTCAGCCCCGGTGACCGAGTCGCAAAAACATTCAGCATATCCGGGCTGTTACGCGCTTTCCAAGGTACTTGAAGAAGTGATGCTGGAGCAATATTACATTCAATATGATCTCAATGGCTGTTGCCTGCGGGCACCCTGGATCATGGAGAAGGATGATTTTAAATATCAACTCTCCTTTGGGGAGGATGTATTTGGCGGACCGCACTGGCGGGATCTCGTGGGCCCACAACAGGCGGATGAATATGTGCGGATGCAAACCATCCCGGTCATGCTGGACCCGCATGGGAATTCCGTAAAACGAAATTTTGTTCATGTGGAGGATCTGGTCAGCGCGCTGTTGCTTGCCATTGATCATCCTCAAGCCCGACAGCAACTATTCAATATCAGCATGGATGAACCCGTGGATTACGCCGAAGTGAGCCGGTACCTGACTGCAACCCGTGGGCTGCCCTCTGTGGAAATTAAAACGCAATATCACTCCACCTGGCTGGACAATACAAAAGCAAAGCTGTTTCTGGGCTGGCGACCTGACTATGATTTGAAGAAAATGATCGATTCGGCCTGGGATTATCCGCGTGCGCAGGACGATCCTCGAAAGATTTGGTATCCGGGATAAAGGTTGACCATGGATGATGGACGGTTGACGATGGTCAATGGTCTATTGTCAGACAAGGGTGCGAATCCTTCAATGTGGCGCAGCGACGTGAAGGTCTGAAAATAATAATTATTGAGGTGTGAAATAACGACTTCAAATCATGGGAGATGAACATGGATCGAAACGATACCCAAAAAGTAATTGAGAGCGGAAAGATCGTTCTTGGCGTCGAGTTCGGCTCGACTCGCATCAAGGCGGTGCTGATCGGTGAGGATCATACACCGATCGCCTCGGGAAGCCATGAGTGGGAAAACCGACACGAAAACGGCGTCTGGACATACAGCCTGGAAGATGTTTGGACCGGCTTGCAGGAAAGCTATCGGAACCTCAGCAAAGAGGTCCTTGAGAAGTACAGCATCCCGCTCAAGACCCTTGGCGCCATCGGCTTTAGCGCCATGATGCACGGCTATATGGCATTCGATCAGGACGGAAATCTACTTGTCCCGTTTCGTACATGGCGAAACACCATAACGGGACAGGCATCAAAGGAACTGACGGATCTTTTCCAATTCAACATTCCACAGCGCTGGAGCATTGCACACCTGCATCAAGCGATATTGAACAGCGAAACCCATATCAAGGATATCAGCCATCTGACCACGCTGGCAGGCTACGTCCATTGGAAACTGACGGGGCAAAAGGTGTTGGGCGTTGGCGAAGCATCGGGCATGTTCCCCATCGATGGCAGGACCAACGACTACGATGAACGCAAGATCGAACTGTTCAACGAACGTCTCGAAGCAGAAAAAATCTCGTGGAAGCTCCAGGATATCCTGCCCAAAGTTCTTGTGGCAGGAGAGGCCGCCGGCGTTCTGACCGAAGAAGGCGCAAAGCTGCTCGACCCCACGGGGGGACTACAAGCGGGTATCCCACTCTGTCCGCCCGAGGGTGACGCAGGCACAGGCATGGTCGCGACCAACAGCGTTGCAGAGCGGACCGGCAATGTCTCCGCAGGAACATCCGTCTTCGCCATGATCGTGTTGGAAAAGGCTCTCTCGAAGCTGTATCCCGAGATCGACATGGTGACGACGCCTACAGGCAGGCCTGTCGCCATGGTCCATAGCAACAACTGCACCTCCGACCTCAACGCCTGGGTGGATCTGTTCCAGGAATTTACCAGGGCGCTTGGCGTGGAAATGAGTGAAGCAAAGCTGTATGAGATGCTGTACCAGAAAGCGCTCACGGGCGACGCGGATGGCGGCGGGCTGCTTGCCTACAATTATGTGTCGGGCGAGCACATCACGCACCTGGAAGAGGGACGCCCGATGTTCGTCCGTACACCTGAGAGCCGCTTCACACTTGCGAACTTCATGCGGACGCACCTATTCTCATCGCTCGGTGCGTTGAAGATCGGCATGGATATCCTTTTTGAGCAGGAAAAAGTAAAGCTCGACCAGCTCCTCGGTCACGGTGGCTTCTTCAAGACAAAGGAAGTGGGCCAAAGAATCATGGCAGCAGCAATGAATGTCCCCGTTTCCGTGATGGAGACCGCAGGCGAGGGCGGCGCATGGGGGATCGCATTGCTCGCCTCCTATATGCTCCATAAGTCAACGAATGAACCCCTGGAAGCCTATCTCTCGGACAAGGTCTTTGCAGGCGAAAATGGCACGACGATTGCCCCCGATCAAAGGGATGTCGATGGCTTTGCGATGTTCATGGAACGCTACAAAAAGGGACTTGTCATCGAAAGAGCTGCCGTGGATGGACTGAGGTAAAAACCATGTTGGAACGATTGAAAGAACAGGTATTTCGGGCAAATCTGTTACTCCCCAGGCATGGACTTGTCACCTTCACCTGGGGGAATGTGTCGAGTATTGACAGGGAGCAGGGGCTTGTGGTTATAAAACCCTCGGGCGTTTCCTATGAGGATATGAAGGCGGAGGACATGGTGGTCGTGGAAGTGGAGACGGGCAGGACTGTGGAGGCAGGTTTAAAACCTTCTTCCGATACAGCGACGCACCTCGAGCTCTATAAGGCGTTTCCCAACATCGGCGGCATCGTACACACTCACAGCCGTTGGGCAACAACCTTTGCACAGTCAGGTCGCGGCATCATGGCGCTCGGCACAACGCAAGCCGATTATTTCCATGGCGAGATCCCCTGTACCCGAAAAATGACAAAAGGCGAGATCGAAGGCGAGTACGAAAAGGAAACGGGGTTGGTAATCAGGGAAACCTTCCAGGGGAAAGATCCGGATGCCATCCCCGCAGTTCTTGTCCACAGCCACGGCCCATTTGTATGGGGCATCGATGCCATGGACGCTGTCCACAATGCCGTGGTGTTGGAGGAGGTCGCGTTCATGAACTTCCACGCCATGATGCTTGAGCCAGGCATTCTGCCCATGCAGCAGGAATTGTTGAATAAGCACTATCTGAGAAAGCATGGCGCAAACGCCTATTATGGGCAGACAATAAAGTCGTAAAAAGGAGACGCAATTATGCTTGATCTAAAACAATATGAAGTCTGGTTTGTGACGGGGAGCCAGCATTTGTATGGCCCCCAGACATTGGAAACAGTTGCTGTCCATTCGCGCGAGATCGCTGCCTCCCTGGGCGAATCGGCACATGTCCCTGTAAAGGTTATTTTCAAGCCGGTGCTGACCACGCCCGATGCCATCCGTGAATTGTGCCTGGAAGCAAACTCCACAAAGAATTGTGTGGGATTGATCACTTGGATGCACACCTTCTCACCCGCCAAAATGTGGATCGCGGGTCTGAGCCTGCTCAAGAAACCCTTCCTGCATTTACACACGCAATACAGCCGCGAGATTCCCTGGTCCTCCATTGACATGGATTTCATGAACCTGAACCAGTCCGCGCATGGGGACCGCGAATTCGGATTTATTGGAAGCCGCCTGCGCCTCGATCGCAAGGTGGTGGTGGGTCATTGGTGTGACGAGGATGTCCAGGCTGACATTGGCACATGGATCCGGGCGGCCTGTGCATGGGCTGACTGGCAGGGCGCAAGGATCGCGCGCTTCGGCGATAACATGCGCGATGTGGCTGTGACCGAAGGCGACAAGGTTCAGGCACAGATCCAGTTTGGATATGATGTGTATGGCTATGGGATTGGTGATCTGGTCAAAGCGGTCAATGAAGCGAGTGATACCGATGTCGAAAAGACGATGCAGGCATACCTGGACGAGTATGACGTTAGTGCATCCTTGCAACCCGGCGGCGAACGCAACGCATCCCTGCGTGAAGGTGCGCGTATTGAAGTGGGTTTGCGTAACTTTTTGGAGACGGGCAACTTTAAAGCCTTCACCACAACGTTTGAAGACCTGCACGGGTTGTCACAACTGCCCGGGCTGGCTGTCCAGCGTTTGATGCGTGATGGCTACGGCTTCGGCGCGGAAGGCGACTGGAAGACCTCTGCTCTCGTCCGCGCCATGAAGGTGATGAGTGAAGGCCTAAAGGGCGGCGTCAGTTTTATGGAGGATTACACTTATCATTTCAGTGCCAGTGGGGACAAAGTTCTGGGCGCACACATGCTCGAGATTTGTGAATCGATTGCATCCAGTAAACCCAAACTGGAAATACTTCCGCTCTCCATCGGTGGCAAGGCTGATCCCGTCCGCCTGATCTTTGATGCAAACACCGGCCCGGCGATTGGAGCGTCCATTATGGACATGGGTCAACGCTTCCGCATGGTTGCCAGTGTTGTGGACGTTGTCCCAACCGATGAGCCGCTTCCCAATCTGCCAGTGGCGCGTGCCTTGTGGCTGCCGCGTCCGAATCTCAAAGTGGCTGCCGCCGCATGGATCCACGCGGGCGGTGCGCATCACACCAGTTTCAGTTATTCCGTCACCGCAGAACACTTGCAGGACTTTGCTGATATCGCCGGTATTGAATTCCTTGTGATCGATGAAAATACCCGCGTTCCGGAATTCAAGGAAAAACTGCGCTGGAACGATCTGTATTATCATCTCAACAAGGGGCTGTAATTCACTTTTGACTTGCTCACCACTACGGATCGCAATCACGCTCGCTACACTGATGTATTTGGAATAATGCGAGCGGGACAAGGGTACACAAAGCTTTTCCTTTATGATCCTTGGAGAGTGTTTCTTAAGTGGTTTGAAGCCATGTTACAACGCTTTTCAAACCATGCTCAGCCACGAATTTCACGGATTTACACGAATTTTCGCCATCAAACGTCAAACCTTCGTGCTCTTTGTGTCCTTTGTGGTGATTTAGGAAACGGTCTCTTTGTGCGCTTTGTGGTGAAAACATTGAAGGAAATTGATCATGCAATATCGTGAACTTGGCCGTACTGGCTGGAAGGTTTCAACGGTTTCATTTGGGGCGTGGGCGATCGGTGGCTCATGGGGAAATGTGGATGATCAAGACTCGCTGGCTGCCTTGCACCGGTCGATCGATCTGGGAGTCAACTTCATCGACACCGCGGATGTTTATGGCGATGGTCGTTCGGAGCGTTTGGTGGCGCAGCTTCGCAAGGAACGCAGAGAGGCCATCTATGTGGCGACCAAGGCCGGGCGACGGCTGGATCCGCATGTGCGGGGCAGCTATAACCGTACGAACCTGACGTCATTTGTTGAGCGCTGTTTAAAAAACCTGAATACCGAAGCCATTGACCTGTTGCAGCTGCATTGTCCGCCGACCGAAGTTTATTACATGCCTGAAACCTTTGGTGTGTTGGATGATCTCGTGAAGGCTGGCAAGTTGCGCCATTACGGCGTGAGCGTTGAAAAAGTGGAGGAAGCGCTCAAGGCCATTGAATACCCCAACGTGCAGACAGTGCAAATCATCTTTAATATTTTCCGCCAGCGGCCTGCTGAGCTGTTCTTTGCCGAAGCGATGCGCCGCAAGGTGGGTATTCTGGCGCGCGTGCCGCTTGCCAGTGGGATGCTGACCGGTAAACTGACTGCCAACTCCCGCTTTGAAGCTGACGATCACCGTGCCTTCAACCGTCACGGTGAATCCTTCGATCGCGGCGAAACGTTTGCAGGAGTCGATTATGAAACCGGTCTGCAGGCCGTCGAGGAATTGTGTGCACTTGTGCCTGGCGGTTGGAGCGTGCCGCAGTTCGCTTTGCGCTGGATTTTGATGTTCGATGCTGTGACCTGTACAATTCCTGGAGCAAAAAATCACGCCCAGGCTGAAGATAATGTCAACGCTGCCGAACTGCCCGCGCTGGATTCTGCCACGATGGACAAGGTCCGCGCGATCTATGATGCCCGTATCCGCGATCTGGTTCACCACTATTGGTAGCCCTCTTTCTGGAACACCCCGCAAAGGGATGTTCCAAAGGACGAGATGAAATGAATAAACGCATCTTAAAAAATGACTTTTTGCAAATCGAATATCTTGGCACATCGCTGCGCATTATCGGATTCATCCCGGCCGGCAAACCCAATATGCTTGCTGTTCTGAGTGACCAGGCTGGGGTCTCCACGCCCTATGGTGGATTCTATTTCCGCGGTGGGCATCGTTTATGGCATTCGCCAGAAGCCATGCCGCGCACATACATGCCTGATGATGAGGGTGCCACGATCAGTGAAGTTCCCAACGGCGTGCGGATCGAGATGCCTGCCGAACCCTGGACGCACATTGCCAAGTCCCTTGAGATCCGGTTGAACCCCGATCAGCCGCAGGTTATTCTTCGCCACGAGCTTCGAAACGATGGGCCCTGGTCTGTGGAATTCGCTCCCTGGGCATTGACCATGTCCCGGCTGGGAGGTGTGGCAATTTTCCCTCAAGCCCAGGGAAATGCCGATGAAGCTGGATTACTGGCAAACCGACATTTGTCCATCTGGCCCTACACTCGTATCAACGATCCGCGCTTAACCTTGCGTGACGATTTTGTTCTCGTTCATGCCAGCCCGAGCCTGCCTCCGTTAAAAATAGGGTACTTCAACCCTCATGGCTGGATGGCGTACTGGCTGGACGGCGTTCTATTTGTGAAACGATACGATGCACATTCCGGTCTGCGCTACCCGGATCATGGTTGCAACTCTGAGACGTACTGCAATGACGAGTTTATCGAATTGGAATCACTGGGGCCACTCAATTGGGTCGCGCCCGGTCAAACCGTATTCCATACAGAAATATGGGAGATCCATGGCAGCCTCGATGTGCCTTTTATTCCGAATGAGATCCAGGAATTGATAAGCGGAAAATCATAGCAGGTTTATTGATTTGTGATCACCGCGTTGATAGCCCCATCGTGAAAATATGGCAGCATGAGGTAAAATTATTTTTATAGTCTCAAAGATTTGCCAGGAAACCGCTCATGTCTCAAGTTGGCTTATTCAGCTTAAACGCAAACAAATTTGACTCTCTCGAAGAGCTGATCCGCGCGCTCATGCACATGACGGACGATCCGCTGGCAAAGGCAGGCACCAACGTTGTCGTCAGCCGAGGCAACCCAAATGCCAGGCTGTTGATCGTCGGTGAGGCTCCGGGGCCAGAGGAAAATATCCGCGGGAAGCCATTTGTCGGTCGTGCGGGCCAGATGCTCGATAAGATCCTTCAGTCGGCAAATTTTGATCCGGAAAAGGATGTGTATATTACCAACTCGGTATTTCGGATGCCACCCGCTGAAGATGGGAAAGCTTTTCGGAAACCGACCGATGCAGAGATTGAATATTACCGTCCCTATGTCTTTGAGATGATCCGTCTGGTGAATCCGCTTGTGATATTGTTGACCGGCAATGTGGCCTCCCAATCTGTTATCAAAAAGACCGGCATCACCAGCCTGCGCGGAAAGTGGACCCAGACGGATGGACGCTGGATCATGCCCATCTTCCATCCCTCCTACCTGCTGCGGAATCCTACAAGAGACCCGGGCTCTCCCAAGGCGCTGATGTGGGAGGATATTCGTGAAGCCCGTAGGAAATACGATGAGCTGACTGCAAGCGGCGTTGCTTCCCAGACGTACCTATCGACCTGACTACACTCTCCATTTGGACAGTGCAAACTCCTCCTTTGATAGGGGGAGTTTTTCTTTGGGAGATGTACCCTTGCAATACTGGGTTGCTTTGAAATCACATAGGAGCATAAGCATGCTGCAGGCACACGTTCAACAAACCCGCTTACGTCTGATTCTGATTCTTATTTCCCCGGTCATCGTCGTTTTGATGGGCCATTTTGCGGCACGGCTCTTTGTGTCTCTGTTGGGTGATTGGGCATGGGTGGGTACGTCGCTTGTCTACTGGGGAAGTTTGATTTCGATCATAGGGTTCCTGGGTGACAAACAAATGATCGGGCGCTGGTTTGACAAGTCACAGGGAAGCGGGTGGTGGCTCGTTCTGGCACTTGGCATGGGATTGATGGCTTTCCCATTGCTTTTCATCCCAAATATTCATGTCATGAATGTAATCTGTCCATATTTCTATTCATGAATATGGTTTCCATCACCTGATTGGAAAACCAGAGGAATTCTTTGCAGCCTGCTTTATGGGTGGGAGGACATGGGCCAAAAATGGGGATTCAGTTCTGTATACTCTTATGGCATACAGTGAACTGTGATAGTACTTAAAAAACGGAGGCCCAATGAAAACCTTATCTCTTTCCTTCCTGATCCTGGTTGTATTACTTGTCAGTTCCTGTGCCCCTGCTGCGACCGCAGTACAGCCAACGCAACTTGCAAACACCCCAACCGTTGCTGTTCCAACAGAAGTCTTTCGATCCCTGAACATGATCAAGATTTCTGCTCCGTCACTGGCAGAGAATTTGGTCGGAGAGCCTGCTGAGCGGACGATCCATGTCTATCTGCCGCCTTCCTACAATACATCCGATCGGCACTACCCGGTCATCTATTATTTGCCCGGCTATGGTGATAGCGCAGTGACTGGCTTCCAACTGCCCGGTGACATGGACTCTCTCATTGAGAGTGGCAGGATCAATGAGATGATTTTTGTGGTCTCCAGTGGAGACAGCAAGCTGGGCGGCAGTTTCTATGTCAATTCACCGGTGACTGGCAACTGGGAGGATCATATCGTCAACGATGTGGTTGGCTATGTGGACAGTCATTTCCGCACATTACCCCAGGCGGAATCACGCGGCATTGCCGGACACTCCATGGGCGGGTTTGGCGCGCTGAATATTGCGATGCGTCACCCGCATGTGTTCAGCGCTGTCTACAGCATGAGCCCGGGCCTGTTCGATGAAAGCGGACTGGAAGAGTCGTTCATGTTTTCCAGTGAACCTACGATCAGAAATTTTGTGAGGTTTGAAGAGCAACTGGCTTCCCTCTCATTGGAGAATGCTCAAAAGAGGATGCTCTCATCACCGCAGGAATTTGCACTTGCCTATGGTTATGCCTTCGCTCCAAATGCGGACCGGCATCCACCCTATTTTGATTATCCCTATACGGAAGTGGACGGTATGTTGGTGCGCGATGACGCAGTTTGGAGGAAATGGGAGAGTGGCTTTGGCGGTATCGCCGAGGAAACCGCACAATACAAGGAAAACCTATTGAAGCTCAAAGGCATCGGGGTCGATTATGGCATCCATGATGAGAACCCATGGATACCAAAAGGCTGTGTCTATTATGGTGAACAACTCAGTGCAGCGGGAATTCCGGTGAAGGTGGAAAGTTATGACGGCAACCATTCCAATCAACTCGGTCAGCGGATCAGTGATTTTATGCTGCCGTTCTTTTCAGGAATTCTAAAATTTGAATAAAGAGGAAAAACAAAGCGAAAGCAACCGCTCTGTATATATGCAAAGGGCGTGGGCATGAATACTTCTACGCCCCTGGCTCTTCGGTTGCGTGTTCTTCATGAGGTTTGATGCTTTTAAAACTGCGATACAGGCTGAAATCGTAGACCAGTTTGAGGACACCAGCAATAATGAACGGTGCCGCAGCCAGAGAGGGGATGCCGACAAGCGGAGCCGAAAAGAGAGGCGCCATCGACGCGCCCAATGTGCGGGCGATGCCGGTCACCCCTGCAGCCGAGGAGCGCTCCTCGGGCGAAACAACAGAGAGTGTATAGGATTGGCGCGTCGGTACATCCATCTGCGAGATGCTGAATCTTATAAGGAGCATTGTGATGGCCAGAGGCAGGTTTGGCATGAGCGGGACAAGGATCAATAGAATATTGGATGGCACATGTGTCCAGACCATGGTATTGAGCAGTCCGACCTTGCTGGCGATCCATGCCGCGGAAAGTGCCGAAATTCCTGCGAAAATATTTGCGCCGAAAAAGATTGCTCCGAGCGTGGCAGGGTTGACCCCATAGCGCAGGTGGAACCAGTACGCCATAATGCTTTGCACCACAAAGCCGCCCGCGAAAGCATCCACAGAGAATAATGCCGCAAGTCTCAGGATCGTTTTGCTCGAACGGCCCAGCCCAAGCAGGTTGACTTTTTTCTTTTCATTTTCGCTGAAGGGTACTTCAACGAGGGGTGAGACGAAATTAAACATTAATACAAGAATCAGTCCCAGCACTGCGTAGATGAAGATCACAACTCGATAACTCGACAGGGGAGTTGTGCCTCCCAGTTGCAGGATCTGCGCCAGCCCGCCTCCGACCAGGCTGCCGAGGGCTGTGGCAAGCGACCCCGCCAGTTGATACCAGGCGAAGACCTGTGTGCGCCTGGCTCCGGGCAACGTCTGTGCCAGCGCTGATTGTTCAATGGCAAGAAAGGGTCCCACTTCATTCCCGCTTGGGCTGATGACGCCAATGGTCGCGGCGAACAGAAGCAGGGTAAAGTTGCGCGTGACCGCAAACAGGATTCCAGCGAAGATCATCAATATCGCACCGATCAGCAGCATGCGTTTGCGTCCGATGCGGTCGGCGCGAGTGGTGATCCATAAAGAGATCAGCGTATCACCCAGCAGGGTCAGGGTAAGCAATAAGCCGATTTCAGAATCGGACAGCCCCGCTTCAGACAGGTACAAGGCCAGAATGACAGCCAGCAGGCCATAGGAAAACATCCGCACGATGCGCGTAGCAAATAGCAGACGGACGTCGGTATTGGTTGACATGGTTAATTGTCACCGTTCTTTGCCACGTCCAGTTTGCACCAGGCATACAGCGCGTCGTATACGTCGAATTGACGCGCGAGATTTTCATGGTCATCGGGAAATCGCAAGCCATAACCAGTGGCAATCGCTTCCAATCCGCGTGCAAGCGCGTCACTGTCAATATCCTCTGCAACATCCGCTGCATGGACGATTTTAGCCAGCCGCAATAGTGCTGTATCTGTCAACTCATATTTCAGAAGTATCGACTCAAATGAGCAGCGCCCCTCATGATGACCCAGCTCAACAGCGGGAGCATCAAAAGGAATTCCATTTTTCTCCTTTGCTACCTGATCAATTTGATTTTTGGGGACAAAAAGAAATTCAGCGTCGCTATCTATAAAGCGTGTGATCAACCACGGGCACGCAACACGGTCCACGTGGACATGGGAACGGGTGATCCAAAGCATGGGAACCTCCAGAGATGATGATTTGTTTCTTCATATTTCGTTTTCCCCTGCGCTGCTTGAACGTACAGATTATAGTATCGGTTTTGATAATCAGTATGCATCTAGAGATATACACGTTCAAAGATCATATTTTCCGTTTATGAAGATTTGCCCTGGATGGGTTCGCTATTGGACTCCCAACACGGCGTGTGCAAAGTCCTCAGATATGTCACCCTGAGGAAGCGCTCGCTGCGACCGACACTTGCACCGCAGTGCGTTCGGTGCAGTGCAGGTGAGGGTCTCCCACACCGTATTGGAGATGCTTCGCTACGCTCAGCATGACATATTTGAAATGATTTTGCTGACGTTAAGCAAGCCCAGGGACTCCCAAAACTGGCTCTTGAAATTTATTTGAAAAGTGCTATGATTGTTTATGAGCGATTGTGATTGAATGTGACTGATTTCATCCCCACTCCTGAACGGCAACGACAGATCCTTTCGCTGCTCACGCGGCAGGGCCGCTTGAGTGTGGCGGAGATTGTCGAGCAGTTTTCGATCAGTCAAGCCACAGCACGTCGCGATCTTGAGTCGCTGGCTTCGAAAGGCAGGGCCCAGCGTGTGCATGGCGGCGTTATCTCTGTCAGACAGGCTCCGCCCGAACTGCCTATTCTGGACCGTGAAAATGAGCAGGCCGAGGAAAAGGCACGCATCGGCCGCGCAGCCGCGAGCCTGGTCGCGGATAAGGAGACTGTATTCCTGGGCTCGGGCACAACTGTGCTCGAAGTGGCTCGCAATCTACGGGATCGAAAAAGCCTGACCGTGATCACCAATTCCCTGCCTGTGCTGAATACGCTGGCGAGCCTTGAGGAGATCACGGTCATTTCATTAGGTGGAATGTTGCGCGAGAGTGAGCTTTCATTTATTGGGCACATTACCGAGCAGGCGCTGGCAGAGGTCCGCGTGGACAAGGTCTTTATGGGGACGCGTGGCTTGAGTCTCGAGCATGGCCTCACCAACGAGTATTTACAGGAAACACTGACCGACCGCGCCATCCTGAAGATCGGACGTGAAGTCATTATTGTGGCTGACCATACGAAAGTGAACCGTGTCGCTACGGCGTTGCTTGCTTCGTTGAATGCGATGAGTACACTGGTCACCGATTCGAAGGCTGATAAAAAATTTGTGCAGGCATTGAAGAAGCAGGGCATAGCGATCGTAATCACGTAGGTCATTGTGGTGGTCGAGTAGACAGCAGTGA
>JBDTPH010000233.1:0-13725 GCA_039932795.1 Chloroflexota bacterium
AATAGAAGAATGCGATCCTTGAACGTACCAGGCTCGGACTCGTCCGCGTTGCAGATGACGTATTTTTGGTCCGCTTGCGCCCCGGCCGCGCCTTCCCACTTTATGCCAGTCGGGAATGCCGCGCCGCCCCGCCCAACCAGACCCGAGGCTTTCACCTCAGCGACCACTTCTTCGGGTTTCATTGTCAACGCTTTTGTGAAGGCGGGATAATTCCCATAGTTGGCAACGGATGTGGTCTCATTGCCGCAGTGTGCAGTCAGGAAACGGTTTGATCCATAGACCAGGGATTTTGGACGACCCAACTCGTATGAATCATTTTCGAGATCAATATTTGTTTCTGCCTCATCGTTGACCAGCGCCGCGGGCGCCTGCTCACAAAGCCCAAGGCACGGACTCGCCTCGATTGTGACTGCCTGTCCGGCGGTGGTTTGCCCGGGCTCGATTCCGTGATGGTGGCAGAGATGATCCAAAATCCCCTTCGCGTTTTTGAGGGCGCAGGCCTGGTCGGTGCAAACGCGGATCACCTTTTTTCCAATTGGTTCATTGTAGAAGAGGGAGTAAAACTCAATCACCCCATGCACATCTGCCAAAGGCACGTGCAGCGAACGGGCAACTTCCGCGGCAACTTCCTGAGGCAGCCAGCCATAAATTTTTTGGGCCGCATGCAAGGCTGGCAATAACCCTGAGCGACCCAACGGGATATAAGACTCAATTGCACTTTTGATGGGGGCGATATCGAATTCGGACATCTTTGCTCCGCGAAGAAGTATAGACCCAAATAAATTGTCTGGCAAGTTAAGAAAGATACGTAGCCACCGAGATCACAGAGAACTTGAGAAATGAAAAAAATTCAGTGATATCGCCTGGCATTGCAGGGCCCTGCAGGGCAGGGATGTGGCTGGAAATTTACGCGCTCAAGTTTGCTGTAGGCAGGAACCGTGGAGTCCTGCGGAGCTGCGTTGCCTGCTCAAATGCATACGCAAATTTGATGAGGGTTGGCTCCTGCCATGCCTTTGCAAAAAACGAAATACCTACAGGCAGGCCGAAAACATATCCCGCGGGGACAGTGATGTGCGGGTACCCCGCCACCGCCGCAGGCGACGTGCTTTCCATATCCCAGTTGCTCGAGTCGCCGTTGACCAGGTCAATCATCCACGAGGGGCCGCCTGAGGGAACAACGATCGCGTCGAGTTTATGTTTTCGCATGGCCGCGTCGATGCCTTTTGCGCGTGTATATTCATGGTTCTTCGCCAGCGCGTCGCGGTATTTTTTATCCCTCAATGACAGTTTTTCCTGCGCAGCGATCATGTGTTCCTGCCCAAAATACGGCATGACACGGTCCTTATTCTCTTCATTGAATTTGATCACGTCCTTCATCGAGCGGACACGTGCGCCATCGGCCATCGATTTGAGATATTTATTCAGATCCGCTTTGAATTCATAATGTAAAACATCCAGCTCAGTTCTGCCGAACTTATCGAAGTTGGGCACATCCGCAGGGTCAATGATGACCGCGCCAAGTTTCTTCATTACTTCGATGCAAAAATCAAATATCTTGAGAACGCGCTCGTTCGAGCCCGCCATATTTCTTGCGACGCCGATGCGCGCGCCTTTGAGCCCGTCGCGGTCGAGGAACTTTGTGTAATTGGACAAGCCTCGTTTTTTGCCTGGCCGCGTGGCTGGATCCCGTTCATCGACTCCCGTCAGAGCCCCGAGCAGGATCGCCGCGTCGGCAACCGTACGCGCCATGGGGCCAGCGGTGTCCTGGCTGTGCGCGATCGGGATGATCCCGCTGCGACTCACCAGGCCAAGCGTTGGCTTGATTCCCACGATCCCATTCGTTTGCGCGGGGCAGATGATCGAGCCGTCAGTCTCCGTCCCAACAGCCGCCATACAAAGATTGGCAGCCACGGCCGCGCCAGAGCCCGAAGAGGAACCGCATGCGGAGCGATCCAATGCGTAGGGATTGCGGGTCAACCCGCCACGTGATGACCATCCACTCACGGAACGTTTGCCGCGGAAATTGGCCCATTCGCTCAGGTTGGTCTTTCCTACAATGAGCGCGCCAGATCTACGCAACTGCCGCACCACGAATGCATCCTTTTCCGCGATGTTGTTTTCCAACGCCAGTGAGCCTGCCGTGGTTTGCATACGGTCTTTTGTGTCAATATTATCTTTGATGAGAATGGGGATCCCATGCATGGCGCCGCGAGTCTTTCCTGCCTGGCGTTCGGCATCCAGGCTATCGGCAATTTCCAATGCATCGGGGTTCAGCTCGATCACTGAGTTAATATAGGGACCACCCTTGTCCACTGCTTCGATGCGCACCAGATACAACTCGGCGAGCCGACGTGATGTCAACTCGCCTGTTTCCAACTTTTCCTGTAATTCGGCAATTGTCCACTCTGGCAGGATCATGCCGCCCGCTCCTTTGGAAACTTTGATGATTCGAGCGCCATCATCTTCCCCCGCCCGTGATATAACGCTCCAACTGGGACAACATGGTCTGCTGCATCTCTATCATTTCCCTGAGCACATCGCGTACAGAGACGAAGCCCATTAATTTCCTGTCATCATACACAGGCAGGTGGCGGATACCCTTCTCCATCATCAGCGCCATGCATTCCTCCAGTGGCTGGTCGCAACTCACTGTGATGACTTCGCTGGTCATGATCTCACTGACCGTTGTATCCCTTGCGCTCTTCCCGTTCAGGTCCACTTTGCGGACGCAGTCACGCTCGGAAAGGATTCCCACCATCTCCTCACCAACCATCACCAGTAACGCACCCGTGTTGTGCTTCGCCATGGACGCCAGAGCGTCGAAAACGGTCGATTCAGGGGAAATCGCGAAGATTTCTTCCCCTTTTTTACGGATCATATCTCGAACAGTTGCCATGGTCTGCCTCTCCTTTGGTAGAAAGATTGGACGAAGTATAGACTTAAACACACAGTCTTGCAAGCAGATGCACATTCCGCATCGCCGTTAGCCGGAAATTGCCCCCGTTTGGTTATCCGAAGCGTCCACTCCCTGTCACTGCGAGGAGGGCAATGCTCGACGAACTCAGGGTGTTTTTGAGACAAGTTTTAGTAGATTTTCTGCTTCACATTCCATGAATCCGCCACTGCGCGGATGTTTTCCGGGCTGATACCCGCGCTTGCCTCCCCCGTGGACAGGTTCAGGACCTCATAGTGAGCTGCCGTTTCGAGGTATTCCACCAGGTCCAGGGCATGGAAAATGGAGCCGTCCGCCCTCGACATCACCCCATGCTGAGACCAGATCACAAGCTGATGATCCCTCAGGCAGAGCATGGTCTCCAGCATCAAGTGTGTGGAACCTGGGAGAAGAAATGGCAAAACGCCAATTCCTTCCGGGAAGTTGAGAATGGTCTCTGGCTGCCAGCGCAATAGATGCGAATTGAAGAATCGTTCATCCTGGTATTTTGAAATGTGACTCAGGAATGTAAGATGCCTGGGCTGCGCGTGGATCACCGCGTGCGACTTGATGGGCCGCAATCGCATCTGGTCGTGGTGCACAGCCAGATGTGAGTTGAACTCGCTCGTCACTCGTGTGAATGGGCAATCAACGGACGTGAACATTCTCCCTGTTTTCCCGCCGTCTTCGATAATGATGACAGCCAGATTGGCTGCCGGTTCATCGGCAATATCACGCAAACGCCGCCCGGAGCCTGTGGCAAGGATCGTCGCGCCCGCCAGGTACGGCGCTGGCAGCGGCAGATCGACCATTTGCATCTGCGGAAAATACTCACGAATTTCCAGCGTATCGCGTACACAAATGGAAATATTCCCGGCTGCGCCTTCCGTTGCCCCGATCTCAGATAAGCGCTTCCCCACCTCTCCCATTTGTTTGAGCAGTGGTCCAACCGACGAAGAGTTCAATATCATTTACTTCGATGACCTTTTCGAGATAAAGTATTTTTTATTGATTGTATCAAGCATCTCTTCCAATGACATGGCAACATCCAAAACCAGCGCGTCCTGGGGCTCCTCCAGCGCGCTAAATTGACTTTGCAGCATCCCGGACTTCATGAAATGACCTGCCCTCATCGACATACGCGAACTGATCAGGTCGTAACTTCCTTTGAGATGAATGACAGCGATATTCTCCATGCCGGCAAGCAGCTCGGCACGATACTTCTCCTTCAACGCGGAACACGCCAGGACGGCATGACGGTCCGCTTTGAGGCTGGATAAAAGCCGTTCGTTCAGCGCGGCAAGCCACGGCGTTCGGTCTGAATCACGGAGTGGAATGCCAGCCGCCATTTTGGCGATGTTCACCGCAGAGTGAAATTCATCCGCATCGAAGAAATCCCATCCCAGTTGTTGCGCGAGCGCGTACCCCAGAGTAGACTTCCCGGAGCCGGAAACTCCCATGATCAAAAATCCTGCAAGTTGCATGCGTACCATTTTACTAAACTCCCGGCGATTGACATTCTGTTTTTGACGGTTTTCCAAGAGGAGACAATAACGTTGCTGCAGATAAGATATAGGTCTTAACCGTGTCCTCAAATTGACATTTCCAGTTCACATTGTAACTATTGAGCATCAGCTTCGTCATGATACGGTAACTATTGAGCATCACCTTCGTCATGATTATGAAGTAGTTGGTGAACATAAGAATTGGTTAGCCATAACTCGACTTTTGCACCTTAAAAATTGAATAACCAAGCGGCTGGGCAAGGTGGGGTTTGAATGCCAGCGCTCCGGGTCTGGGCAACACGAACCTAACTTGCCTGGGAATAGCGAGGCAAGATCACAACCACTCCTGGGCTGATTTTTTTCAAGCCCTGCACATGGTCCGGAGGAAGGGTTCCATGATTTGACGCAGGGATTGGCCTTGCGCCAAACCGGCACTGATGAACAAGGCCAGACACCACAGGCTTTGGGCCTGAGCGGCTCGACGTCCGGAAGCTGGATTACCTTCCAGATCCAGGTGAAGGATGCGTTGAAGCTTTGTGCGAAAGGCATGGTCGTGTTGGGCTGCACGCAGTAGCGAGTACACCACGGCGACCAGGGCAACATGTCGTTGAATGGCGCAGAAGTCCCGCAGCTGATACTGATCCAGTCCTTTTTGGGTCGCTCTCTTTGAGCTTCTCCTTGCTACCCTTGAGCGGGATGCCGGCGGCACGCAGACCGGCTTCCAACTTCTCCACCTGCGCTGGTTCCCACAATTGAAAGAGCAGCGGATAATCTGTCTCTTCATCACTGTAGTGGATCGTGACCAGGTCATGCGCCCAGACATAGGATTGCGTGACATGGTCGAACAATTTGGCGATCTTCTCAAAGTCTTGACCGTAGTGGATCAGCAGCGTGTCATCGACCCCCAGCACCCCTTTGGGCTTGATTTGCGTCCCCGCTAGACTGGCTAACAGGCCTAGGCGGGCCCGGTTCAACTCTGCCAGCGAAAACGGACTGTCGGTCAGGAGACGATTCAGCGAACTTTGGTTCCGGCTCTCTGCCACAAATAACCGGTTGATCCCATCTACGGTCTTATTTTCGGATACGATCAGACCGCTGACATAGCGTTCGAACTCAAGGAAGGCTTCCGGAGAAAAAACATCCTGGAAGAAGGGTGCGTAGTGCTTTACCAATTCCGGAAATTCCACCGGAGGATACATACCTCACCTCCAGCTTCATTATCGCGCCCCCTGGACTGGATTGGACTGTCCGTTTGGTTATTCAGCTGCTAATGTGCTGCAAAAGTCGAGTTATAATACCGAAAGCACCGATTAATCCAGCATTAATGATTTTATAGCAGCCGTGATCAAGGAGCAACGAAGCAACTATTGTAGTTTCATTGGCAGCATGAACAGGCATGCTATGTTTCGAGGGAATTCACTTATGAGCAAGCATCCACCGTCCCACAAATTAAAGACGAGCATCAAGGGATTGGGGCTTATATTTATTTTGTTACTAACCTTGATCGGTTTCACATCTGTTCAATTGCCGGAACAATTTGGCCCTGATGATCTCGGTATCTTCAAGAGTCACACTGCAGTCCAACTCCTGCCGTGTCTTCTTATGGGTGAATCCCTTTTGAGTTTTCTGTATGGAATATTTGTCTCGATCCTGGTGTTAGAACTTTTGCAAAGCCACATCGGGGAAAAACGGTTCTCTGACATAATCACTGAATTCAATAATTTAGTAGATGTGCATTATTCACCGACGGCTCTCTCAAGGGCCGTCTTTTTTGCGTTCTGTTTTGATAAGGTGAATAGATCATAAAGATCTTTCACTGAAAATTGATCGTTTCGTTTTTCATCTTTTTGTTTAAGGAGGTACCAACCATGCGCGGGATCATACATTCAAGTCTGCAATATCGGTTTCTTCTGATCGTTATCGCCATCGTGCTGATGGTTTCCGGCGTTAACCAGATTCGCACGATGCCGGTCGATATTCTGCCGGAATTCTCCCCTCCCTATGTGGAGGTTCAAACCGAAGCCCTGGGGCTTTCCGCCAAGGAAGTGGAGGAGATTGTTACCGTTTCTCTGGAACAAAGTATGCTGGCTGGCGTACCCTGGCTCGATAAGATTCAATCCAAGTCATTGCCCGGGCTATCCTCCATCTTCCTCTATTTTGAGCCTGGCACTGATATCAACCGTGCAAGGCAGCTGGTGGGCGAGCGCCTGGCTTTGTCAGCTGCAGGCTTGCCATCAGTGTCGAAGAAGCCCGTCATGATCCAGCCTTTGTCATCAGCAAACCGATTCATGATCGTTGGGCTTTCCTCAAAGAATTTGTCACTGGTCGAGCTATCGGTGCTTGCCCGCTGGACCATTGCGCCTCGCATGATGGGTGTGCCCGGTGTTGCCCATGTGGCGGTCTGGGGCAACCGCGATCGCCAACTCCAGGTGTTGATAGACCCGCAACAGTTGCAGGCTCAAGGCGTTTCCATGGACCAGGTCATTAGCACAGCTGGCAACGCGCTATGGGTATCACCACTGACTTTTTTGCAGGCATCTTCACCTGGCACAGGTGGTTTTATTGATACCCCTAACCAGCGACTTTCGGTCTGGCATGTTTTGCCGATCTCGTCGGCAGAAGAGCTTTCGCAGGTGGCCGTCGAAGGAACAGACGGATTGCTTCTGAAAGATGTGGCGCAGGTGGTGGAAGACCATCAGCCCCTCATCGGCGATGCTGTCATTAATGACGCGCCCAACCTGCTGCTTGTCATTGAGAAATTGCCAGGGGTGAACACATTGGAAGTGACACGCAATGTGGACGACGCGATTGCCGCATTAGCGCCCGGCCTTCCAGGTGTCCAGTTTGATTCGAGTCTCTTCCGACCCGCGAGCTTCATTGAGATGGCGATAGCTAATCTTGGCCAGGCCCTGGTTATTGGTGTGATCTTGATGGTTCTCGTTCTGGGCCTCTTCCTGTATGGATGGCGCACAGCATTGATCAGCCTGTTAGTCATTCTGACGTCGCTGGCGGCAGCGTTGAATGTCCTATACCTGCGCGGTACCACACTCAATTCGATGGTCATCGCAGGTCTGGTGGTTGCCCTGGGTCTCATCATTGATGAAGCTGTCATTGACGTTGAAAATATTATACGACGTCTGCGCCAGAATCGTGAGCAAGGCGGAGGCCGGACAACTCAAAGTGTTATTTTGGCCGCCTCCACTGAGATGCGGAACGTCCTCTTCTTCGCGACATTGATTACCCTGCTTGCCGCTGCGCCGCTGTTTTTCTTGAAAGGCATGTTCAGCGAAATTTTCGGTCCGATGGTTGTCTCGTACACACTTGCAGTCGTCGCTGCAATGGTTGTCGCGCTGACCCTCACACCTGCCTTAAGCCTGGTATTTTTATCCGCTGAGAGGCTTGTTGTACGTGAGTCGCCCCTGGTCACGCGTATGCAGCGCAGCTACCAGGGAATGCTGGCACGCAGCGTCAACGGCGCGGCGCTGGCAAACATTGTCATCGTGGCCCTGATTGTGGCTGGGATTGTCGCGCTGCCATTTATCAAGGGTGACCAAATGCTTCCATCCTTCCGCGAACCGTATCTGACTGTCAGGGTGGAGGCCGCGGCTGGAACATCACGTCCGGAAATGAGCCGCATCGTGGCACTCATGAGCAATGAATTGCGTTCCGTCTCCGGCGTCAAAAATGTGGGAGGCCATGTGGGTCGCGCCGAGTTTGGAGACCAGGTGGTGAATGTCAATTCCGGCGAACTATGGGTCACTCTTGACCCCAAAGCCGACTATGATGCCACCGTTGCCACTGTTCAGACAGTGCTTGATGGTTATGCCGGGATGGTTCGCGACGTACGCACCTACACCGAACAGACACTTGGCCAGCCTCGAAACGGGATTTCAACCGACGATATCACTGTACGAGTCTACGGGGACGATATGACCGTCTTGCGCACCGAGGCGGACAAAGTGGAAAAGGCATTGGCAGGAATCAGTGGTGTTTCGAGTATCCGTCAGATCCTCCCCATTGAGGAACCCACCCTGGAGATCAAGGTGGATCTCACCACTGCGCAAACTCATGGTCTGAAACCGGGTGATGTGCGCCGGACAGTTGCCACACTGTTGTCGGGAATTATGGTCGGTAACCTTTTCGAAGACCAGAAGATCTTTGACGTGGTTGTGTGGGGAACCCCGAACCTTCGTGACAGTATTGGGGACGTCAGCGAGTTGATGATCCCCAAACCGGATGGCAGTCAGGTACGACTGGGAGATGTGGCTGATGTGAGGATTGTTCCCGCTCAGGCTGTGATCAACCACGACGGCATGTCTCCCTATCTTGATCTTGCCATCACCGCGCAGGGCCGCAGCATTGCCGCCGTGGCTCATGATGTGGATACGGCTGTACACAACCTCGTATATCCATTGGAGTACCACGCTGAAGTTCTGAGCGGTTATGCAGCGCGCCAGTCAGCAGGGCAACGCCTGGTCATCGCCTCGGTCGTTGCTCTTGCCGGTATTTACCTGCTTTTGCAGGCTTCTGCCAGAAGCTGGCGTCTGGCATTCGTCACCTTCCTGCTCCTGCTTGCAGCACTTGCAGGCGGCTTGCTGGTAGCCATTCTGATCAACAGCACGCTTTCGATGGCTTCCCTGTTCGCGTTATTGGCGGTAGTCGGCATCACGGCACGTCACGCAATTGTGCTGATCAACCATTATCAGCATTTGGAAATGGAGAAGGGCGAACCATTCGGTTCCGACCTGGTCATGCACGGATCACAGGAACGAGTTGCCCCCATGCTGTTAACCGCTCTGACCACAGGACTGGCGCTTTTGCCTTTCGTGTTGCTGGGCAATATCCCCGGCCTTGAAGTGGTGCGTCCAATGGCCATCATCGTGATCGGCGGCTTGATCGTTTCGACCTTGCTCAATCTGTTCGCCCTGCCCGCGCTCTACTTGCGCTATGGCGCCAGTCGTGAAGCAGACCTTGGATTAGAGATGATTCCGGTAGCCGATCTTCCGGCCGTTGCAACGGATTAGTCAATACACAGGAGATCTGGAATGAAAGACACAAAGTTATTCTTGTTGATAGTAGTAATGGTTATTGCTCTGCAGCTTGGCGCGTGTGGTCCAACGCCTGCAACGACAGCCGAGAAAATCAATCCTTCCACGCTCGAGGAAATTGAAGGGTCAGAGCTCCAACGAGTCATCCTGACCGAGAAAGCGGCGGAACGGATAGGACTCGAGACAGTCCCGGCGAGTAGAATGGTCGTCCCCTACGCCGCCGTGATCTATGATGTAGAAGGCAATACCTGGATTTATACAAATCCTGCACCGTTGACCTTCGTTCGGGCACTCATTGTCATCGACCGTATTGAGGGAGACCAGGTTTTCCTGTCTCAGGAACTGGACTCTGATGCGCCCATTGTGACGGTTGGCGTTTCCGAGATATACGGCGCCGAGACCGGAGTTTCGAAATAGCGTCAACAGGAGGTGCTCCATGAGGTGGATTGTTGCAACAAGTCTACGTTTTCGCTATCTGATCGTTTTTCTTGCCGCGGTGCTGATGACTTTCGGCATCACCCGGTTAAGCGACTCGGCGATAGATGTTTTTCCTGAGTTTGCGCCTCCCAAAGTGGAGGTGCAGACGGTATCCATAGGCCTTTCCGCATCGGCGGTGGAGGAATTGATCACCGTGCCGCTGGAGCAGGCGCTCAACGGGGTGCCCGGGCTGGATATCATGCGCTCCAGATCCGTATCTGACCTGTCAGATATCGTGATGATCTTCAAGCCGGGTACCGACGTTATCCTTGCACGGCAGCTGGTGCAGGAGCGTCTGGCAGCAGTCTACAGCACGTTACCCACCTGGGCGGCGCCGCCGGTCATCATCCAGCCTTTGTCATCGACCAGCCGCGCCATGAAGATCGGCATTTCTTCCGATGAATTTAACCAAAGGGAGCTCTCACTCATCGCCTACTGGAAGATCCGCGCCCGTCTGCTGGAAGTACCCGGCGTCGCAAACGTACCCATCTGGGGCGAGCAGAGACAAATCGCGACCGTCCAGGTGGACCAGGAAAAGTTGAGCACCTACGGCATTCCGCTGGAGGAGGTCATGACCGTGATGGCCGACGCTTTAGACGCTGGACTGTTAAAGTACTCCAAGGGCGCCATCATCGGCACGGGTGGTTTCATTGATACCCCCAACCAGAGGATTGGCATTCGCTCTGTTCTCCCGATCGTAACGCCGGAAGACCTGGCTGTCGTGCCGATTAATGATCGAAAGAAGCCGGACGGCTCGCCGTTGACATTGGGGGACGTGGGCAATACGCTCTGGGCTCACATACCCATGACAGGAGATGCGGTCATCAACGACGGCGAAGGCCTGATGATGATCGTGGAAAAACTTCCGTGGGCAAATACCCTGGATGTGACGCGGGGCGTGGAAAAGGCCATCGATGAGATGCGTCCGGGTCTTTCGGGCATCGATATTGATACATCCATCTTTCGGCCTGCCACGTTCATCGATCAGTCGATTAGCAACCTGACCGAGTCTCTGCTGATCGGCGCGGTTCTTGTCGTCATCGTACTGCTGTTCTTCCTGTACGAGTGGCGGGTCGCATTGATCAGTGCGACCATCATTCCCCTGTCGCTCATGGCTTCGCTGCTTGTGCTCAACCTGAGCGGTGTGACCATCAACGTGATGACCCTGGCAGGCCTGGCGATCGCGATCGGTGCCGTCGTCGACGACGCCATCGTGGATGTTGAAAATGTGGTCAGGCGCCTCAGGCGGCTTCGACAGGAGGGCAGTACTCAGTCAACGGCAAGCATCGTCCTGGAGGCCTCGCTCGAAGTACGCGGCGCCATTGTCTACGCGTCGCTGATCGAAATCATGGCGCTGATGCCGGTATTCTTCCTGCAAGGGTTGTCCGGCGCATTCTTCCGGCCCCTTGCCACTGCCTATGTGGTGGCAGGGTTGGTCTCCCCATTAATCGCCCTGACTGTCACACCTGCCCTGGTTTATATCCTGCTATCCAATGCGCCCATTGATCACCGCCCGTCCCCCATCATCCCATGGCTGCACCGTATGTATGATCGGGTACTGGGAACGAGCCTGCGTACACCCGCCCTTGCCTATGGCACTGCTGGCGTCATTGTGCTGGCAGGGTTGGCGGTTTTCCCCTTACTTGGCCAGGAACTGTTGCCGTCGTTCAAGGAGCGGGATTTCCTGATGCACTGGATCCTGAAACCTGGCAGTTCCCACCCGGAAATGTGGCGAATCACCGCCGCATCCTGCCGGGAACTGATGACCATCCCGGGCGTGCGCAACTGCGGTTCCCATATTGGGCAGGCGAAAAATGCCGATGAACCGTATGGCATCTATTTCACCGAAAATTGGATCAGCATTGACCCATCCGTGGACTACGACAAAACCCTCGCCAGCGTCCAGGAAGTCGTGGATGGCTATCCGGGCCTGGTACGGGACGTGCAAACGTACCTGAAGGAAAGAATTCGCGAAGTGTTGAGCGGGTCAAGCGATACGGTGGTCATCCGCATTTACGGACCCGAACTGCATGGACTCAGAGATAAGGCTGATGAGGTACGAGCAGCCCTGGAAACGGTCCCTGGCATCGTGGATCTCAAAAAGGAACTCCACATGGAGACGCCCCAGATCGAGATCGAAGTTGACCTTGCCAAAGCCAATCAGTACGGGCTCAAACCGGGTGATGTCCGGCGGGCAGCGGCGTTCCTGATCCAGGGAGAGGAAATCGGCGACCTTTTCTTCGGCAACAAGATCTACGGTGTCAATATCTGGACCCCGCCCGCGGCGCGCGACAGCCTGAGCGATATTCAAAACCTGTGGATCGATACACCAGACGGGGGCCGTGTCCGCCTGTCAGACGTCGCCGCTGTTCGCATCGGCGCGGTTCCGAATGTCATCGAACGTGAGGGCCAGTCCCGCAAAATTGATGTTTCCGCCAATGTGAAGGGACGTGATCTGGGCTCCGTGGCAGCAGATGTTGAGGAAGCGCTGGGGCAGGTTGGCTTCCCGCTGGGCTATCACGCAGAAGTGCTTGGTGAGTTTGCAGAGCGCGAAGCGGCTCAGCGGAACTTGCTCCTGGCCGGATCGCTTGCAGTGTTCGCGATCTTCTTCCTGTTGTATACATCCTTTGGCAACTGGCGCATGACCGCCCTGACCTTCTTCACCTTGCCCTGGGCGCTTGTCGGTGGTGTGCTGGCAGCCTATGTGACTAGTGGGATCATCTCTCTCGGATCCATGGTCGGACTTCTCACGATCCTCGGCATTGCCACTCGGAACGGTATCATGATGATCAGCCACTTCCAGCACCTGGAGGAGCAGGAAGGTATGACCTTCGGCCGGGAACTGGTTCTGCGTGGTGCGCGCGAACGCATTGCACCGATCATGATGACCGCGTTGACCACGGGTCTGGCACTGCTGCCTCTGATCATCGCCGGCGATATTCCGGGTCAGGAGATCGAATACCCAATGGCAATCGTCATTCTGGGCGGCCTGATCACTTCCACCCTGCTCAACCTGCTGGTGGTGCCTACACTGTATCTGCGTTTCGGAAAAGCAAAAGAAGTTGAAATGATGGCAACTGCCATAGCTAACGCATAAACATTGGAAGTATGACCAGAAATCACAAAGGCGAGTCTTCGTGACTCGCCTTTGTATTTCGACATATTTTTGTAATTAATCAACGTAATCACACCAGGCTTCATAGCGCGAGTCCCTGCCGCGAATGGCATCATGGTACACATTCTGGATCGCGCGCGTGACCGGGCCGGTCTTGCCATCACCAATGGTGCGGAAGTCAATTTCGCTCAAGCCGATGCATTCTGCAGCGGTCCCGCACACAAAGACCTCATCCGCGATGTAAAGCTGGTCACGCGAGATCGGTTGTTCCAACACATCGTATCCCAAATCTTTTGCGATGGTATGGATTGTGTGACGAGTGATCCCCTCCAGCACCGGCGCAGTGGAGGGAGTGATCAATTTGCCGCGGCGCACGACAAAAAGATTTTCACCTGTGCATTCGGCAATATATCCCTGCGGATCCAGCATGATCGCCTCTTCAAAGCCAAGCCTCATCGACTCAGTTTTTGCGAGGATGCTATTCACATAATTTCCAGCGATTTTCGCCTTTGTCATGCTCACATTCGGGTGGTGCCGGGTATACGAGGAAATATTGGCGCGGATCCCTTTTGCCAGCGCTTCTTCACCAAGATAATTGCTCCATTCCCAGACGGCGATCATCAACGCTGGCCGGCCCGCATCAATATT
>JBDTPH010000234.1:0-3968 GCA_039932795.1 Chloroflexota bacterium
CTGGGAAATCTTTCACTGCCAGAATCCACCCATGCCCTCGTGGATGGATTGGACGACGCGGACGCCCTGGTACGCGCGGCCTGTCTGAGAGCTTTGAATCAATCCCAGGCTGCATCTGCTTTACTCGACATTGCCGCTACTCTTTCGGACCCTGAGCCTGATGTCCGTTTCGAGGCAGTTTCTGCACTTTCAGCGCTGGCAGGCTATCCCTATGGATTAATGCTGTATCTGGCCCCACTATTGGACGATAAAAGTACAAAAGTCAGCACGCGCGCCGCAGCCTGTTTACTACGAATAAATCCCGAACATGACAAGGCGAAAAAACATCTTCGTCATACAGCCATCTTTGGTGACGTGGAAGCCCGCCAACATGCGATCATAGCACTGGGCGATTGGGGTGACGTGGAAGCCTTTGAGTTCCTTGCAAATGAACTGAAAGATCGGACCATCCTTCCCGCTGTCCAGCGGATCATACTCGTTTCATTGACCCGAATTGACGCTCTCAGGTCAATGCCTTATCTCGTTGACTCCCTTCGCAGCGAGCCTCTCGTGCTGGAATCCACTGTGGGCTTGCTTGCAGGGATTGGAGCGCCCGCTTTGGAACCCGTCCTTGCGGCATTGCGTGATGACGATAAGGTGGACGGCGCGTTGCTCGCTCTGGAGCGTTTGCCTGTCCCACCCGCGGGGACGCTTCTCGACTTTGCACGTATGGCTGTATCACGCGCCGCTGAGTATGACGGGCTGATGCGGGGAGTGCAGCTGGCGGCTGGGAACGCCCGCGCTGAGCTTGGTCGAAGCGATGCGATGAGTCTGCTGGCTGAGTCCTTGCGGAGTAAATCCAACGCCCATGGGATCCGTGCATTACATGCCATCGGCTTGCTGGGCGACCGTAACGCAATGAATACCGCGGTCGAGCATCTGCAAACACGTGACATGAGCCAGCGCGCGAATGTCATTGAGGCTTTGGAGTCGATCAGCGCAAAATGGCGCGATGTCCTTCAGCCACTCATGCATCTGTGGGAGGACGACCACGCCGCCCACGTGGATGTTAATTGGGATGGGTTGCTGAACGACGGTGACGAATGGATCCGAGAATGCGCCGCGTTTGCCAAAACCTTTGGAGAAAAACAAATGGATTCGATAACGACATTGTCATTGATGGACAGGATATTATTCTTCAAGCGCGTACCCTTGTTCGCGGCGCTTTCACCCTCCGACCTAAAGCAGGTCGCTGCAATTGCGGAGGAGGCGCTATTCCCGGATGGAGAGGTGATTGCCCACCAGGGGGAGCAGGGCGACGCCATGTTCGTGATCGTCTCCGGCGACGTACGCGTGTGTATCGAAACAGATGGCGTCGAAGCAGAGGTTGCGCGGCGTACGACGGGTGAATATGTGGGGGAACTGGCGATCATTAACCGCGAACCGCGTATCGCTACCTTGATCGCATCTGGTGACGTGCGCGCCCTGTGTATTGACCAGAAAAGTTTCGAGGGGTTGATTCGAGAACGACCGGAAGTAAGCCTGGTCATTATTCAAGTGCTGACCAAACGCTTGAAGGAAGCGATGGCTAAAAAATAACCCGTTGTCTTGGGCTGCGGCGGTCGAGTAGAGCAAGTGTTCGCCTGCCCCGCTGTCCTTCGCGGGGCCTCGCTCGTATCGAGACCAGGCGTAACCAAGCCTCATATCACAAAAGGAACTCCATGAAACTACATCACCCTATCGCAAGTTTGCTTCTCACCATTGGCCTGCTTCTATCCGCATGTGGAAATATCATTCCGACCCCTACGCCTGAAATTGATACCACTCCCATATCACCAGGTGAAACCAAGCTGACACCGATCGACCTGCAGGCAGGCTACGGCGTACGCGGCTCATGGTTTGAGTTGTACTTCACGGACCCGGCCAGTCCCATTTCCCCACAAGGCACGGGCGGCGTGGATGGCCCCCTGGTGGAGGCGCTTGATGCGGCACGCTTGAGCATAGATATTGCCGCGTACAGTTTGAGTTTGAACAGCGTACGCAATGCCTTGATCCACGCTCATCAACGCGGAGTCACAGTCCGCATGGTGATGGAGTCGGGTAACATGGATCGCTCTGATCCGCAGCGATTGATCGAAGCGGGAATTCCCATCGTTGGCGACAATCGTCCGGGATTGATGCACGATAAATTTATCATCATTGATCGATCCGAAGTCTGGCTCGGTTCCATGAACTATACAGATTCCGGCACGTATGAGGATAACAATCATATGTTCCGAATCCGCTCTACAAAAATGGCGGAGAACTACATCAAGGAATTTGAAGAGATGTTCAACGATGATAAGTTCGGTCCCGACGCTGTTGCACAGACTCCCCATCCAACATTGATCATTGACGAAATACGCGTGGATACGTATTTCTCACCTGATGACCGCGTGCTGCGTGCGCTGGTCCCGTTGTTGAACGCGGCAGAGGAGAGTATCTACTTTCTTGCGTTTTCATTTACATCGAACGATCTGGGTGATATCGTCCGCGCGAAGGCGGATGCTGGGCTGACGATCCGCGGCGTGATGGATGATGAACAGATACGATCAAATCAGGGCACCGAGTTCGATCCCTTCCGTCAGGCCGGGTTGGAGGTTTTGATCGACGGGATCGATGGACAAATGCATCACAAGGTTTTTATTGTTGATGAAAAGATCGTTGTGCTTGGGTCCTACAACTTCTCACAGGCGGCAGAAGAACGCAACGACGAAAACCTGTTGATCGTGTACGACCCGGACATTGCAGAACAATTTGTGAAAGAGTTTCGACGCGTTTCTGCGCAGGCTCATGAGTAGAGGAGTCGACGCGATGACTTTGAAACTATTGATTGTTTTTGCGCACCCGGACGACGAATCGATGGGGATGGGTGGCACCCTCGCGAAATATTCCGCGCAGGGTGTGGAGACGTATTATGTCTGCGCTTCACGCGGGGAGAGAGGCTGGTTTGGCGCCGAGGAACGTAACCCTGGCCTCAGCGCGCTGGGCCAGCTCCGTACAAAAGAGCTGGAGAAGGCGGTGAATGAACTTGGCATGAAGGGTCTCCACTTCCTGGACTACATTGATGGTGAAGTGGATCAGGCGGACCACAACGAAATCATTGGAAGGATCGTTGCACACATCAGAAGGATACAGCCGCAGGTTGTTGTTACATTCCCTCCGGATGGCAATTACGGTCATCCCGATCATATTGCCATAGGACAATTTACATCCGCGGCAATTGTCTGTGCGGCAGATTCGGGCTATGAAGATGCGGAAAAGCTTTCAGCACATCGCGTGTCAAAACTGTATTACATGGTTGACTCGGAGAACTTCATCAACCGCATTGCCCCGTTCATGGGGGATATGACCTTCGCTGTGGATGGTCAACTACGCGGCGAGATTCCCTGGAAGGAATGGATGGTGACCACCCGTATTGATATGGCGGAGTATTGCCGCGCCGCGTGGCGGGCGATCCAATGTCACCAGAGTCAATTAGCCACATTGGGAGCGCTGGCGGAAATGAACGAAGACGCGGCGACAGCCGTCCTTGCCATGCAGGGAACGTTTTATCGTGCCTTCAGCCTCGCCAACAGCGGAAGAAAGATGGAAACGGATTTGTTCGAAGGCATCTCGCAGGTCACGCTTCCAGCGTGACGTTAACGCTACAGGAGACGATATGAACAGCACTCTAAAATTACTGGCTGTCTTCCCGCATCCCGATGATGAAACGCTCGGGCTTGGATCTACACTGGCGCGCTATTCTGCCGAAGGAGTAGAGACGTACCTCGTGTGCGCGACGCGCGGCGAGCGAGGCTGGTTCGATGGCGAGGGACCGAACCCCGGCCTGGAAGGAGTCGGCCGAATCCGTGAAGCTGAATTGAGTTGTGCTGCCAGGCATCTTGGCCTGCATGAGGTCTGCTTTCTTGACTACATCGATGGTGATGTGGATCAGGCGGAGACGAAGG
>JBDTPH010000235.1:0-4994 GCA_039932795.1 Chloroflexota bacterium
CACTTCCTCGATACGTGCAATTTCAATGAGATCAACACCTGTTGCAAGTTTCATAGGGAGGAGACCAGGGTCACGGGCCGGCTACTGCGATCGCCAGCCTGTCAGGGTCAATAAATTTTCTGGCTGCCTGCAATACATCCTCGCGGGATACCTCATTCACCAGAATGGGATAACGTCGATAGTAATCCAGGCCCAAATTATGGCGCTCGATGTTCAACAAGGCACTTGCCACACCACCATTTGACTCCAGGGAAATCGGTAAACGTCCAATGTAATTGGCCTTGCTGTCAGCCAGCTCAATCTCAGTGACGCCCTCCTGCACAAAACGCTTCAACTCATCCTGGATCAAGCCGGAAGCCTTCTTCACATTTTGCGGGTTTACACCTGCACTCACTTCCCATGAACCGGGACCTGTTCCTGCGCTCAGGCTTGAATATGCATAATACGCCAGGCCAGCTTTCTCACGTACTACATCCCCGATGCGCCCCATCATGCCGAACTGTCCAAGGATATTATTGCCAAGCGAAGCAGCCATAAACTCCGGTTCGCGGCGACGTGGTCCGTTCGTGCCAATGACCATATCGGATTGGGACTTTCCAGCAATTCGAACCTGTTTGCTGACCGTCTTTTTGAGCAGCTTTAGCTCCGGAAGTTCAAGCGCATCCTTCTGACCCTTGACCTGCCAGCCGCCCAGGGCGCGTTTTACATGCCGGACAGCTTCCTCCGCTTTCACCGCCCCGACGATCGCGATCACCATCCCACGCGGACCGTAAAGATCGCGATGAAATTTGACCAGGTCATCGCGTTTGATCCCTTGAATTGTCTCGGGATGACCATCTTCCGGACGGCTGTATGGATGATCTTTAAAAAGGATGGCATCAAAAACCATGGAAGCCATATCCGATGTGTCCTGGGCGCGGATGGCCAGGCCGGTCAATAGTTGGGCGCGGAGTTTTTCCACTTCGACTTTTGGGAATACAGGTGTAACCAACGATCCAGATAGAAGATTCAATAGAAGCGGGAGGTCTTCCGCAAGCGAGCGTCCGTGGAAGCCGGAGGTGTGCACCCCTGCGCTGAAACCCAGACTTGCACCTACAGACTCAAGTTCATTATAAATTTTATCGAACGTACGCTTTTTTGTGCCGCGCATTAAGGAATAGCATGTGAACTCGGCCAGCCCCAGTTTATCGTCGGGCTCGAACAACGCGCCCGCGCCAAAATAACCACTGACAACTACAGATGGGCTGTTGAAGTTTGAACGTGTGAGCACGGTAATTCCATTCGGCAGGACCTGTCGATAAATATCATCAGGGCCCGGCAGCGAGGGAATTGCATTCTTTTCAAGTGTAGTCATAGATGTCATACCTTAACCGAGCGGAACATAGGTGCCGACCACGCGGCTTTGCGGCTTCAAATACTCGTTGGCCACGCGTTGTACATCCCTGACCGTGACAGCCGCAAGTCTATCGAGATAGGTCTCGAACCATTCATATTTCGCGAACATCTCTGCATATCCCATCCAGAATCCCTGGTTGGTGATGTTCTCGCTGCCATACGCGAACAGGGCACGCGCCTGTTTGATCGCACGGCTGATCTCGTCTTTTGATACTTTCTCGGCTTTCACGCGCTGGATTTCCTTATCAAGCGCGGCGAGCGCTGCTTCGGGTTTGCGCCTGGGATGCACGGTCATTGTGATCGTATACAGGAAGGGATCGATCGTCGCCTGTGCACCTCCGTGAACGCTGACAGCCATTTCCTTATCAACCAGGGCGCGATAGAGACGTGATGTTTTGTTCGAGATGCCACCACTGAACATATTGAGATTGCTTGGGCCTGCGAGTAAACTGTCGAGCACGCTTAACGGGAAGAAATCGGGGTGAGAGGCGGACGGGAAACGGTAACAGACCTGGACGTAGCAGGTTTCGCCTGGTCCCTCCACAGAGAGGCGCACCTCCCCATTCTGAGGAGGTTCCTCGCGCGTCAGGCGGGCCGGTTCTGATCCCGCAGGAATGGGCTCGAATAATTCGCGGATACGCGCCAACATGGACTTCGAGTCAAAATCTCCCGCAACTGCCATGACAGCATTATTTGGAACATAGAAGGTACGGTAGTGGCGATAAAGATCGTCGCGCGTCATCGTGAGCAGGTCAGCCATGTCGCCGATGACTTCATGGTGATAGGAATGGACACGAAATGCAGTTTGTTGCATGGCTTCGCCAAGCCGAAAAAGCGGTTCATTCTCGTTGCCTTCACGCTCGGATGTAATCACCGTACGTTCAGATGCAACTTCACTGGAATCGAACTGGCTGTTGGCCATACGGTCTGCTTCAAGCCGTAATGCGAGATCAATTTTATCGGCAGGCATGGTTTCGAAATACGCAGTCCAATCCATATAGGTAAAGGCATTCCACGTGCCACCCTCACGTGAGATGGATTTATCGAGAACGTTGGCAGGGAATTGCGGCGTACCTTTGAATTGCATATGCTCAACCCAGTGAGACACGCCTGTACGCCCGGGCACTTCATCACGCGATCCGACCCGATACCAGAGCCAGGATGAAATGATGGGCGCGGTGCGAATCTCCTTAAGGAAGACCTTAAGACCGTTGGAAAGTGTTATTTGTGTATGAGAATTTTTCATGGATTAATAGGCTCGGTGGAACCAGGATTGGTTACAGGAGAACAGATCTGCATACCATTAAGGACCGCATTCGGCTCGACAAGACAATACCAGGGTTCGACAACCTGCCGCAGGCCCACAAAGGGTTCATGCAATTGAGTTTCATTCAGTGGAATATTCACGGGCACGTCCAAATGGATCGGGATGCTATTCTGAACGTTGAGCGGAAAATCGAGGTTCACTACCAGCGGTGTGTTGGCCGGGAGTGTCACCACTGCATCGGCGTCGATATTCAACGCGCCGGTGCTAATACGGACGTGAGCATTTGGAATGGTCACCGTCTCGGCAAGCGTGATGCGCGTGGTCGCCTGCACAGGCACCACAATATTAAGAGGGATATTTGCATCCACCGGTATGGTCCTCGAAATGGTGGCTTGATCCATTTTCACAAAGTTATGGTACAGCCCGCCGAGCAAACCTGAGAACTGATCATTAGCAGTCAGTTGGATTCCAGTCAACATATTCAGCACGATCAGCAGGATGGCGATCAATACAATGTTGACGGTGATCGACATCAGGCTGGCTATCGTCCAGAATGCCGGAAACAATTGCAGGCGCCGGCGCTTCGGCTCGATTTCCATCGGCGACACGGGCGGGGCAACTAGCGTGGGTGGAGTGGGCGCAGGCGGCTTGACTGCGTTCCCACGCGGTAAACGCGACTTGATGGTTTCATCCACATTGGCGTTCAATATTTTTCTCATTTTGCTGGGTTCATTTTGATTGGGAGCTGGCGCAGTCATACAACCTCCGAAATAGATAATCAATCTTAACATAGTTGTACTGTTTCGAGCGGAACCATTTCACATTTTATTTCAGAATCTGTATGAATCCCATATAAGGCAACCTCACTTGACTTGTCCATGAATTTCTTTTTGACTATAATCAGACCGCCATTATAAATTCGGAGCATAAATCCAGGAGGTTTTGTGACCAATCAATTTTACGTTGTCGTCATCGGCGCGGGACCCGCGGGGCTGTTCGGGGCTCGTGAACTTGCCAATCTCGGAGCGCGTGTAGTCTTATTTAATCGTGATATCAAACCGGGCGGGCTTGCAGAATATGGAATTTATCCCAACAAACACACCATGAAGACTGGCTTGCGAAAGCAATTCCGTCAGATCATGGAATTACCCAACCTTGATTATTATGGAAATGTGGTGATCGGTGCGCAGGGCGATCTCAGCCTCGATGACCTGCGCGCGCTAGGCTTTCAGGCGATCCTCGTTACGGCCGGCGCACAAGGCACGAAATGGCTTGGCCTGCCGGGCGAGAATCTCGAGGGTGTATATCATGCGAAGGATGTTGTCTATTATTACAACAACCTGCCGCCCTTCAGCCAGAAAAAATTCCTGTTTGGAAAGCGTTGTGCCGTCATTGGCGCGGGGAATGTGATGCTGGACATTACGCACTACCTGAGCCGTGAAGTTAAGGTGGAGGAAGTGATTGCAATCGTACGTCGAGGCCCTGCTGAAGTTAAATTCGACAAGAAGGAAATGGAATACGTGATCGACAATCTGGACCAGACGGCGCTGGATGCCGAAATCGAGCGCGCGACTCCGATCATGCAGGCGGTTCATCAGGACCCGGCAGCGGCCCGCGCTTCGATATTGGTAGCCCTCCCGAAAGCGTTGCCCAGAATCTCCAACACGCGTTTTCGTTTCGAATTTCTGGCTTCTCCTGTGCAAATGATCGGGGACGAAAACGGCAGATTGAAACAGGTGGAGCTCGAAGATAACATTCTCGTTGAAGCCAATGGTGACACAAAAGCCCGAGGCACCGGCAACAAGCGTCGGATGGATGTGGAGACGGTCATCTTCGCCATCGGCGATAAAGTGGATGAGAGCTTTGGTCTGCCTGTGGAATGGAACGAGTTCGTCAAAAACCAAGCTCCGCGTTTTCCAATTGATGGTATTTCATACGAGTCACCCTTTGAAGATGTTTTTGTCGGTGGCTGGTCGCGGCAGGCAAGTTCGGGTTTGGTGGGCTATGCCCGCAAGGATGGCACCAACGCTTCAAAGGCAGTCTGGCAATACCTGCAAACCAAACAATCTGTGCAGGCCAATCCGCAAGCGCTCGCCGAGAAGGTAAAAGAGTTGGGCAAGCCTGTTGTTATGAAAGAGGATATCAAGAAGCTGGAGGCCGTGGAACTGGCAGAGGCGCAAAAACGCGGACAGGAAGGCTTCAAGTTCAATAACAATGACGAAATGCTGCAGGCAATGGGATTGAAAGTGACAGCGTAAACTACTTCCCCTCTTCTTGTCGAAGAGGGAAGTAGCACTATTCGAAACAAGTGTGAGCCATACAAATGACATCT
>JBDTPH010000236.1:0-13824 GCA_039932795.1 Chloroflexota bacterium
GTAATGACTGGAATCGGAGTTCTAGGTGTATTAGTTTCACTTGTTGAGAGCGTCGCTGATGCAGACGTTGGCCCTCCTGGAGCTTCCTGCGTTCTGTTCGCACGTTTCGTGCCCGCTTCAGCTGTTGCAGCAGGGATTTCCGTAGGAGTCACTGTCACCAGGGTGTTTGCTTTTGCGGAATTGCCAAGGATGTCCACACAGCGAAAACCAATATCGTCACGAAAGGTTTGTGGATCGACCTTTTGGCGGAAGGCAGAGCGAGCTTCATTGTTGCTGTCAGAGACAGAGCCGCCGCGTATAATCCGCTCACCGGGAGCCATCAAATCTTCATGGGTGGAGTCATATGGATAATCCATAAAAAGACTGCTGACCCATTCATATACATTGCCCGCCAGATTGAAAACTTCGTAGGGGCTCAGCCCATCTTCAAAGCTGATGACGGACGCGGTGTCATCCTGACATCCGGAATAGTTGGCTTCATTGCAATCGATACTATTGCCCCATGGATAGATGCGGCCATCCGGCCCGCGTGCAGCCTTCTCCCACTCGGCTTCCGTGGGCAGACGTGCGCCGCGCCATGTGCAGTATTTTCGGGCCATATCCCAGTCCACGTACACCACAGGATACTTCTCAAATTCAGGCTTGCTGTAATAACCTACCCGTGTCAGGGAACCGTCCTTCTTGGGAGGCAGGCACGCGCCCGCATCCACACAAGCCCTGTACAACTCATTGGTTACTTCATATTTATCCACATAAAAGTTGTCGAGGTATAACTTGTGAACCGGAGCTTCATCGCCCACCCCGCTATCATCGCCCATGACAAATTCACCTGCGCTTACGAGGCGCAGGGTTACCCCATGATCATCAGTGTACTGACGCGGTAATGGAGTTGGCGTTTGAGTGGCTGTTAGGGTTGGCAGGCTCGGTGTAAGACTAAGACTCGAAGTTGCCTGAGGAGGAGCAGCCGAATTATTTCTGCCGAGGGCAAAAACAGCAAGGGCAGCAACTGCTGCCAGCCCAAGGACACCAAGCATGATGAGCGGAAAGCGTTTACCAGTTCCAGTTCGCGGTGTAAACCTGTCCGCCGTTTCCAGAGGTTCAGGTTCAGGTGCGGAAGCTGGCTCGACGAGTGGGATAATGGGTTCCCCGAATGGCAACGTAGCCTGCTCAGTATGTGTCTTTTCCTCGACAGCCTTCGCTATTTGCTGCATATGACTCAACAAATGCTTGATATCCGCGAGACTATCCTTATAAGGCTTATCCGTGAAATTCACATATTGAAATCGTCTTAGCCGCAGGGGGATCTTGCAGGGCTTTATCACAACAGGCAGGATGTACTTGCCCGCATCAATGGCATAACTCAATTCGTCCTTGACATTCTGGGACTCCATCGACTCAGGTGCCAGGACGATCATAAAGGTGGTGCTTCTCTCTACAGCCGCCTCGATATCATCGTCCCAGCGTGCGCCTTTGGGAATATCCAACTGGTCAAGCCAGACATCAAATCCCGCCGTTTTCAAGTCCTTGGCAAGCCGAACTACAAACGCCGAATGTGCCCGGGAATAGGAAATAAAAGTGGTCATGCTCGCTCCCTACTTACTAAACACTCATTCAACCTGGACTAAATGTATCATAAATGGGGTCTTGATACAAGCAGTTTATGTCTTTTCTGCCAGCTACGTTCGGATCGATGAGCCGTGTGCGGGAATAAATGGGCATCAAAGGGATGCCTGGTCTGCGTGGCATCGAATCGCTTATACGTTCGATGACCGCGCGTTCGGGCAGCTGGACTTTGCAAAATCGACCGGCGGGATTTGGAGTTCAGCCTGCGAGGCTCCGATCGTCACACTCCTTCGTCGCCTTTCAACGGCACAAATGCCACGGGGATCAGGGTTTCCTGCACGAAAGAATCTTCTTCGCGCCGCCACAACTCCAGCTTCTGGAAGCCGGGTTCACCCACAGGCAGGATCATGCGTCCGTGATCCGCGAGTTGCTCCAACAGGCTGTAAGGCACACGCGGCCCGGCGGCAGCGACGATAATGGCACCGTATGGCGCGGCATTCGTCCAGCCTTGCGATCCATCCCCAATGTGAATGAAAACATTCGTCACACCGATCCCAGCCAGCACCTGCGCAGCGCGCTCCGCCAGGTCTGGGATCAATTCGATCGTGTGCACCTCACGCGCGAGCCTGGAGAGAATCGCTGCCTGGTAGCCGGATCCTGTTCCCACTTCGAGGACGCGTTCTGAACCGCGCAGGTCCAGTAGGTCGATCATATAGGCAACAATGAAGGGTTGCGAGATCGTCTGTTGAAATCCAATCTGAATTGCTCGATCCTCGTAGGCCGCCGGGCGCATATTCTCCGGCATAAAGAGATGGCGGGGAATCTCTTCGAACGCAGTGAGGATCCGTGCATCTTCGATGTCCCGTGCACGGAGCTGGCGATCCATCATCTGTTTGCGTTGATGAGAAAAATCCTGCAACATAAATTTGCTGCTTTCATCCTCCTGATCGATCCGGCCATAAAAATTATACAACCAAAGCAATCATGACAATCTTCCAATCATCTGGTAAGATAGCTGCCATCCAGGCGTTCCAAAGGAAGATATGAAAACTAAAATGCACTGCATGTGTACACGGCGGGGTCTCTAAGCCACCGCCTCGTATCCCAAAGAATACGGCTGACTGCCGCACGCGGTGGGCTTGACCCCGGCAAAGTAGTAAGGACGGATTGCGATCTGCCCCTACTTTTCGGATGAAACCCATCGTTTGCAAAGCTGAGGATTTCCTCAGCGGGCAGACAGTCGTTTTTTATTTTTAATACGGGCATACGCCCAACCATATAACAAGGAGTCAAGGCATGAAAATCGCAAAGGATGTAACTGAACTGATCGGCAACACTCCACTGGTCCGTTTGAACCGCGTCACCGCGGGCGCAAAAGCAGAAGTGGTCGCCAAGCTCGAATTCTTCAACCCCGCCCACTCGGTGAAGGATCGCATCGGCTTCTCGATGATCGATGCCGCCGAAAAGGCTGGCCTGATCAATAAGGACAGCGTGCTGGTCGAACCCACCAGTGGCAACACAGGCATTGCGCTCGCCATGGTCGCGGCAGCGCGTGGATATAAACTCATTCTGACCATGCCCGAAACCATGAGCAGGGAACGCCGCATGCTGTTGCGGGCCTATGGCGCGGAACTGGTGCTGACGCCCGGCCCCGATGGCATGGGCGGCGCGATCCGCAAGGCAGAGGAGATCGTCGCCTCCGACCCGAAGAGACATTTCCTTCCCCAGCAGTTCAAAAATCCTGCCAACCCTGAGATCCACCGCAAAACGACTGCCGAGGAGATCTGGCGCGATACCGATGGCAGGGTTGACATCCTCGTCTCGGGCATTGGCACAGGCGGGACGATCACCGGCGTGGGTGAAGTGATCAAGTCGCGCAAGCCGTCGTTCCAGGCCATCGCCGTGGAACCAGATGCGTCACCCATCCTCTCCGGAGGCGTCAAGGGGCCGCATCCCATTCAGGGGATTGGAGCGGGCTTCGTCCCGGATGTACTCAACACAGCCATCTATGACGAAGTCATCCGCGTGAAGAACGACGATGCATTCCAGACTGCCCGCCGCCTGGCGCGGGAAGAGGGGCTGCTGGTCGGTATATCCTCCGGTGCGGCCACCTGGGCCGCGTTACAGGTGGCAAACCGCCCCGAGAATGCGGGGAAGTTGATCGTGGTCATCATCCCCTCCTTCGGGGAGCGTTATCTATCCACGCCGCTGTTCGCTGATCTGGTCGACCCGTAGCAGCCGCCAACCCCGTCATTGCTTCGCCCTTCGGCCCCGCAATGACGGAGAAAATTTGGAAAGACGAGAAAGACAAATGTTCAAGATCATTCATGATGATGTCCAGTCGGTGTTGGACCGCGACCCCGCCGCGCGTAATGTGCTCGAAGTTTTGTTGTGCTATCCGGGGCTCCATGCCATTTGGGCACATCGTTTATCGAACCGCCTGTGGAGAAGCGGATTCAAATTAATGGCACGCTGGCTCTCTCAACTCACGCGCAGCCTGACCGGTATTGAGATCCACCCCGGCGCAACCCTGGGTCACAACTTCTTCATTGATCATGGCATGGGCGTGGTCATCGGTGAAACCGCTGAAGTCGGCGACAATGTAACGATCTATCATGGCGTCACCCTGGGCGGTACCAGTTTGCACAAGACCAAGCGCCATCCGACCATCGGGGACCATGTGGTCATCGGTGCGGGCGCCAAGGTGTTGGGAGCGATCACAATCGGGAACAACAGTCGCATTGGAGCGAATGCGGTTGTTGTCAAATCCACTCCTCCCGATTCGGTTGTGGTCGGTGTGCCGGGACAGGTTGTCGTACGCGATCATCCCATCCATACCACTGATGAAAAAGCGGACCTGGATCATGGCAGCCTGCCCGATACCATCGGCGAAACGCTGGTTGCTTTGATCGCGCATGTCAATTCGCTGGAGGAACGCGTCAACGGGAGTCACACGCATGAGACTGTGTTGCACGGGCCCGAGCACGGCATCTGGCACTGGGGTGACTTCTCGATATAGCCTGTAGTGAATCATGCAAAAAGCCAATCCATAAGTGGATTGGCTTTTTGTATAAAATCGATCCATTCCTATTGAATCATCCTGCGCAAAGAGTGCATTAACTTTTTGTACCCGCCTGCTTCAAATAAATCCACGCGGTGCAAGTGACGCAAAGACTCAGGCATATCGCATTCTTCCAGGCGTACTGGGATGATAAATATCTTGTCCTCATCGAGCAACTTTGCTTTTTCAAGTGCAATCTTCAGTTCCTCGTGACGGTACCCGGGTTGCTTGTTGAATGCATGTGAAAGACAGACAAGAATCAGATCGCTCTTGAGGATGGCCCTGCGGATCTCATGCTGCCAGTCCTGCCCGGGCTGAAGGTTTTGTGCGTCCATCCAGGCATTGATCCCATCCCTGACAATGCGTTGATGAAGTTTGCGGACAGGCTCCTTATCCCCATGTGCATAAATAAGAAAGATATCCATCTTCTGTGTTGACCGTTTCATTCATCGTCCCAGTCGCTCGCTGATCCTGCTTCAAGGCAAAATCAGCCTGACCCGCCTCAAAGGCGGGGAGAAAAAACAGGAGGTCTATTTTATTAGAACAAGTGTTCTAAGTCAAGGATTGCATTCGAACTGATATTCATCCTGTCCACCGGATTTCCCCACCTAACAAGGTTGGTTGCCAGGAAGCAACAAAGTTGACGGAATTGATAGGCAATAGTACCCTAGTACCTCCTATGCTATACTCAATCTCTCCTGGAGAACTTATGATTGACCCTACCCAACTCCCAATACTTCTAAAGGCCATAGATTTCGTTTTTGACGAGGGGCGCAAAATCCTGGAGGAACGCCGCGAACGCAGAAAGATGCATGACAGTCTCCCACAGACCGAGGAGAAGGAATCCGCGAAGGAAATCACTCCTCGTGAACCTGAACAGGAAGTTGAGATCAAGCAGGACCTGCTGGCCTCAAAAGTAGACGAAATACTGTGGCAGAACCATGAACAGGAACTCCGACATCTGGTCAGGTTATTGGAAACCTATTCCAACAATTATCACCTCGCCAGGGAGCAATATGCCAAATGGGGAGATGCACTTGTTCCTCCGATCATTGTCAATAATTTGAGGGATGCAGAAAATTCCATGATCGAGACCGTAAAACGACTTGAAGTGATACTGTCAAAGGTCTATGGGAAAGATATTCCTGCCCTCCAATAGAATACAAGGTGCAATATGGACAAGGAAGAAATTACTCATCTGGAAAGGATGATTGATTTACACAAGAAAAACCTGTATGCTCTCGAGGAGATGCTGGCAAAATACGGCGTGGATCAACCCCTGCATCTGATCAACAGCGTCACCATGGAAAGGGAGGCCATCCTCCGCCATACCAAACAGATCGAGAGTCTCACATCCAACGGCAGGGAACGTGACAAGACAAGTGTGCTGGCAAGCCTGCCAAGGCGGCCTTATTTTGTGGGCAGGGAGGACGAATTAAAATCCATTTTTGAGTCTCTGCACCCCAACAGCAGGACTTTTATCATCGGCATTGAAGGCATCGGAGGGGTGGGAAAATCAGCGCTTGCCATCGAAGTAAGCCATCGCTGCGTTGAAAATGAACTCTTTGAATCGGTCATCTGGATCTCATCCAAGGAATCCGTGCTGACACTGCACGGCATCGAACCGATCATTCCAGAAGCCAAATCCCTGTCGGATATCCTGATTACAATCGGCACAAGTCTGGGGAATCCCACGATCGGAAATTTATCCATCCAGGATCAGATCAAGAGAGCCTATAACCTGCTTGCGAGGAATACCACGCTCCTTGTCCTTGATAATTTCGAATCCCTGTCGAAGAACGAACAGCGCGACATCCTTGATTTTTTGCGCAGGTCCCCCATTACTCTGAAGGTGATGGTCACCTCGAGGGAAAGGGTCACAGAGGGACAGATCATCCGTTTACAGGGGTTATCCTTTGATGAAAGCAATGCTCTGCTGGCGTGGGATGCCCGCCAAAAGAACATCCAGCTCACCAGCAACCAGAACAAATATCTGGTCGATCTAACGGGCGGGCTTCCACTGGCGCTCCTGTGGGTACAGGGCCAGATCGCTGTACTGGGGTACTCGGTTACGCAAATCCTCGACAAACTAAGCCTGGATGCAGACATACCCATACTTCAATACTGCTTTAATCATAGCTGGAACCTACTGCGTCACAACAATGAGAAAAAGTTACTATTCATTCTGGCGTTACATCCCGAAGCGGCATCGAGAAGCGCCCTTAAGGAAATTGCCGGCATCGATGACGAAGACAACTTCGAAATTGCAATCAGCGATCTTCTACAGTTAACGCTCATTGAACATGAACCCGGCCGGGATTATTTTAGTATTCTGCCGTTGACACGCAGGTATATCCGCTCACAATTCGCCGCTGATCGAAACTTAATCCGGCAGGCAGAATTGAAAACGGCTCAATACTATGTGAAGCTTTTATCGCAAAAAAGCAGTTACAGGGAATGGCGGGGATATGACGAGCTGCTTCTGGATCGAAACAACATATTGGGCGTAGCACAATGGTGCTATAAATCCATACAAAAAAAGCCTGCTCTTTCCAAGTCCCTGGCGAAAAATACCAGGAACATAGCTGAAATCCTGGTCCAGATAGGCATCCATTTTGGAAGCGTTCTGTGGCAGCGTGCCTACTGGTACGATCGCCTGACCCTGGCTCATGCCGCCATCAGCGCGGCACAACTGCTTTCAGACTGGAAATCTGTAAGCACATTTGCCAGGAACATATCCTGGATCTATTTCTATCAGGGAGACCATCTGAGAGCTTTGCATTGGGCTGAGGAAGCGCTGTCCGCAACAACAAAGACCGAGGATGAATTGCTGATCGCTGCCGCAAAACGCTCCCTGGGTACCGTTGAATTTCGACTCGGTAATTTTGACCGCGCTGAAAAGTTATTAAAGGAAGTGCTTCAAACCAGCGAGGAATTCGCCAGCGATGACTATGGCATATATAGTAAGGGGTTTGCACAATATGGACTGGGCGATCTCGAATTAAAGCGTGGAAATATCAGTGAAGCCATGGATTGGTATCAAAAAGCCCTGGATACCTGGCGTGACCCTGTCCGCAAGGATCCTGTCCGTCATATCAGCTACGCGTTGAACGGCCTGGGCTTTGTTGCGCTGACACAAAAAAGATATGAAGATGCAAAGCGGTATTTTACCGACGGCGTTAAATCGGCTGAGGAGTTTGGCAGGGTGGATGAACTGGCGCGAGGGCAGCTTGGGCTGGCTTCCGTTTACCTTGAAACAGGAACAGATTTGGATACTGCCCTGATCCTCATCAATGATTCAAACGAGAGTTTTCAACAGCAGGGCATGCAGCATGAAATTCAAAACAGCCAGACACTTCGGGAGACAATCCTGAGCGCGCAATCTTCTGCCATATTCCCCGTCAATAAAAATGGATAATGAATTAAAGATTTTCCTGCAATCATTTAAGGAACTGGAGAATCTATTTCAAGCCCTGCCGATCACTGAATCACAATTCCAAACGTTAAAGAGCCACCTTGCAGGCATCCTAAAAAATGCAAAAAACCTTGCCCTGTACGACTCGATCACCCACGCCCTAAATGCGCGGGCAGGAAAATGGCTGATGTCCAGTGACCAAAGTACAGGCATGGCAAAGATCGACATTTATGATCTGCGGCAGGCTAACAAAGTCTATGGGGCACTGGTGGTGGATTCGGAATTGCACAAACTGGCCTATCAACTCATGTCTGTTTTCACCATGGACAAGGGAGATTTTGTCCGCAGGTCTCCAGGCAGTGATGAATTCAGGATATTTTCCACATTGAAAACGCCCGCGGAAATAAGACGTCTGCTGTTCAAGCTATACACCAACCAGGAGTTGGATTCCCTGCTTACCTGGGATTTTGGCACAGGGTTTACGGATACCGAGGCTGAGAACGAGCTTCAAAAACAACGAAAAACCTTCAGGCCCATCGTGGTCAGGCAAACGATTCTCGAAAGTCACTCGGAGATCCCCAGGCGTATCGAGGAAAACAACAGTTATCAAAGTTGGAATGAGTTTAACACGCCCTATGAGAGACTTATAGATACAATCTGTTCGTTGAAGCTTCCGGCCACAGTAGAGCAACAGGCAATAGAACAGGTTCAAATTACAAAAAATATAGTGGAAAACATAGTAACCCGGGAGCCTTTGACAGGCACACTCAATGGACTTGGAGCAAAGTGGTATCTGGATAGAACTGTTATTGAGGGCATCGCACTGACAGACATGCTAAACATGCATGAAGGGAACGCCCGTTTTGGAAGCACTGCAATAGACCAGGACCTCAGACGGTTTTCACAAGTACTCTTCAGGCATTTCCCGAAAAGTGAAGGTTTTTTACTGTTTCGATCTGAACGTGCAGGCGATGAATTCAAGATAGTCTCAACAAAGAGCAATATTTTTGAACTGGAAGATAGGATTTGCAGGGTCTGGCAAGACGATTTGAATCGCGGTCTTTTGACATGGAACTACGGTGTTGGGATGAACGACAGCGAAGCGCATATTGATTTGTATAGAAATAGAGTCAAGGAAACAGAGATCATGGAAACTTCAATTTCAAGCGGCAGGTCAACCTTTATCATTGTCAGGCCGGAAAGTGATGACTACTCAAACCTGTTCAGGCTCTCGGAGGAAACGGCCCACATCGCTGACGGAACACCCATTCTTGATTTGCATCTTACTGTACAGGCGATACGAAACGTTGATGATTTTGAAGCCCTGAGAAAACGGCTGGAAGAATATTCCTTGAAAGTCCAACCCTTTAATGTCAAGCTCAATAATATTGCCCGGATGAACGTAAACAATCAACAAGGCAGGTTGTGGCTGGTGGCAGAACGAAATTCTGCGTTGGAAAAAATGTATAATGATCTCGGTGAAATTGCGCGGGAGATGGGATGCGAGAGTTATCCCTATAAATCCCAAAACTGGTTGCCCCATGTAAAAATCGTGGATTTGCCGGAAAATAAATCAACTCAGATAAAAGACCCAACCTTCGGAGCCATAAAGGGAATCAATTTTACGGTGAGAAGTTTCGAATGGACCGTGCAGAAGGGAAGTGAGCGCTGGGAACTCTTAAATCAATTCTCATTCCCTGAGTAGTTCCTTTATTCCACCCCTACACGCAGTTTGTTATTTTTGCGGAGCCTTCGTCTATTAGTAGGAAGGCTTTTTTTATTGAATCGGGCACATTTTGGGGGCTGACCCAACATTCATTCCATACAAGGCCGGGCTTCTGGAAAAGGCATAACAGCAAAAATGTGCTATTATGCTGTAGCATAATCCAAATGGATCACCAACAAATATAGTTACACGCAGTTAATGCGCTTGCGAAGTCTCGCCTGCTAATCAGTTCATGACCCAATCAAAGAGCAAAAAATAATGGCTACCATCCTCATTGTCGACCCCAACCCAGATGACCGCCGTCCGTATATTACCCTGCTGGGTAATTTTGGCTATCGCCTGCTTGAGGCCCAGGACGGCATCCAGGCTATGGAACTAGCCCGTGCCGAGCTCCCGGACCTGATCATCACAGACATCCTCATGCCCAATATGGATGGTTTTACCCTCGTACGCCGCCTGCGGGCTGAACCTCTCCTGACAGGAGTGCCAGTCATTTTTCAGACCGCCAACTATGATGTAACTGAAATACACAAACTGGCACGCGGGAGTGGTATACAGCATATTCTTAGAAAGCCCGCCGAGCCACAGGAGATATTACGGGCAGTCAATGAATCCCTGAAGCGACCCATTACGCATGCTCGATTGCCTCAGACCGGGCAGCTGCAACGTGAACACCTGCAACTGCTGGCGGACAAGCTCTACCAAAAGGTCTCGGAACTGGAAAGGGCCAACGATCACCTGCGCAACATCTCGCTGACCGATGGACTGACCGGCTTGAATAACCGCCGCGGCTTCATGATCCTGGCTACCGGGCTGTTGAAATTTGCACGGCGGGCGGGCTACTCGGTGTGTCTGTTATACATTGACCTGGACAGCCTAAAATATATCAACGATACCTTTGGCCATGCAGGCGGAGATGCTGCCATAACCCATTTTTCCAGAATTTTGATCGAGACATTTCGCGACTCGGATGTGATCGGACGCCTGGGTGGAGACGAGTTTGTGGGACTAATCATTGATGCAACCGAAGAAGATCTCGCGAATATGGAGGCGCGCCTGCACAGCAATGTGGATACATATAACCTTCAGGCCAGCTCAGGGCAGGCTTTGTCTTTTAGCCTGGGTACAATTTGGGCCGACTCTACATCCGACATCACGATGGAGGAGTTGCTCTCTCAGGCCGACAAGGCGATGTACGTTCATAAGCAGCGCAGAAAACGCCCGGTGTAGCGTGAGCAACCCTTCCCATACTTCCGCATCATTTCCCTGATCATAATTCCACTCCATCAGATCCTGCACGCGGGCCAAATCAGTTAATCCACTCCATCTGTTCTAACATTAACCTTTCTTCTTCTCAACACTGACAGCGGATCTGCTCCCTGCCGAACACTGAGTCCGTGCAGGATCAGGCCAAACTGCGAAAGACCGAACCAGAGCAGGAAAATTGTCAGCGTAATGGATGCCCGATCAATCCATTTGGGCGTCCCTGTAATCAGATCCCCAACCTGTTCACGCCAGCGGGTGACTTTCTGCTGATAGCCCTGTATGGACGAAAGGAAGGTCTCTAAACTTTTACGCGTCTCTGTCAGGTCACCGCCCAAAAGATAGGATGTATCGCCTACAAACACGGAAGCCTGGTTCGCTAATATCTCCACATTTACAATCTCCGCATCCAATGATCGGGCAGAAGCGATCAGGTCGGTTAATAATTTATCAGGGACACCCAGGTCAACGCCGGGGATAAAATTGCTGACCCCTGCCATCACCGATTGCAAATTCTCCAAAGAAGCTCGCGCCGAGTCGATTCGGCCGCGCGTCGTTTTCAATTCAGGAAGCAGCCTGTCATCGAGAGTGCTTTGAATGCCATCCAGCAGACTCTCCGCGCTGTCGGTTTGCTGTGTTAGTTTTTCAAGCGTGGTTTGAGCGGCATCCACGATACGCAGGGCGCGTTCCAGCTCCTTCGCAGAGCTGATCAGCGTAGCTTCCGCCTGCCCCAGTTCGATGTCTATTTCCCGTAATCGACCACTTGCTTCGCGTGTCAAAGGTTCGTTATAGAACCAGATTGCAGTAATGCCTGCCACACTTAAAAGAAGGAATATTCCCCCCAGAATAATTAAGGTCCACGAAAAAATTTTTTGAGCCATATCTTCTCCTTGAGCGCGAACTTGAGCAGCATCAGACCGGGAACAGAGTCACCCAAAAATCATCATCCCCAAAGCTATTCCATAAAAATTATACGTCAATCCGCTGGTACATCCCTAAAACCAGAGAGGATGCGGGATTTCCATAGGCAACCAGACTATAATCAGGATACAGACATCAACTGTATTAACGAGGAGTTCTCATGCTTGTCATCATCAGCGACCTTCATCTTGGGGATGGTACCACCGCTGAGTCCATTCCAGCCAGCGCATTTTTTCTATTTTCCAAACGTTTGCGTCAGGACGCGCATTTTGCCTCGATGCACTCCGCCAAAAACGGCTTCGGAAAATCCTATCGTCCCATCGAAGAACTCGATGTACTGCTGACGGGAGATATCCTCGATCCCCTGCATTCCACAAAATGGCTGTTCCCCACAGCAGGCGATGAGATGAGCAAGAACCTTACCCGCATGACCGAACCGGGCGAACACGATTACATTCGTCCCTGGAGTGACCCGAAGGATCCCCGTTTTGCAGAAAAACTCCTTGAAGTCACGCGTGCAATTCTCAAACACAATAAGCAGGGCCTGGATGTTTTCCGCAGGCTGTCGGCTGGAGAGATCATCAACTTCGACTCCCAGGATGATGGCGGCGGGCGAACGTACAACAGTCAGAATAAGATTCCCCTGCGGGTACGTTTTCATTATATGGTGGGAAACCACGATTGGTATTATCACCTCGAAGGGGAAGCCTTTGACCAAATCCGCCGGGAAATCATTGCTGCAATGGGCCTGTGCAATCCCCCATCTCCCTTCCCGTTTGATCTACGTAAATCCGATCCATCCTTCTCGTGGAGGACGGACGAATATCCTGATGTGGAAAGGCTTTTCCGCGATTACAAGGTCTTCGCGCGCCATGGCGATTGTTATGACCCGTTCAATTTCGATCGTGAGAAGGGGCGAAACTATCCCTCATTAGGGGATGCCTTCACCATGGAAGTTTGCAATCGCTACCCGGAGGAACTACGGCGCAAACCCAACCTCAATCAGGAAATCGTAGACAACCTGCGTCAGCTCACCAACGTCCGCCCGTCATTAGCCACGCCCTTATGGGTCACCGGGCAACTGCGGAAACTCAGTCTGGAAAATAAGCTGCACGGGGTACGGGAGACCGAACTTAAGCGAATTTGGGATGATCTCGCCGACAACTTCCTGCATTTGGATTTTGTCCGCCAGGCAGATAAGGCTTTTAAATTTGACATGGTGGATAAAATGCAGCTCGCAATCCGGATATCAAAAGCCATCTCGTTTGAGCAAATCGATCATTTGGTATTCAGGCTGCAAAACCAAAAATCTGCTGGCAGTGATCGTTCCTTTGCCAGATTTGCACTGCAGGAACCAGCCTTTCTTGATAAGAGTGCGAATTTTATTGTCTATGGGCATACCCATCACCATGAGACCATCCCTCTCGATTATGATGATGATGGCACTACCCAGATCTATTTCAATTCGGGCACCTGGCACACCTACTTTGACCTGGCGAGAAAAGATCCCACCGAAAAGAAGTTCATTCCCTATAAGGCGCTTACCTATATCAGCTTTTACAGGAAAGACGAACACGACGACCGCCGCTTCGAGACGTGGTCCGGCGCATACGCCTAGGCATACGCCCGCCGGACAATCACTTTATCTCTCCTGCGGTTTGATCTAATACAATAGACTTTATCGGTAATTAGAAAAAACGTCCCGAAGGTTGTTGTTGGGCGTTCAAATTGCTCGAAATAAACCCTTCGGGACGGTGCTTGTATGTTATTTCCGATTACGCCTAATTTACGTTTCCTGCGCCTGGACCATTCCTGCCCTATCTGGTGATTACCCACAACTCGGAATCGCGGGGCTAAAGCCACCTGCTCAGTACA
>JBDTPH010000237.1:0-14676 GCA_039932795.1 Chloroflexota bacterium
GGCTTCATAGCCCAGATAGCTGGCAAGTCGATTCCCCATGATGGGATATCGAAATTCCCTTCCCAGCGCGCACGCCAGCGCGGCAATCACCGGGAACAGCAGGTAGATGCCGAACAATCCAAAGATAACAAATAATAAAATGCTTATCCATGTCGTGATGATAGTACTGTCGTTCCCCGCCGCTCTGATGGCAAAGATGAACACAACCATGAACAGGATCACCATCACAAGATAAAACAATATCCAGACCGTATACCCCAGTGATTGATATCCCAACGCCTGCAAACACTGGAAGGAGGCGTACTTCGATTTATTTCTCTGCTCCGACCAGCCGATGATCGGAAGCAAAATCCCCAACCCGAAAGCCAGCGCAGAAAGATGCGAAAGGACAGCCCAAAAGCGGTCTTCAGTTGTCGGTGTTATCTTCATTGTTCCTGCCTTGATGTTGATCCATGCGTGTTCATTTTATCAGAGGGAAATATAACGTATAATCGCGAAAGATCACCTACTGGAGGCGTCATGTCTGACCTTGCAATTTTTTCCCTGAGTGAAGAACACAAAATGATACGCGACGCAGCGCGCGATTTTGCCCAGAGCGAGATCGTTCCTGTGGCGGCTGAATTCGATGAAAGCGGAGAATTTCCTCACGCAACCATAAAAAAAATGGGCGGTATGGGTTTTATGGGTATCGAAGTTCCTGAAGAGTATGGGGGCGCGGGCATGGACACACTTGCCTATGTTCTGGCGCTCGAGGAAATCTGCAAAGCGGACGCTTCGCACGGTGTGATCATGTCTGTGAACAATTCACTGTACTGTCACGGCATTATGAAGTTTGGAACGGAAGAACAGAAGAAGAAATTTGTCAGGCCCATTGCCTCGGGACAGGCGATTGGAGCCTACTCGCTGACAGAACCTCAGAGCGGCTCAGACGCAGGGGCAATGAAAAGCCGCGCCACCCGCGATGGTGATTCGTACATTTTGAATGGCCGCAAATCGTGGGTGACGAGTGGTCCCGTTGCCGATTATTATGTTGTGTTCATGATGACTGATCCCGAAAAAATGCAGAAAGGCATCAGTGCCTTTCTGGTGGAGGCAAATACACCTGGCCTGTCGCGTGGCAAGAAGGAGCCCAAGCTGGGAATTCGCGCTTCTGCAACGAGTGAATTGATCTTCGAGAATTGCCGCGTCCCTGCCGAGAATCTTTTGGGCAAGGAAAATGAAGGCTTTAAGATCGCCATGACCGTGCTGGACGCGGGCCGCATTGGGATCGCAACACAGGCGCTCGGGATCGCGCAGGCCGCGTACGAAGCGGCGCGCCAGTATGCGGTGGAGAGAGAGGCGTTTGGTCAACCGATCGGCGCGTTCCAGGGGACGGGATTCAAGATCGCGGATATGAAGACACGTATCGAAGCATCCCGCCTGTTGATCTACAATGCCGCGCTCGCAAAGGAAAAATCTAAAACGCAGGGCAGTCGCTATTCTTTGGAAGCTTCCATGGCGAAGCTTTTTGCATCGGAAACAGCGATGTATGTGACGCATCAGGCTGTTCAGATCCATGGCGGGATGGGTTATAGCAGGGAACTGCCTCTTGAACGATATTTCCGCGACGCAAAGATCACTGAGATTTACGAAGGGACAAGTGAGATACAACGGCTCGTCATATCAAGAAGTGAGCTGGGATTGAAATAAAAATCCCTTTTGCAGAATCCGATCATACATCCACCAGTATCGTTCTTCAAAGCCGCAATATCGATTGCGGCTGTCTTCTTCATTCTGGCAGGTATTATTCAGTTCCCTCGCATTTGAATAGTACGTTGTGATGCCTTGAAAACCAGACTCGGAAGAATCGCTCCCAATCAGTTAGAATCATCTTCATGAAAACAGTCCTTTTCCGCCAGCACGGTGGACCCCACGTGTTGGAATACACGGATTTTCCTGCTCCTGAACCAAAAGCAGGCGAAGTACTGGTCCGTTTGCATGCCGCCGCACTCAACCGCATGGATATCATGGTGCGCAATGGCTGGCCCGGCTTGAAATTGGAAATGCCCCACATCAACGGTGCAGACGGTGCGGGTGAGGTGGTGTTGCTTGGGGAAGGCGCGGCCGGGTTTGACATTGGCGAACATGTGGTCATTAACCCGAACCTCGGATGCGGCAAGTGTGAGTTTTGCCTCGCCGGGCGGGATAATCTTTGCCGCGACTGGCATCTTCTTGGAGAGACTGTCCGTGGGACCTATGCGGAGTACGCAGCGGTGCCTGCGCGGCAACTGTACAAACTGCCCGCAGACTTTGATTATCATCAAGCCGCGGCGGCTGCTCTTGTATATCAGACTGCCTGGCATTCGCTCGTGGTGCGAGGCAACCTCCAAAAGGACGAAACAGTACTGATTGTGGGAGCGGGGGGCGGCGTCAATACTGCCAGTGTACAGATCGCCAAATATATTGGCGCTCGGGTAGTGATCATAGGCTCTGATGCGCAGAAATTGGAAATGGCAAAGTCGATCGGCGCCGACATCCTGATCGATCGCTCAAAAGAGACCGACTGGTCCAAGTCTGTTTTTGTTGCCACGGATAAGCGCGGTGTGGATGTTGCGGTGGATAACGTTGGCACCACGTTCATGCAAAGCCTGCGCGCCCTGCGAAAAGGCGGTCGCCTGCTGACGGTCGGCAACAGCGGCGGGCCCCGGTTTGAAATTGACAACCGCTATATGTTCGCAAAACATCTTAGCATCATCGGTTCGACGATGAGCACAATATACGATTTTAAGGAGGTCATGGATCTGATCGTTGGGGGCAAACTTAAACCGATCCTTGATAAAACCTATCCCTTGAAGGATGCCGGGCTGGCGCAGGAACGGTTATGGAAGAATGAAAATTTTGGAAAGCTAACATTGGAAATCTCATAATGAAACGACTCCCCTGGTTTGAAATCATCTTAATAATTGTTGTCACGTGTAGTAGCCTGTATGCCGCGTTTTCAGATGGACAGAATTTTTCACGCCGCTGGTACACTCGTGATGATGCCTATTACTATTTCAAGGTTGCGCAAAATATCAGCGAAGGGCATGGTAGTACATTTGATGGCATTAACCGTACGAATGGCTATCATCCACTGTGGATGTTGATCTGCATTCCCATTTTTGCGCTTGCGCGTTTTGACCTGGCCCTGCCTCTGCGTATTCTTTTTCTGGTCATGAGCGGTCTTTCTCTGGCGACCGCCATCCTGCTCTACAGGCTGATAGGGAAGGCTTTCATGCCTGCAATCGGGGCGGTTGCCGCGCTGTATTGGGTATTTAGCCCGGATATATTGAATCGGGTCTATAAACAGGGGTTGGAGACCGGAGTTGCGGCTTTCTTTATTGTCCTGTTTGTTTCCAAGCTGTATGAATTTGAGCAGTCCTGGCGGGATAAGTCTGTTACAAGAAAAGATTTAATTGTTCTGGGCGTAATTGCCGCCCTGGTGATATTTAGCAGGTTAGACCTTATTTTCCTTGCGGCGATGGCAGGCTTGTGGGTGATATTTCGCAGGAGTGCCCTGCGTTATCTGTTAGCGCTTGATATCGTTTCCATAACCTTTTCTGTCTTGCTGGCTTTTGTACTCAAGGCTGGCTTTCCCGAGTATTACAAGCTCGCAAACGTGGCAGTAACCATGATCGGGGTCAGCCTGCTGGTAAAGATCCCGTTAGCCTACCTATTTGGTTTATATCAGCGCGGCAAAATTGCACATGTAACCGGTTTTCCTGGCTCATTGATATTGTTTGGTCTTAGCGGGTCTGCCTTGACCGGGATCATCATGATGGTGGTCTCCAGGGTGTTGTCCTTCGATGCTTTTCCAAGGATAGTCATCCTGTTTGATGCTGCTGCCACATTTGTCCTTTTGGGGCTTGCCCGAATTATTCTGATCGGTTTGAAGACATCTGACACTGCTGCCCTTGAGGAACAATCGCCTTTCGAACAGTTGCGCAGGAATGGGTCGCAATGGATCAGTGAAGGAATCACCTATTACGGAGCTAGCTTTGGGGCGCTTGGAATTTACATGCTTTGGAGTAAATTCGCCTTTGGAACCTTCTCGCCGGTGAGTGGGCAGGTGAAGAGATGGTGGGGGGCGCTGTCGGGACGTGTGTATGGCGGCCCTGCAAAAAATATACAGGCCTTCTTCGGAGTTAGTTACGACGGCGATTCAAATGCCTGGCATCCGGTCTCAACGTTTTTTGGCCAGTGGGCTGAGCAGTTATACGGATGGAAAATCCTTGATATGTGGCGTTACCTTATCATTCTCGCCTTGTTTGCGCTGGTCTTTTATATTGTGTTGTTGATCAATAAAAGGAAGGCTAAAACAGTTGTCGCTCAATTTAGTATTGTTCCTCTCATGTGTGGTGCATGGCTTCAGATCTTTTACTATCACATGCTGGGCTATTCGGCATATAAGGAATGGTACTGGATAGGTCAATTGATTGTGATCGTCCTTGTCGCCAGCCTGATGACCGGGATGTTGACTCATCTTATTCGCAAGTCGCAGCCTGCCCGGGCAGCTGCCGGGGCGCTCGCTGTCATTTTTGGCGTGTACATGGGTGCACTGTTTTGGTCGACTATCCGTGACACCATGCCCTATGATAAATGGGCTTCCAACGACCCATACATGGACATTGCCACATTTTTGGAGGAACATACAGAGCCGGGTAGCGTGATCGGTATGACGGGCGGGGGCAATGCGGCCTACTTTATCAAAGACCGTACCATTGTCAATATGGATGGCTTGATCAATAGCTACGCTTATTTCGAGTTATTAAAGAAAAAAGAGGCCGGGGGCTATCTGGCCGAAATAGGCATGGATTACATCCTGGCGAGCACGGACCTTCTGAATGGGCTGCCATACAGGGGACAATACGAGGCATATACCGAATGGATGGACAGAAGGTACGGAGGAAAAGACTTGGTGCGTTATCATCCAATTCAACCATGACGAAAATCTGCTTCCTGCCAGGCAGAAGCCTGTTCCCGTTACCGGTCCCGAATCCATGCCTGTGAAACGTCCATTCGGTGTAACCCTGTTGCTTTGGCTGGTGTTAAGCCTATCAGTGTGGGGCCTGCTGCGATTCTCGGCCGCCCTGCGCTGGTGGGATGTGTTGTATGAGAAGGACGCGCGTCTCAGCCCGCTATATCTGTCCATAACGGGAGCAGGCTGGTTGGCCGCAGGAGTGGTATTGTTATTGGGCATATGGATGGGGAAGCGCTGGGTGCATACGGCCATCCCTGTATCCATACTCGTGTGGCTGGCCGAATATTGGGTTGAGCGCCTCTTTTTTCAGGCACCGAGAGCCAACCTGCCCTTTATGATCGTCGCATCTGCTGTTTTATTGATGGTAACTTTACTTGGCACGTTCAACCGCAAGACAAAAAAATTTCTTACAGGAAGCGAGGAACATGAGCAACCAAAAGAGCATTCAACATCTGCGTGACCAGAAGGCGAGATCCCGCCTGGGTGGCGGTGCCGAACGCATCGAAGCACAGCACAAAAAGGGACGCCTGACCGCGCGCGAACGAATTGATATCCTGCTGGATAAAGGTTCATTCCGCGAAGTGGATGCCTTCATCCAGCATCGCACGCACGACTTCAACCTGGACGGCCAGAAGTTCATGAGCGATTCGGTGGTAACAGGCTGGGGCACGGTTGAAAGCCGGCTTGTGTATGTGTTCTCGCAGGATTTCACGGTATTCGGTGGGAGTCTGGGGGAAGTGCATGCTGAAAAGATTTGCAAGATCATGGATATGGCGATGAAGAATGGAGCGCCTGTGATCGGCTTGAACGATTCGGGCGGTGCACGTATTCAGGAAGGCGTGGTTGCGCTGGGCGGTTATGCAGATATCTTCCTGCGCAACACGATGGCTTCCGGAGTTGTCCCGCAGATCTCTGCCATTATGGGACCGTGTGCAGGTGGCGCGGTCTATTCGCCTGCGCTGACCGATTTTATTTTCATGACGCGTAATACATCCTATATGTTTGTCACCGGGCCTGATGTTGTTAAGGCAGTGACGCATGAGGAAGTATCGTTTGAGGATCTGGGCGGTGCGAGCGTCCACTCCGAGAAATCCGGCGTATGTCATGTCGCCGCAGATAGCGAAGGAGATACGCTTTATCTCATCCGCAAACTGTTGAGTTATCTTCCACAAAATAATATGGAAGATCCACCGTTCGTGCCGATTGGTGATGACCCATTGCGCATGGACGAAGGACTCGATACCATCATACCCAGTGAACCCGGCAAACCCTACGATATCAAAGACGTCATCCGTATGATCGTGGATGGCGGACACTTCTTCGAAATTCACGAGGGCTATGCCCAAAACATTGTGGTCGGTTTTGCACGGCTGGGCGGACATTCCATCGGCATTATTGCGAATCAGCCTGCGGTGCTGGCCGGCGTACTGGATATTGATGCAAGCGAAAAAGGCGCGCGTTTTGTCCGCTTTTGCGACTCGTTCAACATTCCCATCATTACTTTTGAAGATGTGCCCGGCTTTTTGCCAGGGACGTTCCAGGAACATCATGGGATCATCCGTTCAGGCGCGAAACTGTTGTATGCCTACTGTGAAGCGACCGTGCCCAAACTGACGGTGATCACGCGCAAGGCCTACGGCGGCGCTTATTGTGTGATGTCATCCAAACATATTCGCAGTGACCTAAACCTGGCATGGCCGTCTGCCGAGATCGCCGTGATGGGGCCGGAAGGTGCAGTCAATATTATTTTCCGCAAGGAACTCGAGAAGGCGGCTGACCCGGTAAAGAAAAAGGCAGAATTGGTTGCCGAGTATCGCGAGAAATTCGCCAGCCCCTATGTCGCGGCGGAACGCGGTTACATTGACGATGTCATCGAGCCAAAGGAGACACGTCCGCGTTTGATCAATGCGCTTGAAATGTTGAGCAATAAGCGTGATTCCAACCCTGCCAAAAAGCACGGGAATATTCCGCTCTAGGGCACGGGAGGTGTCATGTTCAAAAAAGTTTTAATCGCCAACCGGGGAGAGATCGCGGTACGCATCATTCGTGCCTGCCGTGAGCTGGGTATCGATACCGTTGCTGTCTATTCAGATGCAGACCGCCGTGCCTTGCACGTGCGCTATGCGGATGAAGCCTATTTGCTGGGGCCCGCGCCTTCGCGCGAATCCTATTTGCGGGCGGATAAGATCATTGATATTGCACGCCAATGCGGCGCAGACGCGGTCCACCCGGGCTACGGATTTCTGGCCGAGCGTGATGATTTTGCCGAGGCCTGCATTGACGCGGGGATTGCGTTCATCGGTCCCAAGCCTTCGTCGATTGCGGCGATGGGAGACAAAGCCGAAGCGCGTGCGACGGTGATCAAGGCAGGTGTATCTGTTGTGCCAGGCACGGAAGATGTGGGCAACATGACCAATGAGGAACTGCTCAGAAAAGCCCCGCAGATCGGTTTCCCCCTATTGATCAAAGCTACTGCAGGCGGCGGCGGAAAAGGCATGAGGGAAGTGGAAAGTCTGGAGGAAATGCCGACCCTGCTTCAGTCTGCGAGGCGCGAGGCCGAATCCGCTTTTGGAGAGGGTAACGTTTATCTGGAAAAACTGATCGAAGGGGCGCGGCATATCGAATTCCAGATCATGGCTGACACACAAGGCAACGTCATCCACCTGGGTGAGCGCGAATGTTCGCTCCAGCGTCGTCATCAAAAGTTATTGGAGGAAGCACCCTCCACGGCATTGAATGATGAACTACGCGAGCAGATGGGAAGTGTGGCGGTAAAAGCCGCGCAAGCTGTGGATTACGTCAACGCGGGGACAATTGAATTCCTGCTTGATAAGGATAACAACTTCTTTTTTCTTGAGATGAATACACGTCTGCAGGTGGAGCATCCGGTCACCGAGATGGTCACTGGCATTGATATTGTGAAGGAACAGATCCGCATTGCGCGAGGCAGGACATTGAGTTACAAACAGGCGGATGTCCGTTTCAGCGGTCATGCGATCGAGTGCCGAATCAATGCGGAGGATCCGTACAACAACTTCATGCCGTCTACAGGGCGGATCACGCATAGCCTCTTGCCAACCGGCCCAGGTGTGCGCGTGGATACGGGTGTTTATCCTGGTTTTGAGATCACTCCTTTTTACGACCCGATGATCGCGAAGCTGATCGTGTGGGGAGAAACGCGTGCCCAGGCCATCCTGCGGATGAGACGCGCGCTCGAAGAGTATCGCGTTGTTGGTGTCAGGACGAACATTCCCTTCCATCAAATGCTGATGGATTCGCACCGCTTTATGGGCGGCCAATACGACACGCGCTTTGTCGAGGAAAGGTTCTCGATGGAGGAGGCGGGAGAAAGGCGTGAGAGTGACCATGAAATCGCAGCCATCCTGGCAACCCTGGTTGCCCACCGTGAGACGGAACGATCCGCGAACATTGTCAACCGCAATGAGCGCGATACCAGCAACTGGAAGTGGGTGGGGCGCTGGGAAAGAATGCACAGGTAATACGCCATGAAATATATTACAACTGTTGAGGGCAGGCAGTTTTTCGTTGAGATCGTGGACGAGAAACATGTCAGCGTGGATGGCAAGGTGTATGAAGTTGACTTTGAATCCGTCAGCGGGCAACCCGTCTATTCGTTGATCGTGGATGGACGTTCTCACGAATCCTATATTTACCCGGGTGAGGATAGTTGGCAGGTCCTGTTACGCGGGCGGCTGTACCCGGTCCTGGTTGAGGATGAGCGCGAAAAGCGATTGCGCAGCGCGGCAGGCGGGGGCGTGGCAGAGACCGGAGAGTATCATCTCAGGGCTCCCATGCCCGGGCTTGTGGTCACTGTCACAGTGGCAGAGGGGCAGGAAGTCAAGAAAGGACAGGTGATCCTGATCCTTGAATCGATGAAAATGCAGAACGAACTGAAAGCACCACGTGATGGAACGATGGGTCGTATACGCGTCAAGGCCGGCGAAAGCGTGGAGCAAAAGCAGACTCTCCTGAGCATTCAGTAAGGGAATTTTTTAGGAAGTTGTGCCTTCCGAGTATGAAGGCACAACTTAATTTCAATCGTGTATTGAATTTCGATACAAAAGAACGTATACTGATTACTGCTTGCTCAGCTTTGTTATACAGAAAGGATCACTTTCCATGCACAGGCATTCACATGTCAATTGTTTTGTCCCACCTCATATCTTAAAGAATATAGCCACCAAAGGTACTGAGAGCCAAAAAAATCTGGCTATCGCGACCCTCAAGACATCCGAGCGAATGCGTGGACAGCGCCAGGCACTGGCAGATTTCAGTGCTGCTGCATTCCGCGTAGCCAGCGCGGGTAGGGAACGCATTGTCTATGATGCAAAGAATGGCACCTCTTTGCCTGGCACAATTGCGCGCCAGGAAAATGATCCTCCACACACGGATGTATCGGTCAATGAAGCCTTTGATGGCAGCGGCATTACGTATGACTTATTCAATGACGTGTATCAAAGGAATTCCATTGATGCCAATGGCATGAGACTTGATTCGACCGTCCATTATCGGACTGGATACGATAACGCCTTTTGGGATGGTGAGCAGATGGTGTACGGTGATGGGGATGAAGACCAGCCGGTGAGTGAGCGCCTCTTCAACCGCTTCACCATCGCACTGGATATTATCGGTCACGAGTTGACACATGGCGTGACCCAGTTCGAAGCAAAATTGGCCTATTTGCAGCAATCAGGTGCGTTGAACGAATCCATGTCCGATGTGTTTGGGTCCCTTGTAAAACAGTATAAGCTCCAGCAAACGGCGGCACAGGCGGATTGGATCATCGGCGCGGGTCTCTTGACCTCGAATGTCAACGGTGTTGGCATCCGTTCGATGAAGGCGCCCGGCACTGCATATGATGATCCTGTACTGGGCAAGGACCCGCAGCCTGCCCACATGAAGGATTACGTCACCACGATCAGTGATAACGGTGGCGTCCATATCAACTCCGGGATTCCCAACCGTGCCTTTTATATCACCGCGCTGGAGCTTGGAGGATTTGCCTGGGAGAAAGCCGGCCAGATCTGGTACGTCACATTGAAGAATAAGCTGACCGCCAACTCGAAGTTCCAGGATTGTGCGAACCTCACCTATCAGGCGGCAGGAGAATTGTTTGGAGCAGGAAGCATAGAACAGCAGGCGGTGCAAAAGGGCTGGGCGGAAGTAGGACTCAGTGCAGGTGGAGGTGGCACTCCACCCACGGAACCCGGTGGCGGATGTCTTGAATCATTTCTTCGCATGGTTGGTGCGGCTCCTGCGAAATCGAGATGAGGAGGTTGTTATGAAAGTCCAACGGGTCAAATATGAACGCACAGGCGGGTTCGCTGGCATGCGCCTCAGTGCAGACTTTGAACCTGATGATTTGCCGGAAGAACAGGCCCGCTCTTTACTGGAATTGCTCGATGACATGGACTTTGACGAACTGCCCGAACAATTAACAGGCAGCTCCTCGATGCCCGATCAGTTCACGTATCAGATCACAGTTCGGGGCAAAAACCGCGAGCATACAGTAATCACGGGTGATGAATCGGCACCTGAAAAAATGCAGGAGCTGATCCGATTGCTGGATCGGATTGCAAAAAGAAAACCCTAGAAGCTATTACAATAAGATGCCGTCGGATTTTCCGACGGCATCTTATTTTTACTGTCAAATCGACATCTGATTGTTCTTTAGGGTGCCGGCCAGGGGATGTTCACCGGTTCCGAAAAGCCGTGTTTTTCCACAGTATATAGTTGCCCCGAGGATGGCTGGGCGCAACCTGCTTCATCCTCGACCGTGTAACTGGTGGAATATTGGTCGGGGTACGAATCCGTCCACCATAGATAAGCGCCATTCTGGCAGACAAATAATTCGAGCAGATAGCCTCGATCCTTGTCCTTTGTCATGACCATCTGATCCCAACTGATGGTAACGCTATCTCCGTCGCGCACAGCGACGACATTTTTCGGCGGACCGTACTGGTTGCTGCCAATCGATTGCAGGTTCAGTTCCTTATAACCAATCGTTGAGACATCTCCAACCACATCCACGACCGAGGGGGCAGCCCAGCAGAAGTAATTCAATTTGTCGAATTTGATGTACAGCCACGTGCTGTATATGAATCGGCCACGGACTGTGCCAACATCGCCCGGGTATAGATCTGCTGCATGTAAATAGGCCGCAGATGGACCATACCTGCAATGCGCCTGCTTGTTGACCGTCACTGTGGGAAAGGTAAACGTCGGTGTTGCCGCAACCGTGAGGGTGGCTGTGATCGTTGGAGTGAAGGTAATTGTGGGTGTAAAGGTCAATGTCGGCGTGGATGTTTCCGTCCAGGCTTCGGAGGTGGAGGTAATGCTTGTTACTGTACGTGTTGCCTGTTGTTCGGGCGATGGGGTGCAGGCTGTTGTGAACAACAGGAACAGTAAAAGTGACTTCAATCTCATTTATTTCTCCTACATTCTCATGTCATTCAGGCCCAGTTACACCCAGTTCGCCAGGAAGGAAACTATGTTTTTCCCCAACACGTCGTTGGCGTAGCCTCCCTCCATTACAACGACCGTTGGAAGTCCGAGTGACGCGATCCGTTTTCCGATCTCACCAATCCCGTCCGTGGTGACTTTTATCGTGCCAAGCGGGTCATCGGCATAAATATCCATCCCAGCGGAGACGACCAGATGCTTCGGCTCAAATTTGCGGATGAGAGTCAGCGCCTCTTCCAAAGCCAATAGATAACGCGCGTTATCGGTGTCCTTCTCAAGTGGAAGGTTTTTGTGGAATCCCAATCCCGCGCCTGATCCCGTTTCGCTGGCATAGCCCCAATAATGCGGATACTCAACATTCGGGTCGGCATGGATCGAAATCGTCAGCACATCATCCCGCTTGTAAAAAATATCCTGCGTACCGTTGCCGCAGTGATAATCAATATCAAGCACTGCAACTTTGCCTGCTGAGGAAAGCCAGTTCGCCGCAACCGACGCATTGTTGATAAAACAATATCCGCCAGCATAATCCATGCCCGCATGATGCCCAGGCGGACGGCATAACGCGAAGGCAATATGCTCGCCGTTCACAACAACCTCTGCCGCGCTTAACGCGCAGTTTGCAGAAGCCAGCACAGCCTGATATGTTCCTTCGACGATGCAGGCACTCAAGTCCATGATGTAATAGCCCGCGCGCCCGAGCAGTCCCGTTGGCTTTTGGGGGTGACGCCGAAGCGCGAACGTGGCAGGCAGCAGCGTGGATTTATCTTTGGCTTCGGAAGCCAGCCATTCGGTCCAGCACGAAGCGAGAAAGTCAATGTAGTCCCTGTCGTGCACCGCGGAGATCGGGTCGAGTCCAAAATTGGTTGGTTCGCAGATGTCTGCCCAATCCGTTTGATGTAGTGCGTTCAAAATGCGATCCATACGATCTATGTTTTCCATGTAAGGTGTGCGTAGACCACCATCGAAGACTTCAAAGGACGGCTCATGTTTGCGGTGTGCTTCCGAATAAATGACCTTCATCGTGCCTCCGTAAGAATCTATTCTATAATTGTATCAATACCACGGAGGACACATGGACGTATTCGAAGCCATACATAACAGACATTCGCAGGGAAAAGTAAAACAGGACCCGTTGCCGCGTGAGTTGATCGAAACATTGTTGGATGCAGCTGTACAGGCACCAAACCATTACAAGGTGCGACCGTGGAGATTTGTTATAGTAACTGGAGACGCACGCAATAAATTAGGTGATGTGATGTCCGCGTCCTTGCGCGCCCGCCGTCCTGAGTTTCCGCGGCAGGCATTTGATAAGGCCCAGGCGACCCCACTTCGGGCCCCTGCTGTAATCGCTGTGGGTGTGGATAAGCCAGGTGAACCGAAAGTATTGGATATCGAAAATGTGAGCGCAACCGCCGCTGCAATTCAGAATCTTTTGCTCGCCGCTCACGCAATGGGACTTGGCGCAAAGTGGCGTACAGGCGAGTGGGCGCTTGATCCAAAGGTCAAGGAATTCCTTGGCTTTCGAACGGATCAACATATTGTTGGATTTATTTATGTTGGTTATCCCGAGTTTATCGCTGAGCATGCAGCACGGCCCTCTTTTGAAGATCGAACGGTGTGGATGGAGTAAGACAGTAAGCAGTGATTAGTGAACAGTAAAAAGAGTGATGGATTTTGATGGCCCATCGCTCTTTTTGTTTCCCTGTGTACTTGCTTACTCCCTCACTTTTCCATCTCGTTCAAAACTTCAATCATCAGATCCGGCCTGTCCGTAATAATGCCATCCACGCCCCATTCGATATACTGCTTCATCAGTTCAGGGTCATCCACGGTCCAGGGTTCGACGGCGATATTTTTGGCGTGTGCTTCGCGGATGAAACGCTGCGTCATGATGGGAATATTCTTTGACTCGGCTGGGTCATATGGCGGCTGGATCGACTCGAACTGCGGCACGACAAATCCGCTTAGGAAGACCTTGCCAAGAAGGACAAATTTCGTCACTTCCCCGCGCGAAGCGGATGTGGCCACTTCCGGGCAGGTCGCACGGAAATTCTGCATCGCCTCATCATGGAAGGACGCGATCATGACACGCTCCTGCATGGTATGTTTACGAATTAACTCGCATAGCGGCTGATCGATCGGATTTTCTGTCAATTTGATCTCGATCACATATCGCATCCGTGGAAATTTCTGAAACAGTTCCTCCAGCGTTGGAACCTGGATCCCCTGCCCGCGATAGGGAAAGGTTCTGCCATCGTCGTTTGACCATTGGTACGCCGCGTCGAGTTGCTTGAGTTCATCAAGAGTCATATCTTCGATGAGGCCTGTGCCATCGGTGGTACGGTCCACTTCTTCATCGTGCATTAAAACGATCTGGCCATCCTTCGTGATGTGCGCATCCATCTCAAGGACATCCGCCCCGACTTCGACAGCTTTTTCGAAGGCGTACAGGGTGTCGCCGGGCCAGACGCTATCACCACCCTGGTGCGCGATGACAAGCGGGTGGTTAACGCCTTTATAGTAGGCGCTGGCTGGCGCATCAGGCATAAAGATGGGCAGAAGCGCGAGAACGATGAGAAGGAGGACTGCAAATATGCGTAGCGGACGTGATTTCATGATTCTCTCCGGGTATGAATAGGACTGATTGTAACTGAGAGAATTGACAAGTGACATTTATCCGCGCTTCACGTATAAATACTTAAAACCATTTCGCGGAGGTTAATGTGTACACAACAGATTATTTGCAGGAAACCGGACCGAACACTGGATGGGGCTGGCTGTCGTATCTCGTCATAGGGCTGCTTCTTTCCCTGGTGATCGTAAGCTGGCTGCTCCGCCGTCGAAAAGGGGAGGAGCTTGAGGCTTCGCCTGGAGCGCGTGGTCTCCATAAAGAGAACGTCGAGGTCGACGACCTCACCAGGATCGAAGGGATCGGGCCCAAAGTTGCCCGAGTCCTGAATGAGTCTGGCATTTCGACATTTGATGCCCTGGCGAATGCGGATGCCGCTGAAGTTCAGCAAATGCTACGTGTGGCGGGTCTGCAGATGATGAAGCCTAAGGGCTGGATCGAACAGGCACAATTGGCTGCCAACGGTGACTGGACGGCACTTGAACAATTGCAGGGTAAGCTGGAGGGTGGCAGAAGAAAATAAGCGGTACCTGAAGATGCCCGACATACCGTCGGGCATCTT
>JBDTPH010000238.1:0-8186 GCA_039932795.1 Chloroflexota bacterium
CGTTTCGCTGGGACATTCTGCCCGCCAGAAAGCGAATCGCAAGGTGCGTCAGCCATTGGCAGAAGTAGCTTTCTCGTTGGGTAATCCATCTGAGCGAAAGGCAGTTGAGACCTATGCCGACCTGTTCATGGATGAGTTGAACGTCAAACAGGTGCGCTTGCTGGATGCCTCCACAGAGGCTGTCTCTCATGCGGTCAAGCCCCTGCCCAAGCAGCTTGGACAGAAGTATGGCAATAAATTTCCTGCCATCCAGAAAGTGATCCTTGCCATGAACTCCGAGGAGGCTGCCCGCCCATTATTAGTGGGTGAGCCGTTGCGTGTGGAAGTCAACGGTGAAACATACGATGTTTTGCCTGATGAAGTGGAAGTGAAGGCGCTTGCAAAAGAGGGCTTCGCTGTAGCGGAAGATGGCCCATACGTCGCTGCGCTGGTCACTGAGCTGACGCCCGAACTCAAGCAGGAAGGCCTGGCGCGTGAATTTGTCCGCCGCGTACAGGATCTGCGCAAGAGCGCCGATCTGGATGTCGCTGACAGGATAGAACTCTTCGTCGAAGCCTCAGCAGGCCTCAGGTCCGCGCTGGAGGCACACAGGGATTACATCACCGTCGAGACGCTGACATCCAGCCTCGTGTTTGGAAGTCCTCCCAAGGAGGCATCTGTTGTGGAAGACGGGTTTGAAGGCGAAAAGGTCACAGTCGGGTTGCTGAAAAAACACGCGTAGCAGTCCTACGGATAAACGTGAAAGGCGCATCGCAAGGTGCGCCTTTTCCTTGCCGCGTTATAATATAAACAACGATTCATACCTTGAGGTGAAACTTGTTTGAAAAACTTCCCCTGATCATCCGGAAAGCGCTTGCCTGGAGCGTACATCTATTCACTGCCAGCGGCGCCATATGGGGATTTCTCACTCTGATTGCCATATTCGAGCAGAACTGGCGGATGGTGATCGTGTGGATGATCGTGGCCATGTTTGTGGATGGATTTGACGGACTCCTGGCGCGCTGGTTTCGCGTGAAGGAATATGCGCAGGGCGTGGACGGCGGTCTGCTCGACAATATCATTGACTACCTAAATTACGTGGTTGTCGCGGCGTTCATATTGATCAAGGCCCCACATATTTTGCCTGCGGGTTTTGAAATGCCAGGAGCTTTCGCAATTTTGTTGACATCAGGTTACCAGTTCTCGCAAGTGGATGCAAAGAATGACGAGCAGTCGTATTTCTTCAAAGGTTTTCCTTCGGTCTGGAATTTTCTTGTAATCTATCTGATGCTGCTGCAGCTAAATCCCTGGATCAATCTTGCCATATTGATTGTCTGCAATGTCCTTGTCTTCGTACCCATCAAATATCTTTATCCGACACGCAATACCCGCCTGCGGCGGCTCACACTTGGCCTCACCTACCTTTATGGTGCGCTTGGAATTTGGGGACTTCTGCAATATCCCAGTGTTCCACAATGGGTGATGTGGGTTTCGTTTATCTATGTGACCTATTATGTGCTGCTCAGCTTTTTTCCAAAAATCGGTGGGACGAAAACCGCGTAGCGTTACTATGTATATTGCCAAAATTTCGGAGCCCACTCAGGAACTATATGATGCGCTACAGATTTTGATTCCTCAACTGGGGACTCATAAAATTCCACCCAGGCGCGATGAATTAGCTGCGCTGCTTAATTCAGAGTGCTCCACGCTTTTGGCAGCGCGCGAACCCGATGAAAATGGACAGATCGTAGCGCTCCTCAGTCTGACAATTTATCGCGTTCCTACGGGGCTGAGGTCAATTGTCGAGGATGTTGTTGTTGATGAGAAAATGCGTCGGCGCGGGATTGGGGAGGCGCTGGTCCGCCATGCCATAGATCTGGCGCGCGAAGCCGGCGCAAACGGAGTGGCACTCACATCCAATCCACAACGTGAGGCTTCAAATCAGTTGTATCTATCCATGGGGTTTGAACTTCGTAAGACCAATCCATATTTCTACAGGCTTAGATAGGTTTTTGGCAAAAAAAAAGGCAGGTCTCAAAAAGACCTGCCTTTCTGCTTTCTTCGTTATTAGGGTTTCTTGCCTTTTCCATTATCTTTTCCGTTATTGCTCTTGTCTTTTTCCTTGTCTTTATTGTTCCCATTACCACTATTCCCGTTAGTAGTATTGTCACTGTTACCATTGTTATTGCTGCCGTTGTCTTTATCCTTACTCGACATGACAATACCCAGATTGCCCTTCGTGTCTCCCCCCATTACGGCTCTGCGAAATTGTGCCCAGTTGGTGGGGCTTGTTCCATCCTCAAAGATAAAGTTACTGTATTCTCCATCCTGTTTTGCCTGGAGAATAAGGGTAAAGTCTTCAGCATCCCCTTCAAGTTTTCGGGTTAGCCATAGTGCCTGAGCGATCACGCCAAACCCATCGCCGTCCTCGTGTGCACTCATGATTGCATCATAGTCCAGACCTGTAATATCGGAGAAGAACACAGCCAGCGCATTTCCTACAGGATGTTGTGTTGTCTCTTGGTTGGGAATGAAAGATGCAGAGTCAATCTCGATCTCCAGTCCCATGGCGTCTTCATTGATAAACAGATTGCCGTTTTCATCCAGTACTACGAGGCCAAATTCCATGGCCTTTTCCTGGCCGATACGAACAGTCCGAGACTCTCCAGGCTCACCTAATACCTCGATTAGCACAGTTATTATGCCCGTGTTCGAGTCGGTTTCCAATGTGATAGCCTGAACCGTACCCGCAATGAGGTCGGCGTCTCCCAGGGTGGGAGCGGCAAAGGCTGCAGCAACCTGGGAAATTAGCAGAACACCTGTCAGGATCAAACTGATCAATAATTTCTTTTTTTTCATGGCTTATACCATTCCACTGTGCAACGTTGATTTTAATGATTCGAGGCTGGGCAGCCAAAAATTTCCATAGGAATCCGTTAACAATTATGCAAAGTCCAGTGCAGATATTCTACACTCCCTGGTAAACATTTTTTCGTTTTCTGTAACCTTTTCGTACTCGCCGCGGTACTCTGGTGGGAGGAGCGCCGCGAGACGAAACATCATTTCATCCGTAATTTGCTGACGTATTTCGCGCGTCATCCGGACCCCGTCCACATTCAGGCAGAAAGGCTCGCCCACGCGGATATGAAAATCCGTCCGCTTGAAATGAGCAAGGTTTTTCAGAAAGTCTTCTCCACCCCAGTGCGCTACAGGTAAAAGGGGAGCACCGGAATGGAGTGCAAGCATGACCGCCCCAGGGTGAGCCCGTTTCAACCGCCCGGTGATGTTGCGCGTTCCTTCAGGGGCAATTCCGAAAATATAGCCTTTTTCAAGTGTAGCCATTGCCTTACGCAGTGCCGATGTATCGCCTTCACCACGCTTCACAGGGATTAATCCCCACAAGTTGAAAAGCCAGTGTAGAAAGCGGTTATTCCAGGCCTCCATTTTTGCCCAGCCGGTCAGAAGACGGGGCTGCAGGTGGCCAAAAAAAACTGCCACCTCAATTTGGCCGGTGTGGTTTGAGATGACTATCAAGGGACCATGCATGGGTATTTTATGCAGATCGGGCGCGTCGATGCGACATAAAATGCTGGTTACGAATCTTATGATCAGGGCGGTGAATTTATAAACCATGGTGACGTCTCATAGTAATGCAATCAGCTGTGCATAAATCCTTTATGGTTTCGGTCGTGATGATTGATAGTCATCTGGCGTATCCAGGTCTGCCAGGATGCTGGGTGTGTTGACTTCTACATAAATAATCTCATCTGCGTGTTTATCCAGAAAATCGCGCGGGGATTGGGGTGGTCTCAGCTGAAGCAGCTCGTCCCACAAAGATTTTTCCAGCAGCCACGGATGACCGCGCCTCATCTGGAAGCTTGGCACAATGATTCTGGACCTGCCTGCCCGGAATGTTTCGCAAATCAGAACTACGGTCTCCATCTGGACCTGAGGCTGGTCGCCGAGACCGATCAGCGCTGCACTTGCTCCGGCCCCTTCCTCAGAGAGTACCTGAAGTCCGCATTGTACCGACGATAACATCTCGCCGTTCTCAAATTCCCTGTTGAAGATGCTTCGTCCTCCATTTTGTTTTACGATCTCCTGCACTTGTTCGTGCGCTCCACCAGTGACGACGATCACGTCGTCGACCCCAGCCTTTTGAAAGGTGGAAAGTACGTGACCCAGCACCGACGCGTTTCCCCACGGCAGCAGCATTTTTGGTTGACCCATCCGCCTGGATTCGCCCGCGGCCAGAATAATGGCTGATATCATGACGTTTCGTCTGAGATCAATCGTTGATACATTTCCGGTGTATCGACATCCATCAAGAGGCGGTCATCGTGCCAGGGTAGGTACTCGACGCGGTGCTTATGGAAAATTGCACGTCCGCCCATATCTCCCTCTATCGACATAAGATCCTGGAACGTGAAACGATCAAATAAAACGGGATTGGCACGCTGATCCATCACCAGTGGTGCAACAATCGGATACATGCCTTCGGCATGTTTTTCTGTCAATGTCCTGATGATGGATGTTGTTACCTGAGGCTGATCTGCAAGAAGAAAGATCGCCCCGCCAATATGATTTCTCTCCATCGCATTGAGTGGAGAAGCGGATGTAAGTGAGAAAATACCCGTCCTTATCGAACTCCCCTGGCCGCTTTTCCAATCGGCATTATGTACAACTCTTACATCCAAACCTTTGAATACCAATTCAATTTTCTCTGCATTTGCACCTGTCACCACAACCACAGGTGAAAGCCCCCCAGCCAATGCTGTCTGCGCAACAGCACGCACAAAGGGCTCGCCGCGCCAATCAAGTAATTGTTTGGGTTGCCCAAATCTTGTTGATTCACCCGCGGCAAGAATAATCCCTGCAATTGGCTCATGCACTGCGCGAATTTTTTCCTGTTCCAAACTTGAAATAATTACGGAGTCAAAAGCGGACAGCAAAGGCTGAACCATTTGATTAGCGGCGGACTGCAGCTCCTGTGTATCTGCCTGATTCAGCAGCATAACCCTGCGAGCTCCATTGGGAATATTCTTCAAGCCGCTTTCGGCATGTGTCAGCGCGCGGGTGAGCCCCTGTATGGTGACTGCTGCGCCCATCTCCAATCCACTGATTTTCGAAAATATTTCCGGCCTGTGAACGAACTCATTGCTTACTCGTTTTCCCAGGCCTGAAAGCCCAACAACCTGAACGACTTGATTCACGAAAGGGGGGATCGGCGGCTCATGCTCCGACCAGGCCTTCAAAGGTTTTTGTCTTGAGCCATCTGCTTCGATCAATAGAGGAATCGCGTAATAACTGCAAAATTGGTACAGCCAATTCAATAAGCTGTCATTGATAGGTTTGCTTCGATCCCCATCCATTTCACCGGTGACCAGTATGATCCCTTTGAGATCTTGTTCCAGTTCTTCCAGTGGAGTGGCAGCAGCTGTCATGATATGCTGATCTGCCAACCCGAACTGCCATGCGCCGATATGTGATGTGGCAGTAACGATCACTGGCGATTCAATTTGTCTTGCAAGTTGAAACAGAACTGTCGTTTTTCCTCCTGCGCCAATGAAGGCAATGCATGATGATGAATCAACACGTAACGCCTGAGCAATTGAAGGATTCATATTTTGATTATACATCTTTCAACCTCTGAGCCTTTGCAAGGTAAGGTATAATCAGCGTGCCGTGATCAAAAACGGCGACACTTACAACAAGGCAAAGTGATGGCAAGCGACCCTCTTATTTCCTCCGAATACTGGACGAACATCCAGATTACCCAACAAGACGTTGAATTTCTCCATAATTATTTATTTGAACATGAAACTCCGTTAACAGCGCGTGAGCTTGTTCCTGTGTTCATTGAGGAGCGTATTCGTGCTGAACGACTCGCCCTGAAAAACCGGCGCGAAGTGGGTGGCAAGACCTATTTTCCAAAAGAAGTGTATCAGGTGGGTGATGACGTTATTTTCCCCGCGCTCGATTGGAAGCATGGGAAAGTGACCGCAGTGCGCCCTGGAGCAAACCCGGAGATCGGACCATTTGATGTGCTGGCTGTGGATTTGGATGGGGACGCCGAACGACTCTTCGCGTCGAGTCTTTCGGCTCATGCATTGAACGACCTGCCTGTTATCGCTCAAGAAGATGAGATCAACATTGATGCCATCCAGCGCGACTACGGCACTTCGCTTGAGAAGAAAATTGAAGCCGCGTTCCATGCCGACGAGGAAATTGTCCGCATTGCCGGCCGCTGGTTTCCGCGTGCCCTGCTGATCGATGTCAATGTAGGACACCTTAATTTAGCGGAAGCAGTCCTGGATATGTCTGGAGGCGAGCCTTTACCCACATCGGCACTTCTTCAGGATGTGTCATTGCCTGAAGGTATAAATCCCAGACTGGCGGAGTTTTCATTAAATTTTGCATTGCAGGAGGACGAACGTTTTGATGAAGTGGGTCCCGCTGGGCAGGTGCTGTGGTGCCTGCGTAGACTTGAACCTCAGGAAGTGCGTGAGGTTCCCCTTTATCTTGAGTATTTTCCCATTGAATATGATCGCTCTGTGTTGGATCCGCAGATGCTCGATTTGGAAGCCCGTTTGGATGATGAACTGAGCGAGCTCAACCTAAGTTCCAATGCGGAATACAGGGAAGTGACCATTTCATTGATATTTCCGCATCTGCGTGCCGGGACTTTACCACTTTCGGCGCGTGTGCGCTCATTGTTCCCAACTGCGTATGAATCAGCTCGCGTCCGTTTTACCCTGGTGGACGGCAGGACGAAAAAGAAGATGCCTGGTTGGGTGGTGCGTGAGCATGGATACGTTTACGGTTTGCGTGATTGGTACAAGGCGAATGAATTAATGCCCGGCAGTTTGATTCGGATTCAGCGTAGTGAGAATCCCGGCGAAGTAATTATCGAAGCGAAGACCTACCGCGCAACAAAGGATTGGGTGCGTACCGTGATCGTGGGTGCGGACGGTGGTTTGGTATTTGCCATGTTGAAACAGCCCATTTCGGCAGAGTTCAATGACCGCATGGCCTTTGCTGTCCCATCCATGGAAGCAGTGGATCGGCTCTGGCTTCAAAACAACCAGGGGCCGTTCGAGAGATTGGTGGCGGAGATGATCCGCGAAATGTCCAAATTGACCACCCAGGGGCATGTCCATGCACAGGAGCTGTATTCAGCCGTAAATATTGTGAGACGTGTTCCACCTGCGCCCTTGTTCGCTTTGCTTTCAGGTAGTCCCGAGTTTATTCATGTTGGTGACCTACACTTCCGCTTGGGCGAATTGGAGAGATAAATGATAGAGGGCAAAAAACGTTTAAGTATTGTCAAACCTACAGTGAATACACCATTCCATGTCGATTTCGAATGGTGGAAAAAAAACGAACGTGATTGGCACGTTTATCTGCGCTCGCTGCTGTGCGCGGAACATCAGGAAATATTTTCAGATGCTGAAGAAGGACTGACGATTGACTGGGTTGACCCTGTCACCGCCGAAGTGAAACCAGTGGAAGGAATTCAGAACGCTCTCATGACACATTGCGTGAAACAACCTGATTTTCTGACCCAACAAACCGCACTCGTGGAGGCGGCGTTCCGTCTTTTTCTAACGAATGGGAACGTCCCCCTGAGTTCCAACGATATGGGCGCGAGGCTAAACCGTCCGCCTGATATCATTTTACGCACGTTGGCGGGTCCGCGCGTGTATAAGGGAATCAGACCCTACGTTCCATAACCCTGCAGAATGGGTTACTTCAGCGGGGGAGTGATTTGCTTCCTTCGCAAGGACGTAATACAATCTATTGGTACACAACGTCAAGCCGTGCCATACGTCCAAAAATTACTCTACAAAACACTACTTTTCGGAATGAGAAGTAGTGTTTTTATTTATATGTAGACAATAGTAGGACTAAAGTTTTCAGTTGACTGCTAGAACAACTTATTGTATCGTAGGGAAATTGCATCTTTAGGAGTTTTAAACGTCCCCCAATAGACCCTTCATAAAAAGATAAGTACCCCTGGTGCGGATCGAACGCACAACCTGCGGATTAGAAGTCCGACGCTCTGTCCATTGAGCTACAGGGGCAAATGGGCGGTAATTATAATCCAATAAAGATTGATTCATGGAAACAAAGGTTAGCTTCATTGGGAGTTGCTCGTGATACCCCCCCCACATATGGTGGTGGTTCTCGCCAAAATGTATTTTTTG
>JBDTPH010000239.1:0-8659 GCA_039932795.1 Chloroflexota bacterium
GTTAACTCAAATTCCCTTACAGTATGTCACCCTCCCGAAGGACATCGGGACGATGTGAGCGCCAGCGAAGGGTCCCTGTCTCAGCCGTAGAGATGCTTCGCTTCGCTCAGCATGACATGACAAGAAGTTAACCAATTAAGGTTAATCAGAATAGTATAGATTTATCTCATATAGCTGCCGTAAAATGATTATGAAGATTTGGTAAAGAAAACTGACTATTGACTTTGTAGAACTGCAGAGACAACAATGCGCTGATCATCTATTAAATACGGATGACATGAAATCAATGTCACGCGCACGTCGGAAGTTTGAGCCATGACATCCACAGCAGTCGGTTCAACCATCTGAGTTCCTGTAATCACATAGGTATATTGCCGGCGACTGGTAAATAAGATAACGGTATCTCCAGGATTCAAACGATACAGATAACGGAAGACTTCACCGTACACATCGTTATGACCTGCCAACACAATGTTTCCCTTGCTGCCAGGAATCCCATGCCTGCCAGAATTTTAGTGCCAGGCAAGAGACCATCCAGCCATACGTGCTGTGCTTTGACAAAGCTATTGCCTCGAGTAGATCGCAAGGATCGGGTATTCCCAATTTCACCATTACTGGTTGATTCGCCTGGAATCGGAACAACTCTACCGGTACGATGAAAATGCACCAGGCGGTTTTGACGCACTGTCCGGCGTTTCTCCAGAAGCAAGTAGTGAATTTGCCGTACGGTCAGAACTTCCGGGTTTATCTTTCGCATAATTGCCAGGTTCATTTCATAGAACTACAAAGAAAGTGTTTTATCTTCCACGCTGACGAGCGTGCCACCTGGCATTTCCACAGTAACATCCCCTGGATCGTAGGGGACCAGCGGCAGGCTCCATCGAAAGATCCATTTTGCATCTTCCGGGCTGGCATTGACACACCCGCGCGAAGAGGGTTCTCCATAATTGTTGTGCCAGAAAGTCGAGTGAATGGCAACTCCTGTTCCCACGAACAGACTTACCCATCCTACTGCGGGCAGGCTCCAACCGGCAGATGCACTTCCGCCACTTAAGGGCAGCGAAACAGCCTTACGCCAGATCGGGGACTGGCCCACTGGAGTTTCCCATGCGTTCACGCGATTCCCCCAGGCATCGTACAGAGCACCGCTTGAAATCTTTGCGAAATGAACTTCCGTGTCTCCTTCAAAGCAGGAAAGCGTCTGTTCCCAAACCCTCACGACAATTCGTTTATCGGATACATCCGGATTGATGGGAGCAATTTCCTCAGCCGTGACCGGGCGGAACGCTTCCGCCTGCCCCCATAATATGTCGCCGGAGCCATACTTTTCATTCAGCCGGTACCACATCTGGCCGGCAGCATCCGGGCGTACTTCATCCACCCAGGCAACCTGACCATAATAGAAACGTGCCGGCAGGTTGATCGACGCTGCATACTGGAGCCATGGAGCGCGCGCCGGTGGATTATCCAGGACTAGATCCACGTACGGAACCGTGACCTCGACCCACATACCGGGCCCCATGCTGGTTGTGGACAAACTGGTGACTGGAGCATTTGGTTTGTTCCAGACGGGCTGGAGGTACCCTCCCCACACATATCCATTTGACGTTTCGACAAAACGCTGGTTGGTGCGGCCCGGCATGGACCCCACCAACTCATGTACCCAGGGCACCACCTGATCTTCATACAGCGCGCCAATGGGCTGGCCGCTTCCATCCGGTCTGGCAAATACGTCCATCTTGCCTACAGCAATGCGTCCCAGTCGATCTGACTGTGGAAATTCAGGCAGAGACAGTTTATTCAGCGGACGAAAGGCCAACGCTCCAGTACCGAGCGCAGCCAGTTTTAGAAAATCTCGACGGTTGATCATGGATATGTTGAGAGATACTTATGATTGGCGTTTGATGGCAGGCAGTTGAACGAATAAATTTCCATTCTCGATTTTGGTGAGGTATTCATCAAGTGGTCGCGGAGGCGGGCCACTGACTACATTGCCTACAACATCAAAATGACCGTCATGGCAGGGACTGATGTAATGCTTCTGATCATCATGCCATGTCACGCGGCAACCGAGATGGGTGCAGATATCTGAAAAGACGCGCACTTCGCTTTCACTTTTTCGGAAGACGTATAAACCATAATTGGTCGCTGTACGTTCCCAACCATTGACCTTTGTGCGAGTGAATTCAAAGCGTGCTGGAACTCCAACGGGATAATTCTCAAGTGAGCCGAGATCGATCGTATCGGTATCTTCTTCCGCGCGCAACGCAGGCGAGAGCAAAAATCCAATGGAGGGAACGGCTATCACCGCCCCAATCAAGCCGCCGATCACAGCAGTTGCTCCTTTGATGAATTCGCGCCGGCTGATTTCCTTGTCGCTCATCGAAACCTCCTAACGAGAATACCTGCTTTATTTGAGTTCCCATTCGAAGACGCGTGAAACCGCGTCCACATTAATAATTGTCAGAGTTAACTTGCTCGCGCCCTCAAGAATGGATATGCCATCCTGCGCCGACGGAAAAACCAGTTTCCCTTCGACGTGATGACCACCGGGAGTCGCATCCCACTTCTCAGCCTGGATCGCGACTCCTGCATCGGTTGCGAGCGTGGCAAGTGGCGCCAGGTCCATGCTCAGATCGATGGAATGCGTATTCATGACCACATCGAACTCCAGCGAATCTGCAGGTGTGCCAAGGTGGAGTGGAGTGACTGTAAAGATCACCGAACCCTGTTCATCGGTCCGCGTCATATCGTCGCTGCTGCCTGCCGTATTGGGGAATAATGTTGGCAGCAAAGCCGGATCATCGGTTGGTGTCGGAACAGCATTGGAAACGGGTTCTGACCTCGGCTGGGTCGGAACCGGGTTTGCTGGTTTAGAAGTACAGGCAGCCAGGATCAAGATCAAAATAACAAGAATAGGTAAAGTCAAACGTCTCATTGAGTCTCCAAACCAGTTTGTAAATTTTGCGAGAGATTGATTTTGTAGTACTCACGATACAGTACAGTGAGCATGACCAGAATGCCGATCACGTTCATGCCAAGTCCCCCCAGCATGAATGGACGTTGATAGCGCGTGAGAAATGTCGCTGCAGCGCTTAACCCCAACACAGGCAGGACATCGGTTACATGATGAATACAGCAGGCGACCATTGCGGTCACGGATGTGCCGCCGCTGGTTCCCATCAATGCACCGGAGTGTCTGGATGAAGTTGTAGGAATAAAAAGACGAAAGCGCAGGATCGAGTATAGGGCAGCCTGAATACCAAAGGTGAACCAGATGGGGATTACATACCAGCGGTTCGGCAGAAAAATGCCTGGTACTGCCTCGCTTCCCTGTGCCCAGATCAGGATCCCAAAATAGATTCCTGCAATGAGCGTAGAGCCCAGAAGAAAGGCAGCCAATGGAATGAGAATACGTCGCATGAGTTCATCATAGCTTTATCAATCGAAAACGTCTTGCGCCAGATGGCTATGAACGCCATAGGCATTTTTGCTTATGCAACGTTGTGTCATATGACACAAGAGTTGAAGCCCCCTTTGTAACAAATGTCATAAGCCATTTTGCCTACTCAAATCCCCGCTATCCTGCGCTCACGAAAGAGGTCAATTTTGCTTATCATGGTAGGCATCTCAATTTGACAGGTATGTTTATGACAACAGACACAGTAACTTCCACGATCCCCTCGCAAAATGAACGAGTGAAGGTATTCGTCCATGCTCTCTTGTTTGTTGCCGGTTTCTCCCTCGTGTTTATCGTCGGCTGGGGTGGATCGGTAACGCTGGTCGGGCAGTTCTTTGGCGCGTATAAGCGGGTCATTGCACAGATCGGTGGAGTGGTCGTGATCATGTTCGGACTTGCAACATTGGGCCTTATTCGTATCCCATGGTTCTATGCAGACACACGCGCCGAATACACGGGCCAGCGCGGGACGTACGGCGGCTCCGCGCTCATGGGCATCTTTTTCGCTGCAGGCTGGAGTCCCTGCATTGGTGCGACACTCGGCGCGATCCTGACCATGGGGCTGAGCCAACAAACAGTGGGACAGGCGATGTGGCTGGCCTCCGGCTATTCCCTCGGACTTGGCATTCCCTTCCTTGCCATGGCTGTGGGCCTGGAGCGAGCCGCCGGATGGATCAAACGTGTCGGTCGTTATCGACGCGCGCTACAGATCATCAGCGGCGTTTTTATTATTACCATCGGAATCCTGCTCTTCACCAATACAATGAGCCTGATCGCCATCTGGGCCTTCAAGAATGGTTTTTATGTGGAGAAGTTCGCATTATTTGCCGCTGCGCCTACTTATTTGACTGCCATCGTTGCAGGCTTACTCTCCTTCCTTTCCCCCTGTGTCCTACCGCTTGTCCCCGCCTATATTGGATACCTGAGTGGACACACCTTCCAAAAAGCGTAGGATAAAATGAATCGCAAGAGAGTAGCCATTCTTTTTTTGCTGGGCTTGCTGCTTGTGGCCTGCCAGTCCAACCCCGTGACAGGTGAAGATGTCGCGGTAGCGGGTGGCTCCTACAAGAATGTGTCACCCAGGGAACTGAATACCCTGTTGAAGGACAAGGACTTTATCTTCGTGAATGTGCACATTCCCTTCGCAGGTGAGATAGTGGGAACAGACCTGTCCATTCCGTATGACCAGATCGAGCAGAATCTGTCCCAACTGCCAGCAGAGAAGGACGCCAGGATCGTGCTGTACTGCCGCAGTGGACATATGAGCCAGATCGCTGCTGAGAAGCTGGTTGCGCTTGGATACACCGATGTCTGGAATCTTAAGGGCGGCATGGTCAATTGGGAAAAAGAAGGATTTGAGTTGCAAAAATAAACATCCAAACTAATAAGGTTGAAGCATCACCCCGTCATAACGACGGGGTGATTTTCATCATAAGCAAAATGGCTTGGGATTTTTACCGCAATATGGCGGTGAGCAATACAGAGATGGGCAGGTAAGATATCGCATCTTTAGTTTTCACGGAGGCATACCATGCATACTCACACTCTCATTTCTGGCGGAACATAATGAAGCGTTTTCTCTACACAACCTCAACCTTGTTATTCATTATTGCCATCCTGTTTGCCAATCCGTACACGGTACGTGCGGACGAAGGGGATGGTGGACATCAACTCGAGGCTGAAGTAAATGGCTATCACGTCACTCTGGAAAGCGAGAACGAGTGGGCAAAAGGCGAGAACACCATTGTCGTGACGCTCGCAGACAGCATGGGCATGCCTTTGAAAAACGCTGATGTGGAGATCCTCATCGCACCCAAAGCCGAAGGACATGACGAACCCGAGATGGACTCGCACGCTGCCGAACCGCAGCAAGAGTCCATGCCTGGAATGGACATGGGGCATGATGAACCGCAGCAAGAGTCCACGCCCGGTATGGACATGGGTGAACATGCTGAAGAAGTACCCGCCCATGACGAAGAAATCGCTGATCCCATTGCAATGATGGAAGCAGACAAACATGGCATGTACCTGGCTGAAACTCATCTCGAAACGTCCGGTGAACATGAGGTAAACGTCATGTTCCACGTCAGCGGCGAAATGCTCCAGGCAAATTTTATTGTTGAAATTCCCGGAACAAGTTCCAAGACTGTCGTGCTGTGGAGTTTCGTCGTGATCAACATGGCGCTGATCACATCTGCAGGCTTCCTTAAGAAACAACCCGTTCCAGTGAAAGGCACCAAATAACATGGCCACCCAACTCAAACCCAAAAACAAAAGTGTTTTTGCAGGCGGCAACCTTCTGCAGATCAAAGCGATCGACAACCTCATGCGAAGCAAATGGTTCCCTGGGATCATCCAGTGGCCCACCCTGTTGATCTTCATGGTCATCATGTTCCAGCTACTGCTTGGACCTGAATCTGCTCACGATAATCTTGGCACCGCCCTGACCTGGGTGTTGTGGTGGCCGCTCATCCCGATCATCTTTATGTTCCTGGGCCGTTTCTGGTGTGCGATCTGTCCGTTCGCGACGATCAATGATATCGTACAAAAGTTTGTGGGTAACAATCGCCCGGTTCCCAAGTTCCTGAAAAAATATGGCATCTGGATCATCGATGCATTTTTCATCCTGATCACGTGGAGTGACCACGTCTGGGGCGTGGTGGAAAATCCGTTCGGCTCCGGCATCCTGATGGTGACCCTCACGACCGGCGTTATTGCCTCCGGTTCGTTCTTCGAACGTCGCACCTTCTGCCGCCATATCTGTTTCCTGGGTGGACTGGCCGGCAACTATTCGCGCACGGGCATGCTGGCGTTGCGCGGCACCCCTGAGATTTGTGCCACATGCACCGTCGCTTCCTGCTACAAAGGCACGGAAAAAGCGCCAGGCTGCCCATTGTTCGAGTTCCCCAAGACCATGACATCCAATGCCAACTGCGTGATCTGCGCAGACTGCATCAAGAACTGCCCGAATGACTCCATTCAGTTGACCATGCGCCCTCCTACAAAGGAATTATGGTTCATCCGCAAGCCCAAAATGGAAGAAGCGTTCCTCTCCGCGGTCATCATGGGCATCGTCTTCGTTCAAAATATCACCATGCTCGAAGTCTGGGGCGGGATGCTGAAGTGGCTTGAGAACGCGGTAGGTACCACCAACTACGCCATCACCTTCAGCATTACGTTTGCCATTTCGATCATCATCCCGGTCGCTCTGTTGGCGCTCGCCTCCTGGGTCGCAGGTAAGTTCAATAAAGCAACCCTTGTCGAAAACTTTGCCCGTTTCGGGTATGCCATTATCGCTCTGGATGTGGCAGGACACATTGCCCATAATCTGTTCCACCTCCTTGCGGAAGGCAAATCCATTCTCTATACAGCAATGGCACTCTTCGGGCAGGAAGTCCACGGTGCGTCTCCAGCAATTGTTGGTATGGAAACCATCCAGATGTTGCAGTACGGTCTGCTTGCACTGGGTTTCGTTGGCTCCATCTATACTGCCTATCGCATTGCAAAGAACAACCAGCCGAATGGTAAGGTCTGGGGAACCTTTGTCCCCTACGCAGCCTTGATGGTCGTCCTCACCATCATGAATGTCTATCTGTTCATGCTGCCCATGGCCATGAGAATGTAGCTCACTCAGAATAGGCAATTTGGCCCTTATCAATCTGTCACGAATAGCGGAGAATCCATATTCAATGTTATTCGTGACAGATCCGTTTAAAACTCACCGCGTTGGTTGAGTTCAAGTCAAAAGGACAAACAATGTCAGACTCACAGCACACACAAACAGAGAGCATGCTCAACAGGCGCATTACCCAGGTCGCCTGGATCACTGTAGGGTTGGTTGCTGTTTATGTGGCTGTCATGGCGATTCCATCAGGGAAGTCCAACACAACCCAGACAAAAGATTCACAAACGTCAACCAACGTAGAAACCACAATGCTCTACGAACAGATCAATCCGAAGGACGGCTACAATCTGTCCGTTTCCTACAGGGACCTGGGTCCCCGGCTGCTTGCGAGCGGCGTCATCAACTACGATGCGTTTGCCGCGATCTACCAGAATGCTGGCAGTCCATTGTCTGCGGAACAGGTCGAGATCCTGAAAAATGGAAGTGATGAGGACATTATCATCAATTCACAGAATGCCTACTACCTGTTGAACTTTTTCTGGGCCGTTGGGCTGGCAAACCGGAATGTCATTCTGACCGAGGGACCGATGGTCCAGAACAGTGACGGCAAGGTGGAAAACTTTGCATCCACCGGCGGGTGGAGCCTGGCGACCAAACCCATCACCGATCTGTATGCCAGCCTGGATCTGATCGCCCTGACAGAAGAACAACAAAAATTGGTGGAAGAAGTTGCGCAGGATGTCTACCGCCCATGTTGTGATAATCCCACTCACTTCCCGGACTGCAATCATGGCATGGCGATGCTGGGTATTCTGGAACTCATGGCATCTCAAGGCGCCACCGCCGACCAGATGTTTGAAGCCGCCAAATACATCAACGCCTACTGGTTCCCGCAGCAAACCCTTGAGACAGCACTTTACCTCAAGGCAAATGAAGATGTCGATTTTGCCGACGCCAACCCACGGCTGGTCGTGGGTAAAAGTATGTCTTCCGCATCCGGTGCGAAAATGGTTCACGCCGATCTTCAATCCAAAGGATTGCTGCAGCAGGCGCCCGGCCAGGGTGGCAGCTGCGCCAATTAGAATCGTCTCATGCAGTATGCATAGGCAAGATTGCGCATATCACATCAAGTAATTTTGCTCTCATCAATGCAGTCTGATCATGTGATAATCGAATTAAAGAAAAGGAGATACCGTATGACGTCTACAGTGCATGACCCCGTCTGTCACATGGATATTGACCCCGCAACCGCGGCCGGACAATCAGAATACAAAGGACAAACCTACTACTTTTGCTCGCTGGGCTGCAAGAAATCCTTTGATAAGGAACCTGAAAAGTATGTAAGTGCTTCGAGCAGTGAACACGCACACCATCATTAAATCTCTGCTCTCCATCTTCCAACAAAATGGCCTGTCTTTTGGACAGGCCATTTTGTTTTTTTTTATAAGCAATTTTGCCTATTGGAGCTTCCCCCAAGTGGCGGGTGTGGCTGGGGAATGTTTGTTATATGATTAGATTGCGAGCCGCATACATTTGGACGAGCGCTGACAGAAAAACATTCAGCCCTTCGTCTA
>JBDTPH010000240.1:0-3257 GCA_039932795.1 Chloroflexota bacterium
CAATGACATTTAATTTTGTAAATTTTCAAAGATCGCCGCGGCACCCATGCCGCCGCCAATGCACATGGTGACCATCCCATATTTCGATTTGCGGCGACCCATTTCGTAGATCAACTGCGTGGTCAGCTTTGAACCTGTGCAACCAAGCGGATGACCCAGGGCGATCGCGCCGCCATTGACATTGATCCTGCTGTCATCCATTTCCAGCGTACGGATTACAGCCAGGGACTGCGCGGCGAAGGCTTCGTTCAATTCTATCAAATCAATATCATCCATGCTGAGGCCTGCCAGCTTTAATGCCTTGGGTATGGCAGCGATCGGACCGATGCCCATTAATTCAGGAGGTACGCCTGCGGCGGCGAACGAGACGAATCGCGCCAGTGGAGTAAGTCCAAGCTGGGCAGCTTTCTCCGCGGACATGACCACAACGCCCGCGGCACCATCAGACATTTGAGACGAGTTACCTGCGGTCACAACGCCGCCTTCCTTGAAGGCAGGCTTGAGCTTGGCAAGCGCTTCGATGTTTGTATCTGCACGCGGGCCTTCGTCGCGTTTGACAGTAAAGTTTTTCCTGATCGGCTTTTCGCTTCCATCCAATTCTGTCAATTCAACATCAATGGAAACCAGTTCAGGGTCGAAAAGTCCCGAGTGTACCGCCTGGGCGGCTTTCTGATGACTCTTCAACGAGAACTCATCCTGGTCTTCGCGGCTAATGCCATATTTCTCTGACACGTTCTCAGCAGTGAGGCCCATGTTGGTGTAATAGTGCGGCAGATCCTGCGCGAAATATGGATTCGGGGCGAACTTATATCCCGCCATCGGCACCATGGTCATGGACTCGGCGCCGCCGGCAATGCCCGTTTCGATCTGTCCCGATTGGATCGCATATGCCACATGCGCAATGGACTGGACGCCGGATGCGCAGTAACGATTGATCGTCTCGGCAGGGACGGTATCGGGCAAACCCGCCCGCAAGGCGATCATGCGCGCCATGTTGAGTCCCTGCTCACCTTCAGGGAACGCGCATCCGATCACTACATCTTCGATCTCTGCGGGGTCGAGATTCGGCGTCCGCTTGAGTAATTCCTGGATCACGGTGGCAGCCATTTCGTCGGGGCGAACCGTGGCAAGTCCTCCACGTTTGGCTTTACCTACCGGAGTGCGGGCTGCGCTAACAATTACGGCTTCTTTCATAGTTTGCTCCTTCGTTCCAACGTTCAAACGTGATCACGTCAATTCCTTAACGGTTTACCTGTCTGCAAAATATTCCACATGCGCGCCCGCGTGCGCTCTTCGCCGAACAGGGACAGGATCGCGTCGCGTTCGAGATCAAGAATATACTGCTCGCTCACCCACTGCGGACGAGTCAGCTCCCCGCCGCACATCACGTAGGCCAGCTTGCTGGCGATGTGATGATCGTACTGCGTGATGTAATGGCCTTCCTTGAACATCCAGGCGCCGATGCGGATGGCAGCCAGCGCGTCGCGTCCCGCCGCATAGATCAGCTCGGGCGCGGGTGGTTTGTAGCCCGCTGCGACCATGTGCAACACTTCCTTCCTGGCCTCGGTGAGCAGATGATTACGATTCAATACAATTCGATCAGCAGGACCCAGCATGCTCATGCCGCGTGCTTCCTCTGCGCTCGTGGCAACTTTTGCCTGTCCCATTTGCAGGAATGCACGCTGCAGTGGCGCTAACGCTTCCGCATTTTCCACGCGCATCACAGGGTTGACAATGCGGCGTAGCAATTCCTTCGTGCCGCCACCCGCCGGGATGACGCCTGCACCCAGTTCAACGAGTCCAATATAGGTTTCGGCCGCGGCGACCACACGCGAAGCATGCATCGTGATCTCGCAGCCACCGCCCAGGGTGAGTCCCGCGGGAGCCACAACAATCGGCTTCGGTGAATAGCGCATGCGCGTGTTCAAATTTTGCAATTTGCGAACAGCGGCATCGAGTACATCCCACATGCCCTGTTGCGCGCCGACCACCATCATGAACAAGTTCGCACCTGCACTAAAGTTATCCGCTTCATTGCCGATCACCAGTCCGTCGAAGTCTGAGTCAAGTCTGTCAAACGCTTCGACCGCCATATTCATGATATCGTCATCCAACGCGTTCATCTTCGTATGGAACTCAAGACACGCCACCCCATCGCCCATGTCACGGATCGTCGCGCCCGCATTTTGCGACACGACCGGTTGCCGTTTCAGAACGATCATGCCTTCAGGCCGTTTGATCGGTGTATACGCCTCTTTCACTACATCATACACGCCGACCTTTTCACCATTCTCATATTGATAGAATAATTCGATGCCAGCCGTGAGCATGTCATTGACCCATGCGGCGGCAGGATAACCTGCGGCGTTCATACGTTCCAGAGTCTCTTTCACGCCAAGCATGTCCCATGTTTCAAACAGACCGGCTTCGTGCATGAATCCCCAGCGGACGGCATCATCAATCGGCTTCACTGTATCTGCGACTTCGGGGATGATGGAGGATGCGTACTGGAAGCCTTGATAGGTCAACGCTATGACGAGGTTCGCCGCCTTGTCGTCCGCTCCCAACAGGACCTTGAGCCTGTCTCCGAGCCCCTCGACATCCTTCGCGGCCTTGATCGAGTCGAAGCGCGGCTTTGTAGCGGGGCCATGTTCGAGCGTGTTCAAGTCCAGCGACCAGAATTCCTTTTTGCCTTCTGCACTGCGCACTTCCTTATAGAAGCCGACTTTTGTTTTGTTGCCCAGCCACTTGCGCTCGAGCATTGTAGACATGAGTTGATTTGGCGCTTCGGCTTTGAGATATTCCTGCCCCAGCTTGTCGTGCGGGATCAATGGCGCAAGATTGCGACCCACATGGTCCCACACATCCAGCCCAACCAGGTCGATCAAACGGAACGTCGCCGTCTTTGGCCGCCCCATCAGCGGACCCGTGATCGCATCCACTTCATCGACGGTGTATCCGTTCTTCAGGAAGTAGTCCATGGCAAATGCGCCCGTTCCAAATGCGACACGATTGCCAATGAAATTGGGCGTGTCTTTGCACAGCACAATCCCTTTTCCGAGGCGATATTCACCGAACCAGGAAAGGAACTCAACGACTTGCGAATCGGTTTCTTTCGTAGGGATGATCTCCAACAGTTTCAAATAGCGCGGCGGGTTGAAGAAATGTGTTCCCAGGAAATGTGCCTTGAATTCTTTTGAGCGTCCTTCTGCAATTGCGGCAACAGGAATGCCGGAAGTATTTGTGGAAACGATCGC
>JBDTPH010000241.1:0-4125 GCA_039932795.1 Chloroflexota bacterium
GGGCACTCATGCCAATGATCTGTGCATCGATCTCAAGAGCCTTGCCGATGATCTTCTCGGCGGGCTGGTCCACGCCCAGGTCGGTCACTTCGAAGCCTGATGCTGCGAGCATGGTTCCGACCAGCGTTTTGCCGATCTCGTGAATATCACCTTCGACGGTTGCGAGCACAACACGTCCCATGATCTCACGCGCTTCACCGAGTTTCAACAACTCAGGTTCAAGTACCGCCACAGCGGCTTTCATTGCTTCGCCTGCCATTACCAGCTCAGGCAGAAATGCTTCGCCCTTGCCGAACTGGTCCCCGATGTAATTGACGCCCACCACGAATCCCTTTGTGATCGTATCGAGTGGGTGCATCTGCAATTCAATGGATTTCTGCGCAAGCTCAGTAGCCTGCTCGGATTCTCCATCGATGATGCTCTGTGCCATTGCTTTGTAGAGTTCTTCAGACATATGCAATCTCCTTATTTTTTTGTTTTCTTCATCAGGGGTGAAACCTGTTCTTCCTTGTCACGCAATAGTTCTGCGGGAATATCCAGATACTCCTCCAGCCACTTGCCCGATTCCATCACATGCTCGATCGATTTCTGTGCTGCCTGCTCACCATCGCCTTTTTTCAGTGCGTCCACAATGGCAACATGTTCCTGGTACGTGCTCAGCATGCTGTCTGACATTAACTCGGGATGACGGAACAGCGCCTCATATAGAAGCCAGTCTGGGAATGCATTGGATACCACCGCGTACAACTTGATGAGCAGGTCGTTCTTCGTCGCTTCTGCAATCGCAGAATGGAATTCACGGCTGGATTTTCGCTCAGAAGAGACATCCTTCAACGTTTCATGCTTCTTCATCTCGTCGAGCGTTCTTTCCAGGGCCGCAATCTGCTCCTGTGTTATCCTGCCTGCCGCCTCCTGGGCGATGAGCGCTTCGAGGAACAGCCGCAAGCCATAGGCTTCCACGACATCCTTGGTGGACATCTCACGCACGCGCACGCCGCGGTATGGGACACGTTCCGCCAGACCCGCCGAGACGAGCAGGTCGAGCGCCTCACGGACGGGAGTCATGCTCACGCCCAATTGGGTGGCGATATCGTCCTGCCTCAGCCAGTCGCCGGGTTTGTATGTGCCAGAGATGATCTTCTCGTGCAGAACATCCGAAATAACCTCTTTCAGAGGCCTTTTGTGGATGAGATCGGTTTCTTCATGCATTAAAGGGTTTACAGCCATCTATTTGTCCTTCAGCTGGCTATTATATATTATATATAATCTTTGGGATAGGAAGTTTCAGGGGATGTGCAGGTGACAATCGTCCCTGACTAGGAAGCGAGCGGTCTAGGCGTTGACTTTCTCTTTCAACAGGAGTGCCAGCGGGGATGCAAGCAGGACCAGTCCCGTTGTCATCATCAGCACAGTGGGGAAGCCATAATTTTCGGCAAGTGGACCCGTCAGCAGCATTCCCAGCGCGCCCGAAGAGAAGATGAATCCCAGAATTAGCCCGGAAGCCAAGGCCATTCCGCCCGTGATGATGCGCTGGGCCAGCACAACCATGATGCTGTGAACCGACCCCGTTGCCGCGCCGGCGAGTGGGATCAACACATACAGCCAGGGCGACCATCCGATCTGGCTCATGATAAAGATGGGCACGGCTGCAAATAACAACGCGATGGCAGCAACCTTGCGCTTTGTATAGATATCTCCAAAGTGACCGCCGATCACATTGCCCAGGGCTGAACCACCCATAAAGAGACCGGCAATGTTTCCATACGTCACTGCGCTTAACCCCAGGTCCTTCAGATACTTCGGAACGAAATTGATCATATTCGCCTGCGACCAGGATTGCAGTGTTGCCACAATGGCAAGGAGTATGATGAATCCCACACTCGCTCGCAGGCGCACCTTGCCATCACCGTGTGCGGGTTTGGGATGCGGATGATTCTTTCGCAGCTGATATGCCAGTGAAAACCCGATCGGTATCGAGACGATGGGCAGTATGATCAGCCAGGGTAAACCTAATCTCGCCAGAATTAAGCCTGTGAGCGCCGGGCCGATGAAATGTCCCAGCTGCCCTGCCGTGAAGAAAAGGGAGGTGGCAGTGGTCTCGCGGCCGGCCATGTGATTCCGTCCCTGCAGAGTGGCCTGGACGGTGCCAACAGGATGAAAGGAGGAGGAACCGAGTGCGGCGATGACGAGGCAGGTCAGCCCGCCTGCGCCGGGGATGTAGACCGCGCCTGAGTAGAACACCGTCATCCAGAGCAGGCCGCCAGCCGCCAGCCAGCGCGGTCCCATGCGGTCCGAGATCCAGCCGAAGAAGGGCTGCGTCAGTGCGGATGCCCATATGTAGATCGTTGAGATCAACGCGATCTGCGTTTCGGTGAGCCCGAGGTAGGTCAGCAGCACGGGACGGCTGGCGTTGAACACATCCACCATGAAATGACTGAGGGCGACGGAGGAGAAAAGCGAATCGAAGAGTAACGACACGAATGATTTACGATTTCTGGGTTATGACGTGGGCCTGCTGATAGAGATGATGCTGGCTGATGTATTCGTAGACTGGCAATGGAAGATAATAACGATAGGGACGCCCGTCCGCAATGCGGCTCCGGATCTCACGCGATGCGATCTCGAGAAGCGGCGCATCCACATAATGGACCTTGGAGCTGATGCCCGGCAATTCGCGTTCCAGCTCTTCCAGGTTTGGTTCCTCACCCGGGCGGCGCATCACTCCCACCCAGTGACAGGCATACAGCAATTCCCTGGGGCGGTGCCAGGTGGGAAGGTCATTCAACGAGTCGCCGCCAATGATCGGCGTAATGTCGGCATCGGGATATTTCCCGGCAATCGCTTCCACTGTATCCAGTGTGTAGTGCGGACCCGGCCGATCCAGCTCGACACGCGAGAGCTCAAAGGTCGGGTTATCGGCGATGGCAAGGTTCAACATCGCCAAACGGTGCTCCACGGAAGTGATCACCTGGTCCTGTTTATGGGGAGGGTCAGGCGTGAGTACCCACAACAGGCGGTCGAGCCCCAGTTGCGAGTGGGCCTCCGAGGCAAGAATAAGATGACCGAGGTGAGGCGGGTCGAATGTTCCACCAAATAGACCGATCTGCTGGCGTGCCATGCTTAAAGTATATCTTCATTTGGCCGTCATTGCGAGCCCTGCGAGCCCCTGTGACGGTTGAAGCAGGGCTTGTGCAAAGTCCTCAGATATGTCACCCTCCCGAAGGACATCGGGACGATGTGAGGAAGCGCTCGCTGCGACCGAAGGGTCTCCCACACCGTATTGGAGATGCTTCGCGGAGTTTATCCTGAGCGAAGTCGAAGGGCTCAGCATGACATGCCCTGGGTTTGTCAAGCGATAATGACTGGTGATTACCCACATCTTTGCGTTACCTAATTCGGCGGGCTGAAGCCCTGCCTCAGCTCGTGAAAGTCGGATAAATCCGACTGGTTGCGCCAGCCCGGAGGGCTTCCATGTACTGAGCAGGTGGCTTTAGCCCCGCGATTCCGAGATGTGGGTAATCACCAGATAATGAGAAAGCCCTGGCCCCTGGGACGGTTGAAGCAATCTCTACAGTAGACAGAGTTAATTTCACTAGCTGGGGATTGCTTCGGCCACGGTGCTGCCTCGCAACGACATGTGTTTTCCAAATGGTATACTCGCAGAAACGAGGTGACCTATGGATCAAACATATGATGCAATTGTCATTGGTGCAGGCGTGATGGGCGCCAGTATCGCCTTCCACCTCGCCGAGCGCGGACTGAAAGTCGCCATCCTTGAACGGAATGTCACTGCTTCGGGCGCGACGGGCCACTCGAGCGGACTCGTCCGCATGCATTATGATCTCGCCGCTGAATCAGCACTGACCTTCGCCAGTTACAAGTATTACTTCAACAACTGGAAGGAAAGAGTCGGCGGGGAATGTGGCTTTATGCGAACAGGCTTTATGCAGATCGCCAGGCGTGAGCATGAGGATAAACTGCGCGGCAACGTCGCCAACCAGCAGCGCATTGGCATCAATACCTCTGTCATATCGGCGGACGATGTAAAGAAACTTGTCCCTGATTTCCTCACCGACCAGTTCGACTTCGCCGCCTACGAACCCGATTCAGGCTACGCCGATGCGA
>JBDTPH010000242.1:0-5887 GCA_039932795.1 Chloroflexota bacterium
TGCGCATCTCTGAGGCGTGTGCCCTAAAACGCGGAGATATTGACTGGCAGGAAGCCCGCGCGATCATTGTTGGCAAAGGAGATAAACAAGCTGTAATTCGTTTCTCCAATCGCTCCATACAAGCAATGCGTGAATATCACACCGCTTGTGCATCCATTGAACCGAACACGCGCATGCCTCTTAAATCCCAGCCTGTGTTTGCCCGACATGATATAAGAGCAAGCAGAAAAATAAGACCCATCAGCGCAAGCGGGATGTGGACGGCAATAAAGGGCGATCCCAAACAGGGAATTAAAGGCAGAATTGAAGAGGCTGGTGTGGATCGCAGTCTTGTTCGTATCCATGATTTCCGCCATTACTTTGTCACCATGACTTATCTCGCCAAAGGAAATTTGAAATTATCGCAGGAACTTGCGCGGCACGAGAGCATTTCTACCACAAATCGATACACGCACTTTGGTGGAGAAGCAGATATTGCCTACGATGAAATCTTCAATACGAGGAAGTAACGAGAAAAACATGGACGATGGATCGAAGGCTGCGCGGGCACAACCCGTCCTTCGCCGCGTAAATGACTACCACTCCCCCTGCCCCTCTTCGCCCGGCACAAGAATATCCAAATCACCCAGCGATACGCCCACATCGACGATGAGGAACTGGACAAAGGCTATCATGAGATCTTCGAAAAACGCGGCGCCTCGTGATTGAGCCCAACGCCATCTGACACCAGATCACCGTTGGACCACAAAGTTGAAATAACCGATCCAATGGTCGCCCCTGTCTTCCACATGGACCGTCAGACCTTCCACAGCTTGAGTGGGGAAATAAAGCTGACTCGTTAGCTCCTCCCCACCTTCGGGCTTTATCTTCACATGAATATGTTCAATGGGACGGCTTGCATAGAGACCGGGCACAATGGTCTCCAGATAATAACGTCCCTGCGAATCGGTGAACTGGTGGCCGCGCAGGCGATAGCCTGCATTGTCGTATTCTCCCTGTGTGTCTGCCTGCCAGAAATCGAGCCAGGTATTGGGCAACGGATTGCAGTTTTGATCGAGCACATAGCCAACAAGGATGAGACGTGTACCTTCCATACCTTCTTCAAAGAGGATATTACGCTCAGGGGTGTTTGCTGTGTAGTATGGGCCTTCCGTTTGTGGCTGAGTCAGCCCACTGCAGGCGGGAGCGGGAAGGGCGATGTCATTCTGGGTAAAAAAATTGTTACTCTGCGCGGGGATGGTGGACTCTGCTACAGATTCGGACGATATTGGTGAAGCGGTGGCAGCCTCCGGCGTAGACGTAGCCAGAGTTTCCAGCGTCAGGGACGGTTGCGGTACAGTGGTCTGTGTCACAGCGGCGCATGCGCTCACAAGACTCATCACGACTAAAGTTAAGATCACTTGTTTCATTATCATAGACTCCTTATGAAGCTAGATGGATGACAGGCTGAGCCTCTTACGCCCGCTTATAATGGAGTCTTTGTATGCAGGCCGTTCCATCGGGCTCGGCATACTCGGTGGAATATTGATCGGCGCGCTGCTGCAACTGGTCAAGGTTCCGATCCTGTCGCTGTACAACGTTTCTCCTGAAGTGATCGGGAATGCCAGTCGCATCATCAACGTTGTGACGTTCTTTTTGTGGATACGCGTCAACAACATGACCATCGTGGTCGGCATTCTGCGCGCGGGCGGCGACACGCGCTTCTCACTCTTTTTGGATGGGCTCATCATCTGGATCGTGGGCGTACCCATGGCATACCTGGCTGCTTTCGTCCTCCACCTCCCCGTTTATCTTGTGTATCTCTTTGCAATGTCTGAGGAGGCAGCGAAATGGATTCTAGGCGTTATGAGATATCGTTCCCGAAATTGGATGAATAACCTTGCCGCGCAGGTTGAGAATGTTTGACTCCATGACAGACGGGAAATTACTTCCACCAGAATCCTTGACACATTCCAGTGGCACGGTGTAAACTCGAAAAGCCTTACTTAAAATAACATAAGTGAGCAATCCCAAGGAAAGGAGCGCACTGCATGAGCATCTTTATTTTCACCAGGTTCTTCACCAGCCCAGATTCCGCTGGTACATTACCTTCTCGAAGTGCGCCTGTAGACCGACACTAGGTCTCATCTGTCCTGAGTTTTTTAGGCTGTGGTGCACTCACCACGGCCTTTTTGTTTAATTGTTTTTGAGATTGTTTTGGGCAATGAACGCCCGCGCAATGACATGATGGAGAATGAGAATGACCACACTCGAACCAACCCTTACGTTTGACTTCCGCAAAACCCTGCAGGAGAACCGTCTCAAGGGCCTCTGGCAAATGATGGCAGATTACCGCCTGCCCTACCTGGCCGCGACACTGTCGCTGGCGGGTTCGGCGCTTGCCAAGACATTCACCTATCTTCTGCTGCGCTTTTTTGCCGATGATGTGCTGACGCAGGGCAGACTCCTTGGAGCCAACCTGACTCAAACCTTCATCTGGATTGGTGCGGGATTTATGGGACTCGCCGTCTTCGAAGGTGGATTCTCATTTCTCTCCGGACGTCTGGCTGCCTACACCGCCGAGGGTATTACGCGCCGCCTGCGCGACTTCCTCTTTGACCACATCCAGCGCTTGAGCTTCTCTTATCACGCCACCACCCCGACCGGTGACCTGATCGAACGCGTCACCTCCGATGTGGATGCTCTGCGCCGCTTTTTCAGTGAACAGGGCATCGGCATGGGACGCATTGTCCTGCTGTTCATCATCAATTTCATCGCGATCCTGAACCTCAACGTCAAACTGGGACTGGTCTCGGTGGTTGTGATCCCGTTCATGCTGCTGGTGTCGCTATGGTTCTTCAAAAAAGTGACCAAGGCCTACGAGGAATACCAGGCCCAGGAAGCGATCCTCTCCACCACTCTGCAGGAAAACCTGACGGGCGTACGCGTGGTCAAGGCCTTTGCGCGGCAGGAATACGAAAAAGGCAAGTTTGAAAAGGATAACTGGGGCAAATACCTGAAGGGAAAGGTCCTGCTCCTCATGCACTCGCTGTTCTGGCCGCTTTCCGACATTGTGCTGGGCCTGCAAATGCTGTTCGGGTTTGTATATGCCGCCACCATGGCAATCAACGGAGAGATCACTGTGGGCATGTACATTGCCTATGTTGGACTCGTGGTCTGGCTGATCTGGCCCATCCGCAACCTGGGACGCATCATCGTTTCGGCTTCGACAGGTATGGTGTCCTACGGCCGCCTCATGGAAGTCGTCAAGCAGGTGCGCGAACCGCTGTTCGATGGCAAGGTGCAGCCCGAGGGTCCAGCCAAAGGTGAGCTGGTTTTCGAGAATGTCTCGTTCATCTATTCAGACGGAGAGAAGCCTGTCCTCAAGGATATCTCGTTTAGCATCCAGCCGGGACAGGCAATCGCATTACTGGGGTCAACGGGTTCCGGCAAGACATCGCTCGTCAATCTCCTGCCGAGGTTCCACGAATACACAAGTGGACGGATCCTGCTGGATGGCATTGAGCTCAAGGATTATTCACGTGCCTACCTGCGAAAACAGATCGGCACAGTGGAGCAGGAACCGTTCCTGTTCAGCCGCTCTATACGCGAGAACATTGCCTATGGCGTTGGGCGCAGCGTTTCAGACGAAGAAGTGGAGCGCGCCGCCAAGGCTGCTGCCGTTCATGATGTGATCCTGTCCTTCCCGGATGGCTACAACACGCTGGTTGGCGAGAAAGGCGTGACCCTCTCCGGCGGGCAGAAGCAGCGGGTGACGATTGCTCGCACACTATTGAAGAACCCGCGCATCCTGATCCTGGATGACTCTACATCCTCCGTGGATACCGAGACAGAAGCGGCCATCCGTGATGCCTTGCATGAACTGATGGAAAACCGCACGACCTTCATCATCGCACACCGCATCCAATCGGTGATGGTCGCAGACCTGATCCTTGTATTGGATAAGGGCGAGGTCGTCCAGATGGGAACACATGAAGAACTGGTGTCTCAAAAGGATGGAATGTACCGCAAGATCTACGATATCCAGACTCGGATCGATGAAGAGCTGGAGAACGAGATATCCAGGGTCAATTAGAGACCATGTCGTTGCGAGAAGGGTTGAGATGCGTCAGCATCGAAATCCCGACGAAGCAATCTTCAATTATGTAGTGCACACTGGCGACGATGAGATTGCTTCGCTGCGCTCGCAACGACATGATAACGACATAGACGGAGAATGAAAAATGGCTGACGAACTTATTGAACTTGAAGAAGAGGAATTTACATCACAACTGACGGCGCCCGTATTCAAGCGCATCTTAACGCTTCTCAAGCCGCACTGGAAATGGGTTGTAGGTTTTCTCATTACGATCATGTTGACATCCATATTGGATGCCTACTTCACCTATCTCAACAAGCAGATCGTGGACACCGGCATTACGTTGAAGGACAAATCCGCGTTGATGAGGCTGGCAACCATTTATGGTGGTTTCCAGATTTTGCAGGCTGGGTTTGTGTTCATATTCATCTATCTTGCGGGCGTGCTGGGCGAACGTGTGCAATATGACCTGCGCAAGATGTTGTTCAACCATCTGCAGGATCTATCTCTCTCGTATTACGCGCAGAACGCGGTGGGACGCCTCATTGCGCGCGTCACATCTGATACCGGGCGTGTCTCCGACCTGCTGACCTGGGGCGTGGTGGATGTCACCTGGGCGATCATGAACATCATCACCTCCATCACGTTCATGGCGATCATCAACTGGCGACTGGCGCTGATCGTTTTCACCATCATCCCGGTCATGATCTACATCGCCATTCAGTTCCGCAGGAAGATCCTCGTGGAATACCGCGTCTCGCGCCGCACCAATTCAAAGATCACAGGTGCGTTCAACGAGAACTTTCAGGGCGTGCGCGTGGTGAAGGGTTTGTTGCGGGAGGACGAGAATACAAAGGATTTCCAGCAGCTGACCACGAAGATGTACAAAGCATCCTTCCGCGCGGCGTGGCTCTCGGCTCTCTTCCTCCCCATTGTGCAGATGATCGCTGCAGTGGCGCTTGGGCTCATCGTTGGATATGGCGGTACGCAGATCACGTTGGGTCTTATGACCATCGGCGGTATCCAGGCCTTTGTCTCGTATCTGACGTTCATGATGTGGCCCATCCAGGACCTGGCGCGTGTCTATGCGGAAATGCAGCACTCCATCGCGTCAGCAGAGAGGATCTTCAAATTAGCGGATACCCCGGCCGATGTCCATGACAGACCGGATGCCATCGCCGCGCAAACGCTGATGGGCGAGATCAAGTTCGAGCATGTCAACTTTTACTATGAAGACCGCAAGCCCGTCCTCACCGATTTCTCGCTGAAGGTGCAGCCCGGCGAAATGATCGCACTTGTCGGACCGACCGGCGGAGGCAAATCCACGCTTGTGAATCTCCTGTGCCGATTCTACGAACCCACCGAAGGGACGATCTACATCAATGGGCGTAACTACATGGATTACACGCTCGCATCCATCCACAGCCGCATCGGGATCGTGCTGCAGACGCCGCATCTCTTCTCGGGCAGTATCCAGGACAACATCCGCTATGGACGCCTGGGCGCGAGCGACGAGGAAGTGATCGAGGCCGCCAAGATTGCGGGCGCGCACGATTTTATTGTGACGCTCGAAAAGGCCTATCAGCAGAACGTCGGCGAAGGCGGTAACTTATTGTCGGTCGGACAGAAGCAGTTGATCAGTCTTGCGAGAGCGGTATTGGCCCGGCCAGAACTGTTCATCATGGACGAAGCCACCTCATCAGTTGATACGTTGACCGAATCGCTCATCCAGCGCGGCATGGAGGCGTTGATGAAGGGACGCACTTCGTTCGTCATTGCACACCGCCTGTCAACGATACGACGTGCCAA
>JBDTPH010000243.1:0-10746 GCA_039932795.1 Chloroflexota bacterium
TGGCGGTACTTTTTACACCCCGCGAATCAGCAATGCACTGGCGGTTCGCACCTAATGCCCAATCATTATCATTTTTTGATTGGGGTAGATGAAGATGGAGCGCTCGCTCCTTTTTTCCAGAGATTGTTCAATAGTTATTCCCAGGCTTTTAATCGCCAGCAAGGTCGAACAGGGACATTGTTTGAAGGACGAGCCAAAAGTATCCTGATAGACGATTTCAACTATGTATATGCATTGATCCGTTATATTCACTTAAATCCTGTGATTGCCGGCCTGGCAAAGGCTCCAGATGACTGGCAATTTAGCAACTATCCCGAGTGGATCGGTGTTCGTAATGGTGAGTTATTTGATTCGCAGTTTCGAGAATTATTTTTCTCCTCGCCAGATGAGTATAGAAGATTTGTACTTTCTGATATTCCAGAAGCAATGGAAAGAAAGCTCGCAAAATATTATCTTGACTGAAATAACCTTGCGAAGGTTTTAAAACCTTCGCAAGGTTGAAGGCTAATTCAATGAACCTACAACCCTACCTCAACTTCGCACGACAACTTGCCTATCGCGCAGGGCGCATCACGCTCAGCCATTACAACAAAGGGATCCAGCATGATCTCAAACATGACGAATCCCCCGTCACCGCGGCGGACCGGGCAACAGAGGAATTTATCCGCGGCGAGATCGAGAAGAACTATCCCTCCCATGCGATCTTGGGGGAGGAGTTTGGCGAAAAGGCGGGCGAAGGCAATCCCTTCCGCTGGATCGTTGACCCGATTGACGGGACCAAGTCGTTCATGAAGGGTGTTCCGTTTTATTCAGTCTTGATCGCGTTGGAGATCGAAGGCGTTTCACGAGTGGGCGCGGTCTGTTTCCCCGCGCTGGACGAGATCCTGTATGCCGCGGATGATCTCGGCTGCTGGTTAAATGGCAAACGCACTCGCGTCTCTGAAGTCAGCGAGTTAAAGCAGGCAGTTTTTTCATATACGAGCTGGTCCGGTTTCCGTACGCATAAGCGGTTGAAAGCCTTCGGGCGGTTCCATAAGGAATGTTTCTATGGCCGCGGCTGGGGTGATGCGTATGGCTACCACATGGTTGCCACAGGACGCACCGAAATCATGCTTGATCCAACCATTAAAATTTACGATGTAGCTCCGTTTTCACCCATCTTTCGTGAAGCAGGCGGTTATTTTGGTTCCTGGGATGGCAAAGAGGGCCATACCCATGGCGAAGGATTGGCTTGTAATGCGGCGCTCAAGTCCGATGTCTTGAGATTGATCCGCATGAAGGAATAAAGTCCTCAAAAGGGAACTTTTATTCTATTGGATGGAACTTTTCAATGCGTTGATCAACTGCTGTTTTTGCTGGTCGTCCATGCGCGAACTAGGATGGAAGATCCAGTACTGAATGGGCGGCATTTCACCTTCCTGAATCTTTTCGATCATTTCGTCCAATTTGCCCGGGTTGTTGTTCCAATCTGAGAAATTGAATTCATGGCGTCCCTCGATCACATCCATGGCGATCAGCCACGAGCCCGGCGCAATATTGCTGTACCAGGTCCAGTCTGTTTCATTGCTATGACACTGAAAGCAGTGTGCCTTGACCAGCATACGCGCCTGGGAACTGCTCCATTGCGGCTCTGACATTACAGGTGGATTTGTGCGATTATGACCAAATGGGATGAGCTGAATGAGAAGGAAAAGCCCGATTGCCCCACCGATCAAGATCCAAGCAAGTCTTTTCAAGTTCATATATTCTCCTTGTAACTGCTGACTCAATTAATTATTGTAGGTCGTTCGAGTTCGCTGAATCAGTGCAGTTTGTCATTCGTTTTTGGAGTGTTGTCACAATGGAATCTTTGCTCTATAATGCAATGGGAATGCAAATATGACAGAAGAAAAGCCAGTCCAATTCAACAAACACGACGAACGCCTGCCGTATCGCCTGCGCGAGAATTTTATGTCCAGCACGGAGCTGGCGTTGTTTCGCATGCTACAGGCCATGGTGGGACGTCATTACGTGATCTGCCCGAAGGTGGCACTGAATGATGTTATTTACATTGTGCGCCCGAATGAGAATGTCCATTTTTTCAACAAGATCTTCCGCAAGCATGTGGATTTTTTACTGTGTGAGCCTGTCACGCTAAAGCCTGCAATTGCTGTCGAATTGGTGAGACCGGTCGCCAAGACTGAGATACGTGAAGCCGATCAATTCATGCATGACCTGTTCCTGAGCGCGGGGCTGCCACTGGTACACGTTCCTTCGAGGGAACAGTATACCGAACAGGACCTGGCGGAATTGTTCCAGATGGCGATCACGAAAGTGGAGGATACGGGACCACTGCGCGCGACGTCGAAAACTGATTCCGTTCCAATGTGCCCCATCTGCGGCCGGATGATGGTCCTGCGGATCCACCGCAATGGTGAGCATGCGGGTGATAAGTATTACGGGTGCATGGATAATCCGCACTGCCCGGGAATGGTGGAGCTGCGATAAAAAGCGGAGCTCAGAGGCTCCGCTTTTTTATAAGAATCTTTCTTTTCGATTTTCAGTGGGAATTATACACACATCTTCTTTTCCAAACCATTGATACCGATGTCCTGTAATTTGGTTGTAAACCCAATCTCGAATAAACTTCGGAACAATAAATCCCATGTAAGACAACAGTGACCAGGGGAACTTAAGATACTGTCCGATTTTCAGCGCGGCCGTGGAACCAAGATGGATTTTTCCATGATCGATCAATATCACAGCCTCACCGAAGTCCGCGGGCAACCCACACCATTTCAGTAAATCCTGGCCTGCTTCCGATTGAATGGACGCAAATTGAAAGATCGGGCTTTTCTCTCTTTGCAGAATGAAGGTCACCGATCCGTTGCATAGATTGCATACACCATCGAAAAGAATGATCCTCTTTTGATCAATATCCTCTTTATTCATATTGGTTTACGGGTTGTGGCATCGACTCAATAGTCTCTTCTTCCCGAACGATGGCCTGACGCTGAAGAAGCTTGTAGATCCCAAACCCGATGCCGACACAGATATAGCCCCAGATCAGGGTAAAGGCTGCGCCTATAATATTTAAGCCAATATAATCCTGGTCAATGACCGGATTGGAAAGGATGGCGGCCTCGCCTGTGTTATTCAATGCCAATAGGTTCAGCGTTGCGATCGTTAATATTGTCATTGCCAGGGGTGAGAGTGCAAACACTTTCAAGGCTGTTCGTGCCTGGCTGATAAAGCTCCAGAAGAACAGGATAAGGGATAGCAATATGTACGGGAAAATCCAAACAATGATCCCGAAAATATAGAATGCGAAGAAGATCGCGACCCAGTTAGGGCCGGATGCATCTGCCATGTATCCAAGATCAATCTCCGGTCTTGTGCTCGCGATTGCGATAAGAAGAACGCCAACTCCCCAAATATTAAGGGGAATAAGAAGGGATAACCGTAGGTAGGTTGTCGTTTTCATGCATAGTGCCTCCTTACCTCCGACGCATATTTTGTCCCAACTGTAGCTTTGTTCGCTTCCAGCCAGTCTTTGAAGGCGGTCCTTCCCAGTGGCGGGTCTTTTGAGACGAGCAGATTTGCCATGAGTCCGTCCACTTCTTCCGGCGTGAGGATCACGTCACCGACGAAGAGACTCAGGAATTGAGCAGCCAGTAATGCCAGGCGCGGCGGGACAGAGATGAGCGGTCGCCGGACACCAATTTTTTCCCCAATTAATTTGACCAATTCCTTGAACGTGTATGCATCAGGACCGACTGCATCAATCACATAACGATCCCTGCTGTACACACCTTCCACGGCAAGGTCAGCCAGGTCCTCGACATAAACAGGTTGGATACCATACGATCCATCGCCGGGGATAAAGAAGAAGGGGAAACGCCGCATGAGAAACGCAATATTGTTGATCAAAATATCCTCCCTGCCGATCAACACGGTGGGACGCAAAATCGCGTAGGATAATCCTGATTCCATCACCGCTTTTTCGTTAGCCGCCTTGCCCCAGTAATAGGGCAGGGGTGAATCGGCGGATGGGTTTGCGATGCTGATGTGAACGATCCTCTTTACGCCCGCGGCTTTGGCGGCATTGACGAGTTTGCGGGTGTTCTCCACCGCGCGCTGCTGAGTGTTTTTGCCTTTGTCGAACCGCACCCAATAGGTGTTGACCAGTACGTCCACTCCCTGCAGGCTGCGCGTCAGGCTGGCTTCGTCGAAATCCAGCGGATAGGCTTTTACCTTGCCGGCAAACGGATCGGGGCGGTTCGGATGCCCCGTCAATGTGATGACTTCTTCGCCGCGTTCCAATAGCCGCTTTGTAATATATTTTCCTGAATAACTGAATGCGCCCGTTACTGCGATTTTCATGGTAGCTCCCGGTCATGTCACTCTCCCGAAGGACGTCGGGACGACGTGAGTGAGCATCAGCGAGCGAAAAGTCCAGTCTGTTGTAGTGGAGATTCTTCGCTTTGCTCAGAATGACATTGACTCAATTATTTCAATACACCCAAAATCTTCGTCACATTTGAAAATCCCAAACTTTCCAAACGGACGACTGCCTTTGTGAGATTATCGATTGCATCAAAGAATGACTGTAGTGCCTGCACACGTTCATAGACAAAATTCCATTCTTCCTCCTCCACCCAGTGATCTTCCATCGTTTTAAGCGTATCTTTGACAGAACGGATGGCACGGTCAAATTCACTGTTCTGTCGTTCCTTTAGAATGGATCGGATCGCGGCGTAGAAATCCGCCTCCGCCTCGTAGTAATCCTTGCGGTCACCCAGTTTTGCTGAGCGATGGACCAGACCCATGCGGGCCAGAGCGCGTATCTCCGTGCTGATCGCACCTTTGGTGAGTCCTGTTTCGCGGACGATCTCATCGAGCGAAAGCGGCGTGGGGGAGAGATAGAGCACGGCGAAGATGGCTCCCATCCCTTTGGGGAAGCCCCAGAAACGGCTGATCTGGCTTAGCCCTTCTGTAAAGTCTTTTTTGATTATGGGAAGTGAATGGGTCATAGCTGTCTCGTTATGTATGTTTAGTATTTACTAAACATAGTATATGGTGAATGCTGGTGTTTGTCAAGAATCAAAAAGTGACAATCACCCACGCGTGATTGCCACCTATTCAAATATACTCGGTGCTATTGTGGGATTTCCAGCGCCTGGTAGATCTCAGCGTGACTCAAACCTGCAGACAATGCCTGATATTGGTCAATATAAAAGCTGACAGACTTCTGCTCAGCATTGGACTGGAAGATAATGATTACGCGGCCAGGACGTGGACCGATGATCTGATCAGATGGGATATTCTCGATGACCTGCATCACCTTCACGGTCCAATCACCCAACTCCGATTCATCCGACAGGTCGCCGACCTGCAATGTAATGTTGAAATCCGTTTCCATCGGGATGAAGGTTGATGTTCCGTCTGCGTGTATACAGTCTTCACCAAAGCCAAACGCATTGGCTTGCGCGGCCGATTGCAGCAATTGGATCGACTCCTGAAAATCACTTGATAATTCGGGCAAATCCTTGTAGGCCCACTGATACCCGCATCCCTGTGGATAAGGTGGGACAACTGTACTCGCTCCATCGGGACCCTGGTCAATGTGCGGAGTGGAGACGGTAGTGATCAGCTTGGGCGGTGGGAGGACCTCAGGGGTTGAGATGGGAATAATTTCGTTTGTAGGCAATTCGCTCGGGGAACCAGGCGTGATGATTTCAGTAGGCACGTCGGCAGCGAGAGCAGGGGGTGGAGCCTCAGGAGAGAGTCCGCCTGGGGAGCAGGCAGACAGGATAAGGGTCAGAAGGAGAAGCGTACGTAAGATCCGTGGCATATTGGATTAACGGAATCCAGTCTACAAAGGTTCCGCGGCGAGTCCCTTTTTCTCCTCCTCCATGTGCATCACATCAGGGATGAAAAATCCTAAAACGCCCATCACTGCGCAGACGATGCCTGCCACCCAGAACCAGAGTTGAATGCCGAGCGCATCTGAGATGGGACCTGCAATCACCAAACCGAGAGGCGAGACCAGCATGGCAGCGCTCATGATGAAGGCGAAAACGCGTCCCTGCATTTCAGGTGCGATGACCGACTGCAGGATCGCGCCGTACGAACCGTTAGTCATGGGCAGGATCAAGCCTGTCAGCGTATTGGCAGCGAGAGCCAGCCAGAAAAGTTTTGCGGGCGCAAAGCCAATGACCATGGTGCCGATGCCGAGAACGATCAAGCCCATTTGTGAAGTCATGACCCGCTTTCTGAACCCGCCCCACGCGCCCAGAAGGACTCCGCCCAGGATCGTGCCTGTTGCGAATATGGCCTGCCATATGCCAAGTGCCTGAACGTCACCGTTGAAATGTTTGGAGATCAGGAGCGGCGTTAATGATTCTGCTGCGCTGTAGAAAAAATTGATGACCATGACCATCGCCAGGACGATGAGCAGGCCCCGCCATGCGATAATATAACGGAACCCGGCCGCGAGGTCCTGAAAGAATGTGGCGTTTAATGCCGCGTCGCGTGGAGGTTGAGGGATGCGTGTGAAAAATACGATCAGGATCGCCAGGAAGGCAGTCACGACATCAATCGAGAGAATGCCCTGCATGGGTAGCGCCGCATACAGGAACGCACCCAGCGGAGCAGAGATGATGTTCAATGCGCCATTCAGTGCCTGCGTAAAGCCCTGTAGGCGCGCGAGTTGCTCCTTGGGAACAAGCAAAACAACGGACGCGCCGAATGCAGATTGATGAAAGCCGCCTGCCACGGCACGCACGAAAAGCATGGCGTATATGTGCCAGATCTGTGTGAGATTGAATGCGAATAAAAGCACAAGCACAAGTGTTGCGACGGCCACGGTTGTATCTGCAAAGATGAGGATGAGGCGCCGATTCCCGCGGTCCACCCATGTGCCGATGAACGGGGAAAGAATGACCTGCGGCAACAATCCCATCAGCGAGGCAATGGCGAGCGTTGTCGCGGAGTTTGTCTTTTGTGTGAGATACCAGATGATCGCAAATTGTACGAGTTGACTCCCCAGCAGGGATAATGCCTGTCCGATCCACAGAGTGAAGAAACGCGGCGCCCAGTTTTCTGTTTTAGATTCTGCCATAATTTTTTTGAATTCCAGTCTGCAACTTTGGTGGCACTCGGTAACAAACAGCTTGCGAAGGCTTTAAGCCTTCGCAAGGTTTCCAACTGTACCGTGTTTTCTATCCTGTGGGATGGCGCTCGGGTTGAAAGCAGTCCCAAAGTAGTAGCTCATTTCGTGTTGAGCACATCCACGGCAGCGGATGCCATGAGCGCAGAGGCTCGGATCAAGGCTTCTTCGTTGAAATCGAACTTCGGATGGTGGTGTCCATAATCGAGATGACGCGCGGCATCATTCGAACCCACGAAGAAGTAACAACCTGGAACTTTTTCCTGCATGAACGCCATGTCCTCAGCTCCCATGGTGGTGAAGCCTGAAGTATCCAGATCGGATTCGGATAGCATACGCTGCGCGGCGCCCTGCACCCTGGATGCAATCGTTTCATCGTTGACGAGGGCAGGAGTCATTCGTTTGATGCTGACCTGCACCTGACAGCCCAGCGCTTCGCCGACGCCGCCTGCGATCTGCTCGAATCGTTCCACAACCCTCTGCCTGACTCCACTATCAAAGGTGCGGAGCGTGCCCGTCAGCTCTGCTGTCTGCGGAATCACGTTAAAGGCTGTGCCCGCGTTGACCGTTGTCACACTGACAACTGCCGTTTCGAGCGGAGCCACGTTGCGCGAGACAATTGTCTGTAACGCAGTGATGATGTTTGCTGCTGCAACAATCGGATCCACGGTTTGTTGTGGGATGGCTCCGTGACCACCTTTGCCGGTGATCTTAATGGTAAAGATCTCTGCTCCTGCCATGACCGGGCCACCTGCAATGCCAAGCCAGCCCAGCGGCTTCTCGTTCCACAAATGCAGGCCGAGAGTCATATCCACATTGGGTGCTTCAAGCACACCATCGCGCATCATCATTTCTGCGCCGCCCACATCTTCTCCATTATTGCCCTCCTCCGATGGCTGGAAGCAGAATTTTATTGTGCCTGCCAGTTCTTCACGATGTTCATGGAGCATCCTTGCAACGGTGAGCCCAATCGCAGTGTGACCGTCGTGTCCGCAGGCATGCATGACGCCCGGATTCTGGGATGTGTATTCTGCGCCTGTGTCTTCGGTGATGGGGAGCGCGTCCATGTCAAAGCGCAGGAGGAGCGTCGGTCCGGGCCTGGCGCCTTCGAGCAGACCCACGACGCCCGTCTTGCCAACTCCTTTTGTCACTTCGATACCCAATAATTCAAGCTCCCTGGCGACAATTCCGCCTGTGCGGATTTCGCGGAAACCCAGCTCGGGATGCATGTGAAAATCACGACGCAGAGATTGTGTGTAGGGGAAGAGTTGCCTGGCTTGTTTGATGAAGTCGTTCATGAGAGATCCTTTGAAAAAGCAGAGGTTGGAAACTTGACGCTACGGATCGGCATTGGTAAATGGTAAATGGTAATTGGTAACGATTCATCCGCCGTGCCCGGGGAATATTTTTGTGATCCTGTGTTGGTTGATTTTATCCCAGCTTTCACGAGTTTTGACATCTTCCGTGTTCATGAAGCCAGGATGCAAATCTCCCGTAAAGGCGAATCCTTCATCGAGGATCAAGGTCACGCTGTCGTCGCTGTGGCCTGGGGTACTGATGATCTCTCCGCTCAGGCCGATGCCAGCCAGGAATTTGCGGTTCTCTTCCAGCTTCAAAATGAGATTATCATTTTGCCTGATTTCGATGTAAGGAAATGCTTTCCCTTTAAAATATTCGGCAAATGGAGTGATGAAGCCCAGTTGGTATTCGGGCAGGATCAATTCCGTCCCCTGGTTTTTTAGTTCCTGAACAAGCCCAGCGTGGTCGGGATGAAAATGGGTAACGAGGAGATACTTAAATTCCTTGAGTGCAATGCCTTTTCGTTGGAGTACTTTGGTGAATCGGGGAAGTGTGCCAGGCCAGCCACAGTCAATTAGTAATTTTCCGCCCTTGATGTCAACCGCGTAATAATTGGTGGATTGGTAGCCGACGTTGACGATGTTCATGAGTTCGAATGTCATTGCGAGGAGAGCTTTAACTCGATGAAGCAATCTCCTTATTTATGTTGGGGATGTTATCTCAATCTGCGCGATATAGGCAGGCCGCTTCCGCTTTGCGTAGAATGGGAGTCAACGATATTTCACTACGCGGAACTTCTCTTCGTAGCGCGGATTTTCATCTGTGCTGTCTTCGGTACGGCGGGTTTTCATCCGCTCCTTGAAATTGTCCACGTCGCCAATCTGTGTTTTGTGATGCAGCAGGGCTTCGAGTTTGATATGCCATGTATCGGTCACATCGATCACGGTATCAGGCTGCATGGTCAACGAGCACCAGACTTCCTTTGGCATGTGGGGCAGGTACCCCTCGATCAGCAGTTCAGGAAAGAAAACGGGACTTCCCGCGGCAGGGAAAACAGCATCCATGGTGGCCTGTCCCGCCGCGCGATGATCGGGGTGGTTGATCCCGTATGTGGCAAATAACGTCTGCGGGTCGCAGGTCACAAGGATATCGGGCTTGAACCTGCGGATCACGCGCACGATATCGCGGCGCAAATCCAGGTCGGGGACAAGATAGCCATCCGGGCAATCCATAAAATGGACTGCTTCGACTCCGATGACTTTTGCGGCGGCTTGTTGCTCTTCATGGCGGATGGCGCACAGCGCATCCGGGGTCATGCCTACCACGGTGGAGTCATTAAAGCCCTTGTCACCGCAGGTCAACAGTTGATAGGTGATGTGATGCCCGGCGCGCGCCCACTTTGCCAGCGTCCCACCGCAGAAGAATTCAGGGTCGTCTGGGTGAGCGAGGACCACGAGGATATGCTGAGGGGAGTCCCAGGTGTCAGGTGTCATGTGTCATGTACCGGTTGTGAGGGGTATGCAGGGTTGATGAAAAGCCTGGAGTGCAAAGTTCATCCAAGTAAAAAGGGCGGAGTATTCTCCGCCCCTATTGCCTGCTAATTGTTGTTGTTGCGCGGGCCGGCAGATTTGCCGCAGGTGCATCCGCCGCCCTCGTGACGGTCACACGGGGCTTCGGATTTGCGCCGCAATGCCTCGAGTTCGTCCCAGGGTTGGATATCTTCGCGTGCAAAGGTTTCGGTGAAGCGTTTGCCTTCCTCGCCTTCGATCAGTACCATCACCTTGTTGGACATGGGCAGAACGTCGATCACCTTGCCTTCGCCTTTGGGCGTCACCACGCGCTTGTTGCGTTTGGGAAGTTCCTTGCGTGCGGCAACATATTGCTCATATTCGTAAATGAGACAGCAGCGCAGGCGGCCACACATGCCTGTGATCTCGTTCGGCGTGAGTGAGATACCCTGGTCTTTTGCCATCTTGATCGAAATGGGGGAGAAGTCGGTCAGGAATTTGGAACAGCAGCGGGTTTCGAGCCCGCATGCGCCCATGCCGCCGATGATCTTGGCCACATCGCGCGGACCGATCTGCCGCATCTCGATATGGGTGTGGGGGTAGAGGTTCTGCATGTCCCTCTTGAGGGACTTAAGATCCACTTTCTCTTCACTCTCTGTGCTGAAAAGGAACGCCAGACGTGAGCCATCGTAGTTGTACTCAGTTGCAATGATCTTAACCCCATGCAGTTTCAGTTCGGAGGCGCGGGCGCGGCAATTGATCATGGCTTCGGTCTGTTTGGACTGCCAG
>JBDTPH010000244.1:0-7803 GCA_039932795.1 Chloroflexota bacterium
AACCTCGGCTGGTCGTGGACCTGATAAACTCTGCCCCCAATTTTTGAGATGATACGCATCTACAGAAGAACGCGGCATCAAGCCTTACATTGCAACAGGTCGTGAGGCGCATTACAAGCATGTGGAAGACTTGCTTGGCAACCTGCCCGATGAGCCCCCTGCTACCGCCAGCCCAAAAGAAAAAATGGCATATCAACTCGCTACTGAGATCGGCAAAGAAATTTATCGCTTGCGCAAATGCACAGTTGAGCCCGTGATCGGTATCATCAAAGAAATTCCTGGGTTTCGCCAGTTTTCTCTACGTGGTTTGAAAAATGTGACTGGCGAATGGTGCCTGGTTTGCCTCGCATTCAATTTGAAACGCATGCACTCGCTCTGGCTGGCACAGGAATTCTATTAACGCGTCTGGTACTCGAAGTTTAGGAAGATTTGCCAATGAAATATGCTGTATGGGGCCACCGTTGACGCGGTAGCCAGCTTTTTTAGACTCATCTTATCGCTGGAGAGATCATTTCTACACTCTCTCCGACAAACTGCTAGATCGCCTATATTCGTTTTGATCGTGGTAACTTTGATAACGAGCATTGGAGCAGGACCCTTAAACCCCATCATTGGTGCGATCGAGTTCGAGCGGATTCCCTCAACTATGCGCGGACGCGTATTTGGCGCGATCACCGCAGGTGCCTGGATCGCCATGCCCTTTGGCATGTTGCTGGGTGGAATCCTTACCGACAGATTTGGAATATTTCCGATGTTCATTGCCTGGGCATCACATTTTTCATCACGACACTGAGCATGGCATTTATCCCTGCCATGAAAGAAATGAATCGAAAACCTCAAGCCAGCAATTTATCGTAAACCTTCACGAGCTTCTTCTGCGCCTTATGCCAGGTAAATTTGGTCAACACGCGCTCAGTGGCAGAGTCAGCCAGTCGTTTTGACAGATCGAAATCATGTAAGAGGCGCAACACCTGGCGTGCCAGATCATCAGGATCATTCGGGGAAAATAGCAGAGCATCCACAGCCTCGCGGACAAGTTCACGCACAATGGGCATATTCGACGCGATCATGGGGCGGGAGGAAGCCATGTACTCCAGCACTTTGATCGGGCAGGCGCCCTGTGTCACGTTGCGGTCATTGAGTCCAAGCGGGGCAATGCAAATATCCGATGCAGCGATCAGAGCCGGAATTTCGTGGTGAGGCACCGCCGGTTGGACGATAACGCTTCCTTCCACGCCCAGTTTGCGGATCTGCTTCAGTAGCAGTTTCCTCTGCCGTGAGCGTCCACGCCCAACAATATGGAGGCGAACAGCTTGCTGTTCAAGAATCTTTGGAAGCGATTTGATCACCACTTCGAGCCCCTGCCAATCGGCGAGAGTGCCGATATACAGCAATATGGGAACGCGGCCTTCACGATCAGGCAGTGGGGACGCGGAAAAATCAGAGGGACTGACCCCGTTTGGGATAACGGTTATCAGCCTTCGGCTGAGCCCGAGTGAGGCAATATAGTCGCGGGTCACATTTGAAGGGCAGATGATCGCGTCGCTTAAGTGCAGGGTCGCAATCTCCTGTTCCTTTATTTTTGATAGGAGCGTTGAGTCAATTCCAGGGTAGTGATACTTGAGTTCAATGGAAGCGAGGCCGTTCACTTCAAAAAGCGTTTTGTAGCCAAGCCGTTTTTTGTTTTGCGCGACGGCAAGACCATCCCAAACATTACGATAATGCACGACATCATAGTCGGGATTAAGTGTAAGATGAGCAAATACACTTTTTCCAAAATGTGTTGCACGTGCCAGAAAATTCTGTGTCAGGTCCTGCGTTATGCGTGTGACATTCGCCCCCTCGATGTAATCCTCTGGTGGAAGCAGGCCATCATTCGGCGTAATGAGATGAACGTCAAACTGGCTATTGACTAGCCCGCGAATGTTATGCAAAATATGTGTCGAAGCGCCCTTTGGACTCGGAACAATGTCGAAGGCTGTGTAGAGAATCCTTTTCATTGAGTGCATTATAAACTCGGAGCAAACATCATGGAATTATTGTTTTGCATGGCAGCAATTATTGGCGTTGCGAGCCTTCTGCTTTTCTTTTATCTTCTAAACACCGCACGTAAGAAGACTCCGCTTCCCACAGCGGGGAAAAAAGAATACACGCCAGTCTACGTTTCGATTGCAGATGACCCCGATACCGTGTTGACAGGCATGGATAAATTCGTTGCAGAGGTGCAAAAAACCGAAAGCGCCGGGGATAAATGGCGCTGGATCCCGCTCACTATCTTCTTCGTCGGTTTGGGGTTGATGGCGATTGACCTCCTATTGATCCTGCTGGGATACACCTCATTTATATTTATCTCTGGCGGCGTCCTGTTATGGATTGCCGCCCTGGTAATGGCACGTACGCTACGCAAAAGCGACTCACACGATTTTTCGCCGCGATACAAAGACACGAAAGGTATTCTTCACACGCTGCGCGATGACCTGAAACCCAACTCAACCTTTCTGGGTCATCTCGATCTGACGGGCGCGATGCTGGCTACAAAGGTGGCGCGCTCCACCAAGGATACCCGTGACCGTACCACGGATCATTTTCGCGACGAGTGGCTGGCGTTGAAAGCCAAGTTGTATGACGGAAATATTTTAAGGCTGTCCGCCATCCAAAAATCGAAGAAACGCAAGTCGTACTGGAAGCGCAGTATCAGCGGCAAGATGAAGATGAAACCCGAAAAATACAAGGGCGCGGAACAATATCTCAAAGTACGTATCGCTGTGAATCCGGAAGTGTACAAGATCGTCTCAAGTAAGGATTTCCGGCAGGGACTCAATATAGGCAAATATACAATTACACAGTTGAGCACCGAGGGCGGCATTATTGATGTCACCGCCAATTCACCGTTTGAAGAGGTCGAGTCTGAACACATTCTCGGCTTCCTGCGTTATGCCTATTCACTCCTGCAAAGAAAGGCCGCATAAAAATGAGCCGCAAAATCATTCCGTTTGTTGTTGCATTTGTTTTGATCGTTCTTATTATGGCCGTATCAGCCGTGTTCGCATTCAGTGGCGCGGTCACGGCACAAAAATACGGCGGTGACGTTGCCTGGTCACAGCCGTATTCCGGCGCTGAAAGCATGAAGGTCATCAACTTGTCGGGAGATGGCGCGGATGAACTTTTTATTCAGAGCACAACCAATATCTCAATGTATGACGGCAGCGGTGCGATCATGCTCAGCCTTGACTATCAATATCCCAAAACCACACTTGGTGACGTCAACGGCGATGGGATGGAAGATATCATCGTTTATTATCTTGGCGCCATGGGCTATTCGGTGGATCTGATTACGGATGGACAGGCACAGGTTCTCGCAGAGGGACTCGATATCGGACAGCCCGCCCGCGTCGCACTCATCCGCTTCGCATCTGGACCCCAAATTGTTTTGGGCGATTCGAGCGGCAGTCTCCTGTCGCTGAGTCTGGACGGACAGCCGCTATGGACATCCATTCTCGGGAGCAGCGAAGTGCGCGGCATGGACGATGCGACGATCAGCGGTCAAACCTACGCCGTCATGGCAACAAGTGATGGAAATCTCGCGCTATATGATTCGCAAGGTGATCAAGTCTGGTATCAGAGCCAGGAACAGTTGCGCCGCCTGCGTGCATTTGACCTGGACAGTGACGGCAACAGTGAGATCATTACCGGCGGCGAATATGGCGCATTCTTTATATACAGTGCTGCGGATGGAAGTACCCTCTTCAACAAATCACTTGGACAGGCTGTCAGCGAGGTCCGCGAAGTGGAGCTGAACGGTGACCCATCGTCACGAGAGATTGTCGCGGGTGGCAAAGATGGCGGTGTATGGGCGTTCTCCAATACAGGCAATGAACTTTGGTCGGCATCGCTCTCGGATAAAGTCACGGAGATTTCTGGTATTGATGTGGATGGCGACGGAAAACAAGAGGCAGTCATCGGCGCGGATAGTGGCGAAATAGCGATCTTCACTAGCTCGGGCTCCCGCAATAATTTGTCCACACACAGTACGGGTATCACGCGTATCGATGTGGGCAGGTTGGGAACAGAACGCTACGTCATCATCGCAGATGGAAATGAAGTGCAGGTGAACAAGGTTAACTTGAGCTCGATCCCAGGGTTTCAGTACACGCCGTTGATCGTGGGAGTGATCGTCTCGGCAATTATTCTTGTCATTGCTGGCATTCTGGCTTCGATCCCGACGAAGCCGGAGATGAAAGTATCCTTCCAGAACACGAGCCGGGAATCGCTTGAGGCGCAGAGACGAATGTTGAAGGAAACCATTGCAGATGTGGAGCGCCTGCGGAAATCCGGTGAAGTCACCGGTGACGCGTATCTCGCAAGACTCAAGCGCCTGCGTGCTGACCTTGCCGATAACGAATCTGCGTTTAAAACACAGGGGTACCCGATCAAGGTGGAGACCATCCAATGTCCAAACTGTGGCGGCACGCTCGAGCTTGGCATGGATAAATGCGAATACTGCGGACAGGTATTGCTATCGTAGACTCCAATTGATATCCATGAAAACGCGCTCCACAGTAGGAGCGCGTTTTCATTTTTCGCTCGTTGACAGCAGAATAGATCTTCCTGACAGCCATCTGAAAATCCCCTATAAAATGTCACAAATCCCTGACATACAACAATTTCCGTTATATGTATATTAAGCACACAGCTTGAGCAAATTGTTATCATAAACAACTTACCCTTAGGAGACAAAAACATGGATACGAAATTTTCTGTACCGCACACACACACCTCGGCAGCAAGTATGATCAAGGTTTCTGCCAATTCACGCACTTCGGCAGTCGCGGGTGCCATCGCAGGTGTGGTGCGCGAGCACAAACACGCCGAAGTACAGGCCATTGGGGCCGGAGCTGTCAACCAGGCTGTGAAGGCCCTCGTGCTGGCTACCGGTTACCTGAAACTGGACGGTATTGAAGTAGCTTGTATCCCTGAATTTGCAGATGTGACAATTGAAGATAAGGTGCGGACCGCGATCAAACTGGTCATCGACCCGCAATAGTAGTGGTACCACTTTTATAAATAAAACAACCGTCAGGGCCTGAGTTGGCGCCCTGGCGGTTGTTTTTGATCAAGCTAGAAAAACCCCTTTACAAACAATCTATTCAACCTCGATATAGAGCCGCTTGTTGATCGCACCCTTGCTTTTGTAATCAACCACACGGATGTGGCCGATCTCAATCGTGTTGTGCACGTGTGTACCGCCGTCTGCCTGCAGATCGAGGCCAACGATCTCGACGGTCCGTATCTGCGTAATCCCTTCGGGCAAAAGGTTGATCTTGGTGCGGATCAGGTCCGGGATCTGGAACGCTTCGTCGCGCGGCAAAATCCTGACCCTGATCTGACGCGCCTGCGCCGCTTCCTTATTGACCGCGGCTTCGATCTCGCGCACCAACTCCCCACGCATGGTTTCGAATTCAAAATCCATACGTCCCTTGAGCGGCTCCATATCGCCGCCCGTCACGTGCGCGCCATAATCGCGGAAGACCGTCCCACACAGCACGTGGAGCGCGGTATGGGTGCGCATCAGCTTGTATCGCCGCGCCCAGTCCAGGGTCCCATGAGAAGCAGAACTGACTGGCGGTAAGGGCTCATTGACCGCGACGAAGTGCAGAACAGCCTCTCCATTCTTTTTCACCTTATTCACAGGATAAGTAACACCTGCAATCAGCAATGATCCAAAATCACAGGGCTGACCACCGCCGCCCGGATAAAACGCGGTACGATCCAAAACCACGGCGTGCTGCTCCGGCAAAACAGCGATCACGCTCGCATCAAATTCCTGTATATAAGCATTCGTTTGATAAAGCAGTTCCGTCATGGCGTCTCCATCAACAAAGTCTGCAACATTATAAATCAGGCCCACTAAATAGTTATGGGTTGCAGACAATGCAAGCCTCCTGATAAACCTGGAATATCACGGTGGCAGCCTGGTATCCGGTAGTTCTTTATTCGTTAATCAGATTTGCATGGTCGCATTACACAGATTAGGGTTTGATTAGAAGTCCACAAGCTGCTTGACTTTGTCCTCTGATTTTTGTATAGTATCTGAGTACTATGAATCAGCATGTAAGGAGATGGCACCGTCGCCTCTTTGGGCGTCTGTGCCATTTGTTTGTCATCACATCCCATTTTAAGGAGCACCAATGATCCAAGTCAGTGGTCTCACCAAGGACTATGGCGCACGCCGTGCCATTGACAACCTCAACTTTGATGCCGAACAGGGAGAAATCGTCGGCTTCCTGGGACCGAATGGCGCTGGCAAAACCACTACGATGAGAATCCTGACCGGCTACATGCCTCCCACCGACGGCTCTGCCATCGTGGCAGGCTATGACGTTGTGGAAGAGTCTCTCGAAGTTCGTAAACGTGTTGGTTATCTGCCTGAAACAGTTCCGCTTTATGACGACATGACCGCGCTTGAGTATCTGAAGTTCATGGCTGATCTGCGCAGGATCCCAGACTCGGAACAGCGCGCGTATGAAACGCTGGAAAAGATCAACCTGCAGGAACGCGCCAACAGTTATATCAGCACGTTCTCCAAAGGCATGAGGCAACGTGTTGGCCTGGCCCAGGCATTGATCCATCGTCCTGAAGTGCTCATTCTGGATGAACCGACCATTGGCCTTGACCCGGCCCAGGTTGTGGAGATGCGCAACGTAATTCGCGAGATTGGGAAGGACCGCACCGTCCTGCTTTCGACGCACATCCTTACCGAAGCACAACAGATCTGCGACCGTGTATTGATCATCAACAAGGGCAAAATTGTCGCGGAAGATACCCCTGAAAATCTGCAATCGCGACTCGTCGGTTCACAGCGCGTCGTCCTGCGCGTGCGCGGTGAAGCAGATGAGCTTCCGTCAAAGATCAGCAAGGTCAAAGGTGTGCGGGATGTGGAAGCCAAATCAGATGGCTCGGTTGAATTTGAGTTTTCCGCCGGGCAGGATGTCCGCCCACAGGTGGCGAAAGCGGTTATTCAGGCCGGCTTCGACCTGCTTGAGATGCGTCCCATCGGATTGAGCCTTGAGGAGATTTTCCTGGAACTCACCCGCGACAATACACACAGCAAAAAATCTTCGTGAGGGTAGCATGCGAAACATTTGGACAATTGCAAAACGAGAATACGATCACTACTTTATCAGTCCCATCGCGTACGTTGTGGCATTCATGATCCTGCTTACCATTGGTATCATCTTCGCCGTTAACCTGTATTATTACATTCAAAACGCCTTTCAATCTTTTGGCTCGACTCCTGATCTATCACCCATTACGGGGTCTTTTGGATTCCTGCTTGTATTATCCCTCCCGGCACTCACAATGAGACTGCTGGCAGACGAAGCCAGAATGGGGACTCTGGAATTACTGCTGACGGCTCCCATCCGCGATTTTGAGCTGGTCGCCGGCAAATGGCTGGGTGGCCTGCTCTTCATCCTGTCCGTTTTAGCTGTGACCCTCATCTACCCCATTATGCTGAACGGCATCGTAATTGGAAGCTTCACAATTCTGCCTCCACTGGTCTCGCCCGGCATTGACCGACAGTTAATGCTGTCGTCTTATCTCGGTGTGATTTTGGTTGCGGCCGCGTTCCTCGCTCTGGGCGTTGGAATTTCTGCCATATTCACGAACCAGGTCGCGGCATTCTTTGTCACACTGAGCACCTTTGTATTCCTTTGGTGGCTGATCGGCTTCCCAGCCAGCGTTCTCCAGGGGGATAGCGGCTTTTTGTTTCAGTACCTGGATATGAAGACTCATTTCTACAAC
>JBDTPH010000245.1:0-20991 GCA_039932795.1 Chloroflexota bacterium
GATCGATGGCTGGCCAGCCATTGCTGATGCCACGATCGATGGCAGGACTACCGGTCAGCAGGGCATGTGTAAACGTAACTCCACCGTTATCCTGCAGGGGACCCAGCATGGGGTCGCTAGCGCTCAGGTCGCCGTTTGCGGTAAAGCCACACGAGCTGCCGCTGTCGAGATTGGATCCCTGGGATAGGAGGGTGCCGTCGTTGTTGAAGCAATTGCCATCTGCATCGGAATTTGCCAGGATCGAATTCTTGATCGCAATGGAAGTGTCGTCGTTGTAAATATTGCCGCCGGTTCCGGGTCCACTGGCTGTGTTCGCGGAAAATGTCACGTTGAGCACGAGCGCATCTGCGCGGTTATACAATCCACCGCCATTGTCGCTGGCGATGTTAGCGCTGATGGTATCGTTCGTCAGATGCAACGAAATCCCTGAATGCTCGATACCACCTCCCGTCCGGGACCGGTTTTGATCCACTGTGCTGTTTTGCAGCTTGAGATCGCCGCTATTCGCAATGCCACCGCCAGAGATAACGGCCGTGTTCAGGTTGATCCTTGTATATTCGATCAGCGCACTTGCTCCATTCCCTGACACTTGAATTCCACCACCCATGAGCGCGGTATTCGCGGTCACGATGCTGTTCGACAACGTGAGTTTTGCGCGCGGCGTGCCGCCTGTTACGATGATCCCGCCCCCATTTGCGTCGCTGCCGGGGTTTCCGTTTTGAACGGTGAGTCCCGAGAGTACAACCGTTGCTCCGGGACGAACATCGAAGACGCGGTCTGTACTGTTACCATCAATAATAGTCTTGCCGGCGCCCAAGCCCTGGATGGTGAGGATGCCGGTTAGATCAAGATCGCCAGATGTGGAGCCATCCTCCGTCATGCCGGTTAATGTGAGGGCAAAAATGGCTGGGTCCGGAAGAGCTGGGTCGAACACGATGGTATCGGCTCCACTGCCGGCCGGGCAGCCTCCGGTTGCAGTATCTGTATTCGCCGCAATAATGGATTCACGCAGCGAGCACTGTCCATCATCGGTCAGGTTATCCAGAGTGGTGGTCACTGTGATGGTAGACGCCGCCGCTGCCGGGCTGCTGGTGAACCAGATACCCGCCAGGATGATCACGATGGAGAGAAAACGAATAGATGTGTTTGCTTGCATGATAAGACCTTGTGTCGATTTGCTTGAAAACAAAAACCATGCGCCCAGTGCGATCTTCGTACTGGACGCATGGCAGGCTTGGAAAGTGTTCGGTTATGGTCTTGAAATCACGATCGTTGTTCCGTTACTATCCCCGTCCGGGTCATGATTGTCTGTCGCTGCGTAGGTGAAGGATGCCTTCGCGGCGTTCGTGACGGTCAGGGTGGCACTTGCACTACGGTTGCTAATGGTCTTTGAAACACTACACGTTCCATTTGTGTTCGTCGTGCAACTGGCGGTCCCCTTGACTCCATTCGTCCAGTTCAGATACACGGTCACGCCAGAAAGCGGCTGCTCGCTGGCATCATGGACACGAATAGTAATGGTGGCATTCCAGCTTTTGGACGTGGCTCCCACGGAGGCGCGGTCCAGGTCGCCGACGTGCAAAGCGGTCACGGCTGCATTGGTGCTCGTGGCTGTTGGAACCAGGGTAGCCGTCCTCGTCGGCGAGGCTGTCCATGTGGGCAGAGGTGTGGGAGAACTGGGGATGAAGGTCGACGTAGATGTATAGGTAGGCAACGGGGTGGACGAACTGGGGATAAAGGTCGCTGTTGATGTATAGGTAGGCAATGGGGTTGGCGAAGCCGGGACCATTGTCTGAGTCGGAAGCGCAGTGGGGGTCTCAGAAGGAAGAGTGGCTGTAAATGTCGATTGGACAATCGGCGTGGCAGTAGGCGCGCCGCTCAATTGCTGATACGCCGCCAGCAGGTTCAAGCGGCCATATCCATAAATGTTATCGGGACCTGCGACGCCAAGATCGACGGCTGAGGACTTCAGGACATCGCCTTGTTGCCCGGCACTCAGATCGGGGTATGCCGAAAGCAGTAATGCCAGTCCGCCGGCCACATGGGGAGCCGCAAGAGATGTGCCGGATGCAGTCGTATAGAAACCGCCCAGGTCAGTGGTGTAAACGTTCACACCGGGTGCAACCAACTCTGGAAACACGCCAGCGGAGCCGCCGCATTTTGTTGCGCCGCGGCTGCTCAAGCCATAAATGCTGCTGCCGTTGTTGATCGCACCGACCGCAAATGCCGATGGATTGTTAGCCGGGCTATAGCTTGTGTTGGCGCTCGGTCCACCGTTTCCGGCCGCAAAAACCGGAAGAATTCCAGCCGCACGCAGGGCCTGCAGGTCGGGCTCAAAATCAAGATTGCAGCCGGGATAGGCGAACGTCCACGAATTGTTCACCACATGTGGAGCATCATCGGTGGCAGGGTCGCCGTCAGGGTTGAGAAGCCATTGATAGCCCTGATGGATGGCTGTGGCGGTGGACGTTCCGGCGTCGTTAAACATCTTGACGGCGATCCATTGCGCGCCAGGGGCTACACCGATCGAAGCGCCACCCGAATCGCCCCCGACCATGACCCCCATCGTCCATGTGCCGTGACCCGACAGATCGAAAGGCGAGGCGGGGTGCTGTCCATACGGGTCGAACCAACTGTTCGCGCCGCTGCGCCAGCGGCTGGCTAGATCGGTGTGGGCCATGTTTACCCCGCTATCCATCGAAGCCACCACGATGCCTTGTCCGCCATATCCCATGCTCCACAAAGCCGGCGCATTGATCAGTGACACGTTCACTTCCGGATTGCTGAAGGCTTGCGCTGCACCTGCGGGGACGACATCCAATTCGTCGGACGTGATCGAAAACACATCCGGGTGAGACGCAAGTTCCTGAATGACATCCGGGCTGGCAGTAATGGAGAAGCCATTGAAGATCCAGAATTCGGTGTAGGACTTGACCGCGCCCTGTGACTGTTTCTCATCGAGAACTTTCTTAACGGGTCCCTGCGTCTTGTCTGCCGTGGTGGTCAAGGCTTTGATCAGATTCGCAACCCGGTCGGCTTTTCGCAAACCCGTCCCGGAGGGAAGGTTGGCCTTCTGGCGCAGTTGCACGATGACAGTGATCGTCTCATCCTGCTGCAGCTGGTTCAGCTCGGATCGCAGCGAGGCGGAAATCGTGTTCTCAGGCACACTCAGTACGTGCCAGGCGGGTTGACTATTGCCAGCCTGCACATGGAAGGCCGGGGTTGCTGCCAGGCTTAGTATTAATATCAGGATGACAGGGAAGGAAATCTTTGTCTTCATATCGGATGATCCATTCATGCTTTATTGCGCCAGGGTCGGCTCGACGGCAACGTCTCCAAAGCCGACTGTTACTACCGTCCCACGTTTGACAGCGTTCTGCGTATTCGGGATGAGATCGAAGTACATGCGGTCGGCGATGAGCTGCTGGTCACGCATATGTGAATCGGACATGAGCATCACATCGCCATTCCCTACAAAGACCATGGGCATGATGCCGCCCTGCTCTTCATCCACAAGTTGCGCGGCCTTTTCAGGGTCGATGATGCGGTAACGCACGTCCACCAGTCCGCCGGCAGCAGTGACCGCTACCAGCGTCAGGCGAACGCCATATTCCTGCTCGAGCGCATCGTTGGGAATGATGGTCTCAGGCAGTGGATGTTCGTCATGATTACTGTTACTTGCACCAAACTGGTAGGAAACCAAACCGACAGTGATCACGATCACGAGCATGGATGTGATGAGAATGGGCTGGCGGTTCCTGTCTTGAAGAGTTTGGGAAGTTCCGCCAGGGATCCCGATCCATGGTTTCGACAGGAAAAAAACGCCCAGAAAAACAAGCTCCATCAGGACGGCGATGCTGACCGGGTCGCTCCATTCGGTCACAGATAGTCCGGGCACTCCGAGAGCATTGCTTTGCAGGATCCCGAACAGCGAACTGACGACAATGAAGAGCCCGATCGCCCAGCCCTGCCAGAATTTCTGACGTCGGATGCCCAGTGCAGAAAAGATCGCTAAGAGAAAATTGACAAAAAACAAGCCAGCCAGAAGCATTGCCTTCGTGCCTGTTTGCGACTCAAGCAGGGCGCGCAGGTTGACGCCGGTAATTGCAAACGTTATTCCGCATATATCCTTTGCGATCTGGTAGGTCTGCCACGACTTGACGAGGTGAAGCAGTCCAACGATCGCAACAGAGCCGATGCCAGCCAGATACATGACCGGTTCGCCGGAACGATTGCGGGAGGCTGCATCCGTCTGCTGGTTAAGGGAACCAGGCCAGGGTTTCGCAAGAACGAAGACGACCAGATAGAGTGCCTCCACGATAAGGGCGGCGACCCCGATCGGGTCGTACCATGCCTCCACCTCCATCCCCGGCATGCCAACGGTTCGGCTTTGGATGTATCCAAGAATGGAGCCCGCCGCGATGACGATCCCCAGGGCCCAGCCCCAGGAGAGAATCCTTTTATAGATGCCCACGGCAGCAAACAGTGAGCCGAGAAAATTAAGCAGGAACAACACACCCATGTATCGGGCTTCGCTGTATTCCTCGCCTGCAGTGATGAGGTGCAAATATCCGGTAACTAAAATAAGAATGATGGCTATCCACTGTAAAGGGTTTGATTTCATACGATGGCACTCCTGCGATGAAACGAATGGATCGATTGCCGTGGTGGTTCATTTTTCATCAGGGAGTCGTTGTGCTGGAACCACTCCCTGATCTTGCTGAATGTACCCGGAGGCGCTGGGTAAGCCGCGCCCCCGATGGTTACTGTTACGGAACTGTACCGCCGAGGAAATTATCGATGCGGCCGCCTATTCCCAATTGAATACCGATCCTGCCGGAGCCTGTGGTCCACAGCGCATTGTTGGGCAATTGAATACTTCCCAGCAGTGTAGTTGTGACGCCGGATGTTTTCCAAATGTAAACCCGCCCAGTGGAGTCGACCATGGCTGTCAGAGTATTACCCGATGCAAATGGCACGCCGGTGAAGTCACCGATCACTGAGTAGCTGTTTCCACCGTTCGTTGTGACGGTAACCCGCACGCGACCACCACTGCCAGATTCATACCGCACCCGGATGAAACTCGTCGGCGCTGTGATGTTGGCCCCGGTAGCCTTGAGTATCACAGCGGAATTGTTCAGCGTTGTGTTGGCGAAGGTAAATGCTGCTGCCTGCTTGTTCCCAAAGGTGGTGACATTCCAGATCGCCTGTCCACGATCATTGGTCTGATTAGCGACCACCTGATTGTTGTTCACTCGCAAGTCAACGTTTGTGCCTGAATTGGCCTGGTTCCAGTTCGCGCCGAGGTTGTTGGCGTTTGCCCGGTTGAAATCATCGAGCACCGAAAGCGTTGGGAAAGAAGAGTTAGCTGTTACTGTTAGTGTGGCGCTGCTGAAGCTCGTGCTCCAGTTCCCTGCTACGTCACGGACGCGGGCACGCAAGGTGTATGTGCCGCCGGCCAGTGAGCTGGTGGGAACCGTCGCTGATAATCCGCTGAACTGTGTCCCAGCGCCCGGAGCCGGGTTGGTCGTTCCGAACCAATACTCACCACCGAACACACCGCTGCCTCCAGCACCGTCACTTGCGCCGTTCACGCTCAGGGTGATCGAAGCCGTACCTCCCAGGATGGAGCTCGGCGTCAGGGTAATGCTGCTCTGGGTCGGAGGTGTGCGGTCGATCAACAGCGTGGCGCTGGTGGTCGTGCTCCAGTTGCCGGCGGCATCTCTGGCGCGCACATGGATGGTGTGGTTACCAGCGGTCAATGCTGCAACCGTTGCAGACGGGATCGTGGCTGTGATGGCGGTGTTCGGGGATGCCGCACCGGAAGTCATGGCTGCGCCGGTTCCGGCTGCGCCCGCCGTGTCGATGAAGTATTCGCCTGCACTGATATTGCTGTTGCCTGTGGCAGTATCGTCTGCAGTTGCGCTGAGCGCGACCGTTGTATTGCCCGAGATCGGAGGCGTGATGGTGAGTCCACTGACTGTGGGAGCCGTCTTATCGATGGTTAGAACGCCGGTCGTGAACGGTCCCCAGTTCCCAACTGCATCTCTGGCGTGAATGCTGATGATGTGATTCCCATTCGAGAGAGCGTTCACGCTCAGCAAGGGAAGATAGCTATATCCGTTTTCAGACGCCGAGTTGAACGAGCCATCACTCGGTGTGATCAGGATGCCCGTGCCATTCGCACCGACCGTATCGATGAAGAACTCGGCATTGGCCACTGTTGATGTAATGGGTCCGAAACCAGGTTCAGTGAAGGTCGCATCCAGGCGGACAGATTGGAACGACGGCGAGTAGGCCAGCGCGCCATTATTGGGATTGGGGCGTAACTGCACTGCGCTGGTGGCGGGTCCGCTGTTGTCGACCTTCAATAGCAATGAAGCGAACGCGCCCCAGTTGCCGAAGGCATCCTGGCTGTGGACATAGACCGTGTGATCGCCTTCAGACAAACCGCTCATCGTCGCTGCGGGTATGCTCGCAGTGAGTGAGACCGTGGGCGTTGTCTGGTTGAGCGTCATGGCTGTACCTGAGCCGTTTGCACCGGTTGCATCGATGAAGTATTCCGCCACAGTCACATTGCTGTTGCCAGAGGCGCTATCACTGGCGCTTGCGCTAATGTTGACGCTCACCGTCCCAGTGGTTGCGTTGGGGTTGGCTGATAGTGCGGTTGTGGATGGACCCGCTTTATCGATCACCAGCACAATGGATGTGAACGCGCCCCAGTTCCCGGCTGCATCGTGACCGTGGATATAGACGGTATGACTGCCGGACGGGATGGAGCTCGGGTCGATCGAAGCCGAAACCACTTCCGTTACCGATGCGAATGCCCCGCTCAGGGCTGTCCCAGTGCCGGCGGAACCCGTGGAGTCGATGAAGTACTCGGCCTGATCCACAACGTCATTACCATTTGCTGCATCGCTGAGCGTTGCTGTGAAGGCAATGTTGCTTAACCCGTCCGATGGATTGGGTGTAAGCGACAAAGCACTGGCCGTTGGCCCGGTGATATCGCCGGAGCCGGGAGTGCCGGTCACGTTGATGAAGGTCAACATGCCGCCAAAGCGTGCGCCGTTATTCAGCAGGCGCAGGCTGGAATCATAGATTGCGTATTTCTGATTGGCAACCGCGCCCGCGGGGACATCCACCAGAATGTCAGCCGTTTGACCGGATCCAAGCGTTTCCGCGGCGGCAAAATGCGGGTGGATGAATGCGTTACCATCCATCGAGATGACAGACTGGCGCAAACCCAGGCTGCCCAGGGCGCGACTTTGGATACCGGCATTGGCAAGCCGCAATAGGACCGTATTCCCTGCCAGGGTATCGATGTTGGCTGTGCCTGGGTATGCTTTCCCATTGAACAGGAAATAGCGCGGAATGTAGTTGCGCATGTTGTACGTGGTTGGCGCGGCGTTCAACAGCGGATCGATCTCGCTCATCACCAGAACAGCTTCATCGTCAAAAGCGGAGGCGCTGCCATACGCCTGAAGCGGCTGCCCGGCCGGGCGGACGATCAAGACACCATAGAGTCCCATGGCCACCTGTCGCTCACCATTGGCTGTAGGGCCTGCCTGGTAGAGATATGTGCCGGGCTGCAGATTTGCGAAGGTGTAAGTCTTGGTTCCACCGCCTGCCACACCGCTCCTATCGGAAATACCACTCAGCGAGGGAATGGACAAGGATGTGGCTTCACCGAGATTATTGTGAAGATTGATCTGCAGTGTCTCACCTGAATTGGCGATCAGCGTCGGACCCGGAAGCCCGGCCGCGCTTGTGCCATCGCCGGCATAGCCCCAAATGGCAAGCGCTGTGCTGCCAGGCAGTGTCAGTGTGCCAGTGGTCGCCCATAGATCACAGGTGCGAACTCCGCTTGCCTCCGTGCAGGTTGCAGCGGGCAGGGTCGAGGCATACGCCGACCCCGGCACAGCAGAAACACACAGCGCAAGGATCATACTCAACAGGAGTAATCCTGATCTCATCTTATGCAATGTAAATGTGTTCATGGAAATTTTCCTCATTGCTTTCTGCCGGCCCATTATGGACAGCCCGTCGGCGGGTCAATGCGTGTGTAGGTACCCATACCGGTCATGACCGCACCCCATGAGGTAAGTTGATATAACGCATGGTTGTGGGCAATGTGATAGAACTCGCCGCACTGGTTCTGAACCGTGGTCCCCACCGGGAGCGCACCCTGTGAACCAAGATAAGGACTACCGCTGAAGAACGTTCCAAAGAAAAGGTCCAGAATGTTCGGGAAGGTCACGGGCACCGGGTTGTCGAGGCTGTAGGCTTCGGGATCCTGCCAGGTAAAGAGAGTGTCCCATGCCTGACCGGGTCCGACCGGGATGGAGTATTTGTCATACGCCAGGTCATCTAAAGTTGGGCTTGCCAACAGATTGCCATCGCGTCCCACGACACGCACGTTGTTCCCGTGTGGGTGGAAGGGATAGTCGATACTCCCGACACTGAGATAGCGCACGGCTGCCGGTAACGGATTCAACGTTGGGTGATACGGCGTGATCCGGACCAAGCCGCCATATGGCTGGCTGGGCAGCCAGGATGCAAAGTTGGGTGCCAATGTATCGGGAAGCCCGCGCCCATTGATGAACCAGTAACGCGGGTGGTAATTGCGGGCTTTGAAAGTACGGTTACGTTCCATCGCCGTGCTGAGCGCAGGGTCCACTTCAGAGAGCAGGGTAATATATTCCCGGTTCGGATCGAAGGCCGTCGAGGCACTGTCATACATCCAATCGGGATGGCCGGCAGGACGGACAACGAGGGCTCCGAATAAACCCATCGGCACCTGAATGTCTGTTTCCGTTCCGCTTTGATAAATATATGTCCCTGGGCGTTGGGCCACAAAACTATATGTGACCGTGCCTCCACTGGCTGCGGCAGTCCTGGCAAGTGAGACCAGGTTGCTGCCGCTGAACTCGGGTCCATCGGGTTGGCCATCGGCCAGCACATTTTCCTGACCGGGGAAGATCAGGGAGATCTTGCGGTTCAATGTGTTATGGACGACGATGGTTACTGTATCACCCTGGGTCACACACAACACCGGCCCGGGGTATTGGTACGGGTCCGACCCGGACGAAAAGCCCCACATGTACACAACGTTCCCATCGGGTGTGCCGATGTAACCAGATTTGGATGTGAGGGTGAAACTGGGTCCATTCGTGCAGACCATGCCATCGGTCAGCGGGCCCTGTGCGCCCGCCGTCAGATTCCCCGATGGGATCATGGAGACCATCAAGGCCAGCACAAAAAAGACAGCAATCATCTTTTGTGGTTGTAAATGGAAATGCTTTTGCATGATTAACTCCTTGTGCCTGAGCTGGCCTAGGTGTTCGGTTCCGTTTGAGCGGGCAGCGTTCCGGCGGGATGGACGCGGATCTCCGTCATCTGTTTGCCTGCGCCGAAATCACCGATCGAATGTGACCGGCTGAAGTTGCGGTTGTAAAGCAGGTAGGTATCATAGGCACCCACTCCGGAATGTGCCGGGGCCGTGAAGATGGCGTCGAAGCTCTCGCCTGCGCCGATCACGATGGTGTTGGTGAGATAGCTGTTGTCAGTGGATCCATTGCGCAGGAAGGTGGCATCCTTGCCGACCACATGCATTTGAATTCCTTCCAGTGTCATCGAATCCTGCATGAAGCCCAGGTTGGCAAAACGCAGCAGAACCTTTTCACCGGCGTTGCAGTTCACCAGCGATGAAATGGGTTGATATTGCAGGCTGGGATTCCCGTCTGGGGCAATCAGATCGCCATTGGCATCATAGCCCTGCCCATTGGGGGCGATCGTATCCGGGTATACACGCCCGTTCATCATCGAAAAGTCCGGATTGTAATCACTCCATTCCGGCAGCTGGATGTGCGAGTCGGCCCAGTGTGAGTCCACCCACATTTCGCTCAGCATCATGCCAAATTCGCGATCGAACGCGGTGGAACCGTCTCCATCGTTGAAGACAAAATGGTCACCCTGTGACGGGCGGACAAAGACCAGGCCTGTCATCCCCATTTGGACATGTTCCACATCTTCCACATGGCAGTGGAACATATACGTGCCGGGATCGTGAGGGCGATAGATGTAGGTGAATGAGCGGTTCATTGGCACCGAGACAGATGAGGAGGGTTCGCCATCAAAGAACGGAATGGCATTCTTGAACCCGTGAAAATGTACGGTATGTGCATCGGTCAGGTCGGGGCGCATTTGCAGCCCGAGGTTGCGCAGTTCAAGCCTGAACTGTTGTCCCTCACTCATCCAGAACATGGGAGCGGTATGTTGGGCTTTCATCTTCTGGTTCAGGATCTGATCATCGGTCATTCCGGTAACATCACGGAAGCCGAACATGTAGGTGGTGAACAGGCTGGGGTCGGGAGAAAGATCATCGGGGTGATAAGGCGAGGCCGTAGGAAGAGGCGGGAGGTAGATCCAGCCGTCTGTCGCGGCAAAGACCTTGTCTGGCGCTTCATCCTGGGCGAATGCGATCGAATCGGGCGATATCGCCTTGCGCAGAAGTCCCATGCCACTGACGGCGAGCAATCCGCCACCCGCAAGTTTTAGAAAATCCCGACGGCTCATGCGGCCGAAGTATTGATTTGGTTTCATAAGTAATCTCCTCTGGGTCGGTCTCCGGGGAGGCATGGTTCAGCCTCCCCGGAGATACAACGATCGGTTAGGGTATGGTTCCACCGTTGAAGTTGTCAACTCGTTGTCCTGCTGGCAGGATCAACCCTATGCGGCCTCCACCTTTTCCGAACTTCCATCCACCAGCACCACCGGTCGGTACAGTGACAGCGCCAATGGAGGTGCCGTTCTTGTATACATAGACCGTGCCGTTGGCAATGGCTGTTGCGCTCAATGTATCATTCGTGGTGAAGGTCGCTGCGAATGTGGCGCGTGTTGTGATCGTCCCGCCGCTGACCGTGGTGACGGTGACCTCGTTATTGGTGTGGTTATAAGTCACGCGAAGGTAGTTGGCAGGAGTGGTGGATGAACCTCCTGTGGCTTTGAGCACGAGCCCAGGATCGAGGGCAGTTCCACCTATCGGTGTGTTGGAGAAGGTAAATGAAGCTCCCTGCCTGTTTGCGTACCCGGAACTGGGATTGTTCCAGATTGCCGAACCGTCCTGCAATGCCAGCGCCTGGTTGGTGTTGACTCTGATTCCGGCAGAACCCAGCAGTACGATCTGACTCCAATTTCCTCCAAGAGTGGTTGCGTTGGCCCGGTCGAAGTTGTCGAGTGCCGACAACGTGGGCAATGCCGGGGCGCTGATGATGATATCTGTATCGACCGCGGTATTGTTGGCCGGATTCGGGTCGGTCACATTGGCCGGAGGCGTTACAGTAACCGTATTCGTCACGGATCCGGTGGCTGTTGCAGAGATTACAGCTGTAGCTGTGAAGGTTGCCACGCCGCCACTGGTCAGGTCCACGGTGCCATTAAAGGTTGTCTCGCTTCCACTGTCGATCGTGCAGCTTGAGCCGCCTGTTGTGGAACAGACCCAACTGAAACTTTCATAACCGGCAGACAATGTGTCTGTTACCGTGGCTCCCGCGACGGCCTGTGGTCCGCTATTGGAAACGACGATCGAGTAGGTGGCATGTCCACCGGCTGAAATGACGCTGATGTTATCGGTCTGGGTCACCCCAAGGTTTGAAGTGCCGGCGATTGTGTCAATATCTGTTGCTGTGTTATTCGATAGATCCGGGTCAAGTACGCCGACAGTTGAAACGCTGGCCGTATTGGTGAGGAAGCCGGTCGCATTCGAAGCAACGCTGCCACTTGTTGTCATGAATGTAACTGTACTTCCCACAGGCAGATCGACACTGCGGTTGATATTGCCGCTCCCAGTTCCCGTGCCTCCACAGGAGGCGCCGCCGGTGGTTGTGCATGTCCAGTTGATCGTGCCGCTGAGAGGCGACCGCGTTGGGAACAGATCGGTGACCGTGGCACCGGTAACTGCCTCGGGTCCCGCGTTGCTGACCGTAATGGTGTAGCGGATCTGCGTACCGGGAGTCACGTTGGTCTGGTTATCCGTTTTGGTGATGGACAGATCAGCATTGGGTGGGATTTCATCTGCGCCCACATCGTAACCGCCCCCGGCTGGGCGTGAATGTCCATCGAAGTCATCGGCCGGCGCATTCACAGCCGCTGCAGATGCAGCTCCCGCATTGAATGCAGGCGATGTACTGTTGATGTGATAATCACCGAGCAGGTTGGGAGTCGCGTCTGTCGTGATCATCAGGATATCCACAAAGCGGGGATTGCCGCGCCATGGCAGTGCGCGTACTGTGGTGTCATACGTGGCAAGGACATCAGGATCGCCGAATTGATTGGTCCCGGATGGGATGGTTCCAAAATCGGTCTGCAGGATGGAATCGGTTGGGCTCAGGAGTCCAGTTCCATCGGAAACGCCAAGGTCCCAATAGTTGATCGGGTTCGGATCGCCTGTCAGACCGATGCCCGCCACTGCACTGCCGACGAACGTCCCGGCCCGGTTGTCCCAGAAGATGTTATTGAACAACAGGGGTTCGCTAAACAGCGGAGAGGAACCGGGCAACGTCGCCTGCAGGAGATTACTGTTTCGCGACGAGGAGAGTCCAGCTGGGGCGGGCTGTCCATTGCTGGTCATGGCGGTTGCGGTCGTGATGTTCTTCATCACGGTGTTGTTGAAGAAGCGAACATCAGGAGCATCATTCAACGAGACGCCGGCGCCTTCGTGTGTGGAAATATTGTTGACGATGATATTGTTGTAAACGTTGTACGGGAAATCACCCGACATCAGGAAACGAATGCCACCACCGTCATCGTTCGCCAGGTTGTTCTGGATCAGGTTGGCGTAGACGTTCACAGGGCCAGCCCCGGGCGTGAGAAGATCGGGATCGGAGGGCAATTCGCCAGCGATGAACACACCGCCGCCCTCATCGTATGAGCGGTTGAAGTAGATGCGGTTGTGATGAATATTTCCGTTGGGGCTCAAGCCATAATGGCTGATACCGCCGCCATATTCCGCTGAGAAGTTGCCGCAGATATCGTTGCCAGAAACTTCATAGCCTTGCGCACCGGAATAGATGGCAACCGCGCCGGCCAGATTGGCACTGCCATTGGCGACAATGCGATTGTTGGCAATACGGATGAAATCGTTCTGGCTGTCGTTAAATGCGCCTGGCAGGTTTGGCGTTCCCAGACGGATCGCGCCGCCGTAGGAACCACCATTGCTCTGCAGGATGTTGTTCGTGATGCGCAGATAACGGGCATAGCCGTTGACGTAGATGCCGCCACCCTGCACACCTGTGACCTCTTTGACAGACGGGTCGGCTGTGGCAACCACTTGATTCGGGAATCCCTGCTGGTCGCCGCCCTGGATCACAAAGCCATCGATGCTGGCAGGATTGGTGTTGTTGAAATTCCCATCCTGTGCGACCACATAGACCACAGGTCCTTCAGAAACGGATTGATTGCCGCTCCAGTTCAAGCCTGTGATGGAGACGTTCCAGGCTTCGCCATAGGGGTTATCACCTGTCACGCCGCGGCCATCGATCACCGAGCCAATGACCCTGGTCCCGCCGGGGTACTCACCACCGGGTCCAACACCTTGCAGGTTAATCTTGGAGCTGATGATCACATTCTCAAGATACATGCCGCTGGATGATGGGTAGACAACGACCAGTTTGGATCGGCGGCCACCCGCTGCAACGGCTGCATTGACGGCACTCTGAATGGTGGCGTATGTCCGGCCTGGTCCCACTTCGAAGATCTGTGGCTTATAACCGCTGCCGACCACATGGATGGTGAGACCATTGACGGTCGTTTTTCCATTGCTGGAACGGATCGTCAGTTGGTGAGGTCCGGCGGGTGCACTGGTCCCCACGTTCAATGTAAATTGCGTGTCGCTCCAGCCGCTAACAGTCAGTCCTGTTGTACTGCCATCGAGGCTGATCATGCCCGGAGTGGCGCCAAAGCCCAATCCTTGTACGATGATGGTGCGCCCGGCACTGGAGGCAGAACCACTTACATAAGGCCTCGACACGCTGAAGATCTGAGGTGTTGCCGGATCAAGTCCGCATTGGGGAGGCGTGCCGAAGAGTGAACCCGCGGCCAAGACGCCGGGGACAATTTGCGTCGGCGCGAGATCCGAGGGGATGATCAAGCCGGAGTAGATCTCGAAACTGGCGCCGATGGTCCGGTACTGTGGGCTGTATCCCGCTAAATTGGGATCATTCCCCAGCATGTAATAAACGTTCGGACACACACCCGAGGGGGTTGGGCAGTTGACCGAGTGTGTGGAGGGGAGCAGGATCTCGAACACGCCGTTCGGGTCCGAGGTCATGGTGGCCACGCGGCGGTTGGTGAAATCGTAGATGCCGATCGGCATGAGAGGCGCGCCCGCCTTTTCGCCGTACATTAGATCCATCGGGTTGGTAGAGACGGTCAGGTCGTCGATGATGTAGCCTTTCCACTTGCCCGGGATCGGCACTTCGGTGAAGAAGGTAAAGCCAGGAGCAATGGATTTGCCGTTGTTGAGCGTAACGAGCTTGACGTTGCACAAAGGCTTTTCCACGCCCTCAAAGACACTACCGCCTGCATCCGCAAACGATGGATTGTCGACCGCGTTCGGTCCGTCCACGTCGACGCCTGCCACATCGACGATGTGCATGGGTCCGGCACAGGCCGGGGGCGGCACCGCGGGAATGAAGTCATCGCCGTCGAAAATGTTGATATCCTCTTCGCGCACCACTTGATAGGTGGTCCGGCCCAGGGCATCGTTCGGGATTACAACTTCAACGAGATAGTCATCGCCAGGAATGGACTCGCCAACCGGTTCGGTTGCTGTGCCAAAGCCTGAGTAGACCGTATCAAACCCATAGTTGCCATCGAGAGAGGCAAATCCGGTTTGGAATTGTGTGCCCATCAGAGGACCTTCAAGACAACGTTGGCCGGTCGGGTCGGGAGGCAGGACGGCCTGATCGGTGGGATAGGCAAGCGGATTTCCATTCGCGTCGCGGGCGATACAGTCGGTGGGGTGTTCCCATGTTTCGGTGATCGCCGTGCTGAGGATGGGTCCAATCTTAAAGTTGCCGCTGGCGTCCAATTCCCATGTGCCGCTGGGGTCGCAGGGCTCACCCGCATTCGTGCCGCAGGCAACGCCGCCGGCAGAGATGTCTTTGGCGAGGGAGCCATCGGGAGCCAGTTCATACGTTTCGGTGGGATCGCAAGGCGCGCTGGTCGTTCCACACCAGACGGGTTTGGAGAGCGTGACCAGAAGCCCGGGAATGCCAGGAGCCCAGCCTTCCACAGCCTGATATTGCGCGTCCAATTCATTGCGGGTCACATCGTAGAAGACCGTACCGACGATCCCGCCGTTCGTACCGGGAGCGTAGGGCTGGACACCCCAGTCCAATCGTCCAGCTTGACCGAGGATGGGCAGGATGCCCACATCCACGCCCGCGCCGAGCACAGTCGTCTCGTCTGGTTGGTTCTCCACCTGATAGGTAACGCCGGTCGTGTAATAGCGATCGGAATACGCTTCCAGGATCATCCACGAGCCCATCGGGTAGGCTTTCTCGAAGACATAATAACCGTCGGCGTCGGTGACTGCCGAAATGGACATGCGGTCGATCTCGCTGTTATCGCGGTCCTTCAGTACAACCAGATAATCCGAGATACCGGGTTCGCCGTCATCACGTTTGCCGTTGGCGTTCAAATCGTTGAAGACGTGCCCCTCGACTTTTGTGAACCAGCCGGTCAACATTGGCGTGCCAATATCGGTCATCTGTCCGTTCGAGACGGTTACCTGGATCCAATCGAGAATGTAGTGCAGGTTCGTATCCCACCACGTGAACAGGTAATTGCCGTCGGGCACGTTCGTGATGGCAAATGTCCCATCGGGGTTTGCCTGGGAAACATACACGGCCTGGTCGCCGTTCTGCAGATCGGATAACGCCACCCAACCCTCGGTGATCGGGCCTGTCACTTTCGTGCCGGTAAAGCCGGACCAAATATCACCGAAGTATGGCAGGGCGCCTTGTTGCGGCAAATACACGGATGCGGAAATCAGGGTGCCTGAGATGCCGCCTGCCGCGCCTGAGTTCAGATCGTCCATCGGTCGGACAAAACCGAACATCGTCCACGGGAAAGGCTCACCCGCGACGACGAATTCATTGTCCAGGCCTGTGCCACCTTCCTGAAGCCAGGTATCCCAACTGGGAGAGCCTTCAAGCGTGGTGGTTTCGGTCCAGTCTGTGCCTGAGGGTGGGGACACAAGCACATCGTAACGACTGGGTCCCAAATTGGGGATGGCCGTATCACCGTTGGCATCACTGGTCGTGCAGCCATACAGGTTGATGCCGGTGGGATTCCCGCCCGCGTCGTACGTGGTGCACAGCGGATTGCCGAACACGTCCGTGGAGACCTGCCCGAGGATGTCGTTGATGATGACGTGGAAACCTTCGAGTCCGTGTTCATCCGTGTCGAATTGTCCGTTTACCGATGCGTTGTCTTCGAAGATCTTGACGCGCATCGTCGCAGCCGGCAATGGATGGGGCTGTAATCCAACAGTGATCTCGCCTGTGCCTTGCAGTGGTATCGTGAAATGGATACCGCCCATTTTGTAGCCGTTCGCCAGCACGCTAACGAGGTATCTGCCGTCTGGCAGGTCCAATCCGTTCAGGATATTTCCATTGAAATCATCCTGATTGCCCTGGGCATAGATCGGGGCGGCGCCGGGCACGGCGCGGATGGACGGCCAGTCGCAGGAATCCGGGTAGCCTGCATTCTCCGGGGAGCAGCCTGCATCCCTTGGCTGGAACGGATTGCCTGTATTATCGATATTGATCAAATACTTATAGTCGCTGATCGGCGATGAGCTGCCAGCGTCCACCACATTCAACATCAAGTGGTTCGTGGGCACCGCGGCCGGTTCAGCAAAGACTGTGTTGACCATTGCATAGGGTGCAAAATTTCCTATTGACATTACCAGGGCCGTAATGCTGGAAACGGCCCATCGCCACACGTTCGATGAATGGCGGAGTGAAATACTGTGGGTACCTTGCTTCATCCTTGACCTCCTAAACAATTATTAATAATCACTGCAACCGGAGAAACACATATCGATGTCATGGTTTTCATTTTGAGAGCTATTCTCCTTTTCTGCCATCGAGGCTGGCTCTATCTACATATAATTAATGGTCTCGATCAATTCATTGGAGGAATGCAGCACCCGGGTCTCCCGGTGAACCACGTGCATTACGCTGGATTCCTCATTGATGACGATCACGGGCAAATCCGGGAGGTTGATCAAAAGTCCCATCAACAGAGAATCCTCACTAAAGGGCGCCTCTTCCTCGAGCAGGATCATGGTCGGATCGACATCCTTGATTTCGACAAGCAAACCATCCAGGTCAATCGCCTCATTCTCGACTAGTTCCAAATTTGCGTTTAGATCAACCAGTAACCTTGCCACGAGCTGTTTGAACAGAGAATCTTTTCGTCCAATCAGAAAACAACATTTATCCATTGGAATACACCTAACTCGAGTGTTTTACTCTTATTAGAGTACTCATTCAAGACAGCAATGTCGATTACCTGATACTTAAAATCGGAATCAAAAAAGGACCATCTTGCGATGGTCCTTTTTGGAGAAAGGGTTAACCCCCACGGTTAACCCTTTCTGAGGCTTGTCCTAACTCGGTCTGGACGTATCAAACTTATTCCTTGCCAATCTCATCTGCTTTGCCAGTGCACCGGCCTGCCGTCGATTTTCCACGCCGAGTTTTTCAAGAATACTGTGGATATGGTGCTTCACGGTGTTCTCAGACAGGAACAGGCGTTGAGCGATCTGTGCATTCGACACGCTACTTTGAAGTTCATCGAGAACGTTGATCTCCCTCGGACTGAGCTTTGCAAGCAGGTCCTCGATGTGAGGCCCAGGCAAAAATCTCGAGTGTTCAACGAGCCGGCTCATCATTTTTCGCGACATGGCGATCTCACCCAGGGCCAGGGCGCGCAGACTTGTAATGAGCGATGCACTGGATACATTCTTAAGCATATAGCCCCTGGCGCCAAGCTGGATGGCCCTCATTAGGTTTTCATCTGTTTCATACACTGTCAGGAAGACGATCTTACACTCTGGCATTACATCCAGAATCACCTGGGTCGCATCCAACCCGGTTCCATCCGGGAGCGAGAAATCCATCAGGACGATATCCGGCTTGTGCTCGTAGGCCTTTTCAATGGCTTCACGGACCGTACCTGCCTGACCTACCACCTGGAAGTCCGCGTTGGATTGGAACAGACTGACCAGTCCGTCACGGAATAGAACGTGGTCATCCACCACCAGGATACGTTGAGGGCATTTTTCTTCAATGTTCATAAGCCACCTTTGTGACCGCTGCCAGCGGCAGGGAGAGTGAAACAACCGTGCCTGATCCTGTCGTTGAATGAATGGAAAGCTGAGCTTTGACGGCAGCGATTCGTTCCTTCATGATCTCCAGTCCGAAATGCTCGGCTGCATCCACATGATCCAGTTCAAATCCTGAACCGTCATCGGTTACTGAAATGTCGAGACAGTGCTCATTCCAGGCTACGACGACAAACACATTATCTGCCTTTGCATGCTTTTCAACATTGCTGATGATTTCACGAAACGTAAAGAAGATCAGTTGTTGCATATTGGATGGCAACACAACCAGATGACCCGTGGAACTAAAATCCAGCTCGAACCTGGCCCTGCGGGAAACTGTCTTGGCGTGTTCCTGCAACAGGTTCGTCAAATGAGGAATGGTTTCAGGTTGGATCTTCTTGAGGATATCCCGCACGATCTCATACGACTTGTTGGCCACCTCGCGTAGGTGCTGCAATTGTGTCTTGATTGTCTCCGATTGCTGCAGGCTTTCAGCGGTGCTGAGTTGATCCAGTTTCAATTGCATATAACCCAGGTTTTGACCCAGCTGGTCATGCACGAATGTGGAAACAATGCGCCGTTCCGCCATGGCTACCTGTGCCGACTGCATTTCAGAAAGTCTTTTCCGATCCTGGTGTAATTGAAGGACCGCAACGATTTCGTCGCCGATGCTCTCAAAAAGCCGCTCGTCGTCTGGGAGCAATTTCATACCCGGCCGCAGTTTGAATTTGAGCAAAGTGTGGGGGAAACCCGGTCCGCGTAGACCAAGGCTATGCACATTGGATGAAGATGCCCCATTCGCGGACGCATTGCACAAATGGAAAGTGGCTCCGCCTACCGGCTGTTTCTCAAGGCATTTTTTACATGGGATGAATGGATTCCAGCCACTGGTGGAGGACATTCCATTCGCATGCCAGTATCCGGCTTGATCGAATTCCCCACAGTGGGGATCCTGGACAAGCAGGTAGGCCTCGTCCACGCCTGCAACATTGGCGGGTATCTCAGTAATCTGTTTCGAAAGGGCATCCCAATCGTCCTGTGCGGCCAGTTCAAGGCTAAGCCGGTGCTTGTATTCCAGGACCCTGACCGCCTGCTTGTAGGCACGGTTGGAGCGTGCGAACAATTCGATCAATGACCCGGTGGATATAAGAAGAACAGCATATTGAAATACTTCTTAGATTCAACTCGTAAGTGCAACTTTGAAGGCAGTCAAAAGGAGTAAGCTGAGGTAGCATAGCACTCTTTAGACCGCCAAGTCAAAGGAGCGCTTAATGACAGCCTACACCCAGCTTACCCAAGAACAACGATACCAGATATCGGCGATGAAGAAAACAGGCAATCGTCAGACAGAAATTGCCAAAGAACTTGGAGTACACAAAGGCACGATCAGCCGCGAGCTGCGACGCAATGTGGGGGAACGCGGGTATCGTCCCAAGCAAGCCCACGAAAAGGCGTTGGGACGCAGAACCACGGGCACGGTACGGATCGGGGTGGAGGTCTGGAAAATCGTGGAAGAAAAGTTGCGACAAGATTGGAGTCCGGAACAAGTGTCAGGATGGTTGAAACGAGATGCAGGCAAGAGCCTTAGCCATGAATGGATTTACCAGCATATTCTGGCGGACAAGGAGACAGGCGGCGATCTGTACGGGCACTTGCGCTGTCACAAAAAGCGTCGTAAACGCTATGGCAGCTATGATCGGCGTGGAAAACTGCCGAATCGGGTCAGTATTGAAGAGCGTCCACCGATGGTTGAACAACGCCAGCATCTGGGCGATTGGGAAGCGGACACCTTGGTTGGCAAAGGACATCGCGGCGCCTTGGTCAGTTTGGTAGAACGCAAGTCGCGTTACACCTTGCTGTGGCCTGTCGAAAGACGACAGGCGGATCTGGTCAGACAGGCAACCATCTCCTTACTGCTTCCGTTTGTGGATCAGGTTCACACGATCACAGGCGATAATGGGAAGGAATTTGCCGAACATGCACAAATTGCCGAAACAGTAAAAGCGGTTTTTTATTTCGCTCATCCCTACTCTGCCTGGGAGCGAGGTACCAATGAAAATACGAATGGCTTGGTTCGACAGTACTTCCCCAAAAGCACGAACTTCTCAAAGGTTACCAGAACTGAATCTGTTTCTGCAGCTGACAAACTCAATCATCGGCCCAGAAAATGCCTTGCTTTTAGAACCCCTTTTGAGGTATTCTTTGAGCATCAGTCTGTTGCACTTGTGACTTGAATCTAAGCTTCAAAATAGTGAAACCCCTGATCCAATACCCGCAGAACAAGAAACTCCTGAACCTCCACCCATAATAAGGAAAGACCGATCGTGGCCAGGATGACCCAACGCCATTTTTCAAGCCAGCCAACCACAGCTCTTATGCGATGCCGATATTTTGTCAAAATTGATCTCATGATTTTCGCGATGACCCATCCACAATCGACAAGAAGTTCCCGGCTGTGTTGCCAGCCACAGCTTATGGCCTGCAATCAAACTTGCCAGTATTAAACCTAAGAATAGGACGAAAAAGATGTGTTTTAGTTACATAGAGAGGATTCGGTAATTAATTTTGAATTAGGTCGGCCCCTGCGAGTGAGT
>JBDTPH010000246.1:0-6550 GCA_039932795.1 Chloroflexota bacterium
ATTGTTATATCAACGCTGATAATTGCATTTTTTACAGCAGCAGAGATGGCAATAATGTCAATTAACAAAAACAAAATTAAAGATCTTGTCCAAGAGGGCAATAAAAAAGCTATGTTACTTACAAGAATTATCAGTGAGCCTGTGAAATATTTGGTGGCGATAAGAACCCTAATGACTTTTGCTGGAGTAGGTGTTATAACGCTTGCAGCTAATAGTTTATCGAGAATTTTTGTGAAAATACTCATGGGTGTTCCTTTCCATACATAGAGGGATTTACAGGTTTAAACGCAAACGGGAGGGAATTGTTACAAGCGCAAACTCGCTGCCCGACCATAGCGTATGCTTTTTGTGCTGCAGAATGTACTGAAAGAAATATGATTGAGCATATCATCCTGGTGTTGCGTTCTCAAAGAATTTCAAGATATACTAAATTCAATGCTTACTTACGTTCAAATTGTCGTGAATGTCCCTGCTGTATCAGGGATATTTGATTATGTTGTGCCTGAATCCCTTCTTGGACGAATCGGAGTCGGACATCTTGTCATTGTCCCGTTTGGGAACAAGACCGTTCAAGGCGTGGTCTTTCGATTCGTTGACCAGCCGTCCGTGCAGAATGTGAAAGAAGTCGCTGAATTGGTTGACCCAATCCCTGTAATGACGCAGGCGCAGATCGCGCTCGCGGAAGTCATGGCAGAGTCCACGCTGGCGCCACTGGCATCTGTCGTCAGTCTGTTTCTGCCCAGGGGATTAAGCCAGGAAGCGGATGTTCTGTATCAGACCATGGACCATGGACCATCGACCCTACGTGATGGTCAATCGTCCATCATCCAACGTCGCCTGCTGGACCTGCTCGCTGAGCGTGGTCCCCTGCGCGGCCGCCAGATCGATTCACATTTTCGCAAGGCAGAGTGGCGCAAGAGCGCCCTGAGTCTCGTGCGAAAAGGAGTCATTTCGGCGAAGAGTATTCTGCCTCCGCCGCGCGTCCGCTCGAAATATGTTCGTGTTGCGCTGCTCGCTGTCCCGCCTGCAGAGGCGGAAGCCGAGATGCCAAACCTTGGCACAAAACAAACGCTGGCGCGCAGACAGTCCGCGTTGCGTTTTTTGATCGGGCAGCCTGAGCCTGTCAATGTTTCATGGGTCTATGCTCAAAGCGGATGCAATATTGCCGACCTGCAGGAGCTCGAAGAGCGCGGCTTGATCCGTTTGTTCGAGAGTGAAATATTTAGAGATCCTCTGGAGAGAACCGCCAGACAGGCAGACAAATATCCGAGCAGGGAGGTGATCGAACTGACGCCAGAACAGAATTCTGCACTAGGAGAAATTATCAGCGCCTCTTCATCCCCTGATGCTCATCCATCGTTTCTTCTCCAGGGTGTGACAGGTTCAGGGAAAACAGAAATTTATTTACGTGCCACAGAACATGTCATCAAGCGTGGCAGACAGGCGATCATTCTTGTGCCTGAGATCGCGCTCACGCCGCAAACGGTCCGTCGCTTTTTGAGTCGTTTCCCGGGCCAGGTGGGCATTGTCCACTCAAAATTATCAGAAGGTGAGCGTTATGACACATGGCGGCGCGCCCGCACAGGCGCGTTGAAAGTCATCATTGGCGCGCGCAGTGCCTTATTCTCGCCGCTGCCGAATGTCGGCCTGATCGTTGCGGATGAATGTCACGACTCGTCCTACTATCAAGCCGAACCGCCGTTTTATAACGCCGCGGCTGCCGTTCAAATGTACGCGCAGTTGGCGGGGGCGGTGTGTGTACTTGGGAGTGCTACTCCATCTATCACACAACGGTATCAGGCCGACGTTTCACCTCTCCTTTCAGGAGAGGGGTTGGGGGTGAGGGGAATGAAGCGACTGGAATTGCCGCGTCGTATTTTTGAAGTGGGATTACCCCCGGTCCAGATCGTGGATATGCGGGATGAGCTGAAGGCAGGTCAACGCGGGATCTTTAGCCGGCTGCTGCTTAAGGAGCTTGGGTCCACGCTCACGCGCAGTGAGCAGGCCATCCTGTTCCTGAATCGGCGAGGTACCGCCACCTACGTCTTCTGCCGCGACTGTGGATATGTGCTGCGCTGCCCAAATTGTGACACGCCGTTGACGTTGCACCTTGAAGATGGGGAACAATTGCTCTGTCATCAGTGTGGATATGAACGACAGAAGCCGAAGAGTTGTCCGCAATGTGGTGGGAAGCAGATCCGCGAGTATGGGCTGGGGAGCGAAAAAGTGGAAGCCGAAGTGGGCACGCTGTTCCCCAAAGCGCGCACCCTGCGTTGGGACTGGGATACGACACGGACAAAAGATGCGCATGAGATGATCCTGACGCATTTTTCCAACCATCAGGCAGATGTGCTGGTTGGCACGCAAATGCTCGCCAAAGGACTCGATCTTCCTCTGGTGACTCTGGTTGGCATTGTGCTTGCGGATGTCGGCCTGTATCTGCCTGACCCGTTTGCAGCAGAACGTGTCTTCCAGGTGTTGACCCAGGTGGCGGGCCGTGCGGGGCGAAGTGAACGCGGCGGCAAAGTAATCCTGCAAACATTCGACCCTGATAACCAGGTCATCCAATCTGCTGCGCAGCATGATGTGGATGGTTTCTATACATATGAATTGGAACAGCGCAGGCGATTGGGATATCCGCCGTTCTCGCGGCTTGTACGACTCGAATATCGAAATCAGGATCAGGCGTCGGCTGAGAAAGAGGCACACAGGGTCGCCAATCAACTCCGCGAATTACTGGTCACTGCTCACCGCAAAGAGATCACCCTGATCGGTCCTGTCCCCTGCTTCTTTGCGAAGATCGGCGGTGTTCATCGCTGGCAGATCGTCCTGCGTGGAACTGACCCTGTTGCAATACTCAGGGAAAAGCCTGTCGAAAGTTGGTTGAAGGGCTGGCGGGTTGAAGTAGACCCGATAAGTTTGCTATAATCGAAAAGTTCATGTCATTATGAGTCTCTTCGCTCTGAGCGGAACGCAGTGTAGTCGAAGCAATGACATAAAACTCATAGGAGAATACATCATGCAATCCTTTTCACGCGGCTGGTCTTTTCTCAAACAGGCCTGGAGCATGGCCTTCAAAGATAAAGACCTCCTCAAACCTTCCATTTATGCGCTGATTGTTGGCAGCCTCGTGTCTGCGATCGGTGCAATCCCCATCATCATCACTGCCATTTTTGTGGGTGACTCGGGACAGCTTGGCCAGATCATCCTGGCTGTCATGGGTGCAGCCCTTGTCTTTGTCAATTTTGTCGTATCATATGTATTCTCTGGCATGACCGTGTACCTGATCCATGAATATCTCACCAAAGGTGACGGACGCATGAGCACCGCCTGGTCCATCGTGCGCCGTGACTTCCTTGACCTGGTCACGCTTGCGGCAGTGTCCACGGCTGTCAATGTGGTCAGGAACGCGGCAAGACGGAACAGGAATCGGCGTGGAATAGGCGGGATCGTGGCCGGGATACTCAGCAGCGCTGCCGGTCTGTTGGAAGTCCTGTGGACGGAAGCTGCATACCTGATCCTGCCTGCCATGGTGATCGAGGATATGAATCTCGCAAATGCCGCAAAACGTGTCGCACAGATCGTCAAGGATAACCTGCTGCTGGTGGGCATCAGCACCGTGGGGGTGCGGGCCGTGACTGGTTTGATCGGTTTTGTGCTTGGCTTGGGCGGGTTGATCATGGGCTTCGGCATCGGTTATGGCATTATTGCCATCCTGGGAACCACCACGATCGGATTGGTTCTTGGTATCGGTCTGGGCCTTACGGTCTTTCTGTTTTCCACAATGGTTGCCAGTGTCATTAGCACCTACACAACCACTGCCTATCATACCTGTCTGTATCTGTGGGCGTGCAACGTTGAAGCTGCACAAACAGCAGGGGAGCCTGTTCGAGTTACTGCGCCCGCCCCGTTGGCGGCAGTGTTGGGTACTTATTAATTCAACAATCCCGCCGGGGCTCTGAGCCTTTGCAGGGTTTAAATTTTTAGTAGAGAAGAGTCCAAATGCAACAACAACCTCCACAAGAACCACGTCGTGAAGTGATCACCTGGCGCGAGGTCGACCGCCTTATCGACCATCTTATCCCACAGTTCAAACGCGAATTCACTGCCATGGTGATGATCACCCGCGGCGGTGTCATTCCCGGCGGGATGCTCGCTGAGGCGATGGATATTACCCATATCCTCACAGCTGCTGTGGATTTTCCCGCGCAGTCCGCCAGTGAAAGAGCCAGGCTGATGGCATGGCCCGAGTTTATCCAATTCCCGTCAGAGGATCGTCTGCGTGGCAGGCCCATTCTCATTGTTGACGATGTTTGGGGGTCGGGGCGCACCATCACGACTGTGAAGAACCGCGTCTCTGCCGCGGGTGGATTCCCCGAAACGTGTGTGTTGCATTTCAACCCTTATCGTAATCTCTTTGGCCACGCCCGCCCTGATTACTACGCCGCCATCACAGATGCATACACCATTTATCCTTGGGAAGTAGATCGCGGGGCAGACGGGGTTTTGCTGGGAAGCAGATAAGCCGGTCATGAAGTCGCTTGAAACGAACATCGCTCAACGAATTAAGATCCTGCGTGGCAACACATATTTCAACGACCTGCCCGAACCTTTGCTCAAGGAAATTGCCGCGCATACTCAACTGCGCGAATACCAGCGCGGGGACGTCATCCTTTGGGAGGCAGATCCGTGCAATGGCCTCCATATTGTTGAACATGGAAGTGCAAAGATCTACCGTGTCTCGTCGCAGGGACGCCAGTACATCATCCGCTTGTTGCAGGAGGGAGATACGTTTGCCGAAGTCCCGGCCTTTGACGGCGGCCTGAATCCCGTCAATGTGGATGCACTGGAGGCCTGCCGGGTCTGGGTGGTCGAAAGCGGAAAGTTGCGGGCACTTGTGCTGGAGCAGCCCCTCTTTGCTCAAAAGGTGCTCGGGAATTTCAGTACTATGTTGCGCAACATGATACGCATGGCGAGCGAGATGGCGTTCTACCAGGTCACACACCGGCTGGCGCGCTTGATCAGCGAATTTCCTGCCGAGGAGCCGCGTCCGCACTGGACTCAGGAGCAACTCGCAGCGCAGTTGGGAACCGTGCGTGAGGTTGTTGCCCGTTCCCTCAAGGAACTGGAACGCAGCGGCGCGATCCGCATCGAAGACCGTCGCATCCGTATCGAAGATGGTGAAATACTGGGCCAGTGGATACACCCTGATTAAGTCAAAAGCGGACGTCAACGATGTCCGCTTTTTTGTTTTACGTAAAACCTTGCGAAGGTTTCAAACCTTCGCAAGGTTTTGGCTCCCGCTTACGGGAGCGCTTCAAAGTCTGAAATCGTCAGATAGATTTCCTCATCTGCAGCCTGCTGATCAAAGTCGATCGTGACCTGGGTGGGGAAGCCGTAGGTTTCGTCGTACTCAACCGTCACCTGGTCCGCTCCACCGTCAAGAGCTTTTCCAAGCTCTGCAAAGATCTGATCGATCGTTGCATAACGATTGAATACCTCAAGGAATGAGGGGTCAATTTCGTTGCCGTTCTGGAATTCCATCGAAACGACTTTGCCATCGTTCACTTCGATATCGAGTGGCATATCCTGGACGAATACGCAGAAACAGCTGATGGACAGATTGAACCGATAATGTAAAATATTTGCGTCCTGCCACTTTTGCTGGGCGCGGTCAAAATCACTTGCGGGTGCCGCAGTTGCTGCGGGTTGCATTGCAGAGCATGCGGTTAGCACGATTGCAATCAAAAGTAGGGTAAGTTTTTTCATTATTCTCTCCTTTTCATTTCTCCATGCCAGACGATGAGTTTGACAGAAAAGTTCCCGAACCCCATTAAACTTTATCGGTAATTAGAAAAAACGTCCCGAAGGTTGTTGTTGGGCGTTCAAATTGCTCGAAATAAACCCTTCGGGACGGTGCTTGTATGTTATTTCCGATAACGTCTATTAATGACTTTCCGTGGAACTATTGCCACCATTCTCCTGCACAGGAACACTGATCGTGATATCTTCATGATTCACGAACTGGAGAGTGATTTGTATCTGGTCGCCGAGTTTCACATCCTGCTTTAAGCCAATGAGCATCACGTGATATCCGCCTGGCGCGAACTCAACGCTTGCCCTGCCACCCAGTGGAATCGACATGACCTGCTGCATCTGCATCACGTCCCCCTCCATTTTGCTTTCGTGTATCTCCACAGCGGCTGCGATATCGGATGAGACACCCGTCATTTCATCTGCCCCTGCCGAATGGTTTTGCAGCAAAAAGTAAACTGCCCCGTTGCCGTCCTTCGCTGCGGGACGGGTCCATGCATTGCTGACCTGCATGCCGGTCGCCGCATTACACGCGCTGAGCAGGAAAATCCCTGCCAGAAGGATCATCGAAAATTGTTTCATATATTCTTTTATCCTTGTTTATGTTGGTCTTAGGCTTACTATAACACCAACAAAAAGGCACTGTCCATACGGACAGCGCCTTCTATTTGTTACTTACTGACTCGACTGTTGTGTTTTGACAAAAATGGCAAAGAGTGCTAACTTAGCGGAATAA
>JBDTPH010000247.1:0-5118 GCA_039932795.1 Chloroflexota bacterium
TAGTAGTATAGCACTTTGATATGAAATTCAGCCAGTGTTTTGGATGATTATTTTGTTACAATTTCCGTGACATTGCTGTCAAGATATAAGGATTCACAGATCAGTCTTAGACCCTATGAATGAAATCAAATCATTACAACAGGCCATTGCCTGGCTCGAAACCCAACGGTATATCCTAAAAGATACACAATTCATGGACACTGCTCTGACAGCAATGCGTGAGAAACTTGTCGCGTTACAGGCACACTCCCTGGATCTGGTTGAAAGACAACAGCGCAAACAGGTAACTGTGCTGTTTGCCGATGTGTCCAATTTCACCACAATGGCAGAAATGATGGATCCGGAGGAAGTTTCGGGGGTCATCGATGATCTTTGGTTCCGATTGGATAAGGCGATTCTTGACCATGGCGGCCGCATAGATAAGCATATTGGTGATGCAGTCATGGCACTCTTTGGCGCTCCCACCGCCCAGGAGGACGACCCGGAACGCGCCATTCGTGCAGCGTTGGAACTACAGGCCCAGATCTCCGCATGGAAGGAGGAATTTCAAGAGACTCTTTCTGAACAGGCTCAAATTGCCGCGCAAAGGATCGAGATGCGTGTTGGCATTAATACGGGCCCTGTCCTGCTCGGCAGGATTGGAATGACGCGCGAATACACAGCCATCGGTGATACGGTCAATCTTGCAAGTCGTGTTGAGCATGCCGCGCCCCTGGGTGGAGTCCTCATTTCGCACAATACGTATCGTCACGTACGCGGTGTTTTCGAAGTAACGCTACTCGAGCCGATCACAGTCAAAGGCAAGAGTGAACCCGTCAAGGTTTATGTGGTGCAGTCAGTAAGGCCGCGTTCCTTCCGGGTCACCACACGCGGCGTGGAGGGCGTCGAAACGCGTATGATCGGGCGTGAAACGGAATTGGCAAAAATCCAATCGGCGTTTGAAACGGCGGCCCAGTTGCGACAAACAAACCTCGTCAGTATCGTGGCGGAGGCAGGCACTGGCAAGTCACGTCTTTTATATGAGTTCAGCAACTGGCTCGAGATCCAGCCCGATCCCAAGAGCCTTTTCAAGGGACGGGCCTCACTCGAAATAGCAAATATCCCGTATGCTTTGATCCGGGACCTTCTTTCCACAAGGTTCAAGATCCAGGACAGCGACAACGCAGCCATTGCCCGCCAAAAACTTGAAGAAGGCATGGCAGAGTATCTGGGCCCACAGGAAGCCATGATGTGTGCGCATTTTACCGGGCACATGATCGGGTTCGATTTCTCCACCAGCCCACACCTGCAGGGTATTCTGGGCGACGCACGACAGATACGCGAGCTTGCTTTCCATTACCTGGCACAGTTCTTTACTGAAGCTTTACAGAATCAAGCCGGGGTGATATTCCTGGAAGACATTCATTGGGCCGACAGCGACTCACTCGACTTCTTTGACTATCTTATGCAGATGCGGCGTGACCTTCCACTATTGGTCGTTGCCCTGACTCGCCCTTCCTTCTTCGAACAACGAGTGGATTGGGGAAAAGAGCCGCTTCCACATCTGCGTATCGATCTGCTCCCGTTATCTGATCAGGATTGCCAGCGACTCGTCGCTGAGATCCTGCGCAAGGTTCCCGTGATCCCAAATGAACTCACAGAAATGATCGTCGCCCGTGCAGAGGGAAGTCCCTTCTATATAGAGGAGCTGATCAAGGTGCTCATCGAGGGCGAAGTGATCCTCACAAACGGCAACCAATGGTCGGTGAGAATGGACCAGCTTGCCAGTCTCAAAGTGCCGGCCACCCTGACAGGTCTCCTGCAGGCGCGTCTCGATAGCCTGTCTGCCAGTGATCGTGAAATCCTGCAGCAGGCTTCCGTGGTGGGCCGCGTATTCTGGACCAACGTTGTTCAGCACATGCACAATCCGGAGCTGCAAACCGAGGAAACAGCAGTCATTGACAGTCTCGGGTCCCTGCGAAAAAAGGAATTGATCTTTAATAACGAAGAGTCTGCTTTTGCAGAAACACCTGAATATATTTTCAAGCATGCAATTTTGCATGATGTTGCCTACGAAAGTGTTTTGTTGCGATTACGCAAGATCTATCACATACAAGCCGCGGAAGGTTTGATCTGGTTAAGCGATGAACGGGTAAACGAATTTGCCGGGCGCATCGGCGAACATTATGAAAAAGCCGGCAACCTGCTGAAAGCATCTGAGTGGTATGCACGCGCAGGACGCCGGGCACAGGATGCCTACGCCTCTGCTTCCGCAACCACGTACTATCAAAAAGCCCTGCGCTTTCTTTCGGTGCAGGTGGGATCACAATTCATTTCACAAAGAATGGAGATCTGCCAGCAGCTTGGCGAAGTGTTAAACTGGCAGGCGCGCTATTCAGAAGCAATTGAAACCTATGGAGAGATGAAACGGCTCGCTCAGGAAGACAATGATCAGATGATATTCTCGCGCGCGCTGCAGGGACTCGCCACATCGCATGGATATATCGGTGATCACCGCGCCACACTCGAAGAGTCTGTTTTTGCACAAAAAGCAGCGCTTGCTGTCAATGCGCGTCTTGAACTTGCCCGGGCACTATGGACCGAAGGACTTGCACGATACAGGCTTGGTGAAGTGCAGATCACTCACACACTGGCACAACAAGCCCTGGCCATCACAACCGAATTGAATGAGCGTAGTGAGATGGCGCGCTGCCTGAACCTGATGGCCGCATCGCTCTATACACTGGGCCAGTATCAACAGGCGGAACTCTATTGGGAAAACGCGTTAACGATCTTCCAGGAACTCGGCAATCGCCGCCTGGGAATGGATGCGCTGAGCAACCTGGGTGTGATCGCAGACGCCCGCGGCGATTATGAAACAGCCTTCCAACGCTATCACAGTGCCCTGGAGATCGCCCGTGAAATCGGCTACCGCGATGGAGAGATCGTCTTCCTCACCAATCGCGGAGGCGAGCAGGTCGCCCTACAGAATTACGCTGCAGCTGAAGCAGACCTGCGAAAAGCCATCGAAATGGCAGGCACAGAGGGTTCATGGTGTTTGCCGAATACCTACTATTATCATGCTGAGGCATTGCTTGGCTTGGGCAATTACGAGGGTGCCTATTACTCGGCACGCCAGGCACTCGCGTTGGGACTGGAAGATCGGGTCCCTGAAAATATCGGCGCGGCCTGGAGAGTCCTGGGCATGATCAGCGGGAAAACTGGCAGGCCGGTAAGTGTCAGAAAAAGCGGATTAAGCGATCCTGAGGATTACACTGCTGATGATTGCTTCGCCAAAAGCGCGCAGATCTTTGCAGAGGCAGATATTAAAGGTGAACGTGCACGTACCCTGCGCGAATGGGCAAGATATGAATTGAATGGAAACAATAAGGAGTGGGGAATCAAGCTATGGCAGGAGGCCCTTACCATTTTTGAAGGATTGGGCGCACATATGGAAGTGAAGCGGATGGAAGAACTGCCCTCCTGAAATGCTTATTCGCATCAGGGAACTCCATAGCTGATCCGATAGATGACTCCGTTGAAATAATCTCCTACATAGAGCGCATCATCCGGACCAAATTGCAAAGGCAATGGCATGATCCCTGTGGGCAAACGGACAAACCAGCTCGTTTCGCTGCTCTCTCCCTCTGTGAATAACACCACTCGTTGAATCCCCGTTTGCACACCAGACTTTAACCACGAACCAAAAATGGACACAAATGCATTCCCTCGATATTCAGCAGGGAACCGCTGCCCGTTATAAAAATCCACCCCATTTGACGAGGAGTGCGCTTCAAAAAATGCCACAGCAGGGATCGTGTTCTCACAGCCAGCCTGGTCCTGCTCGTTCCAACAGTTGGGATAACCATAATCACCATCCTGCAAAATATGATTCAATTCCTCAAAGGGAGCATCCATGCCCAGGTCATCACGTCCATTATCGGTGGCAAACAACTCGCCGGTCCCGGGCTGAAATGCAAGATCAAAGGGATTGCGCAACCCTCTCGCGAAAACTTCCCTCTCACCCGTGTCAACATTGAAACGCAGAATTGTCGCAGCAAGCGGGCTGGTGTCATCACAGGCATCACATGTAGAACCGACACCTATGTACAGCAGGCCATCAGGACCGAATGCCAGGTTATCGTTCTGATGCTGGCCGAAGGGAAGATCTCCTGCCAGAACTCTATCACCATCCGCCCGGCCGTCATTGTTGGTATCACTCAAAACGGATATGACACCCTGATGCGACACATACACGTCACCCGTGGGAGCATGCACAGCGATACCCAATGCGAAGACATACCCCGAAGCGAATTTTATGGTGTTGTCTGCACGGCCATTCTGATCATCATCCGTTAATAGGTATACATTTCCATCCTGGGAGGTGACATACATTCTTCCCTGAGGATCGAACGCAAAGGCTGTTGCGCGCGGCAGGTCAGCAAACTTGATCAAGGAAAAACCAGGCTGAACTTCTGCGCCATCCAACTCCACCACGGATGCGGGGACTATTGGCACAGGCGTCAGCGTATCAGCACTCGTTGGCGGAGGGAGGGATGTCTCCGTAATCATTGGTGTAACCGATATGCTGGTGGGGGGAGAAACAGTTGACGTACCTGGGGCTGGTTGACATGCAGCAAGTAAAATAAAAGTAAACAGGAGCGTCTTTTTCAAGAGTCGATCCTCAAACCTTCAAACAGATCTGTTTCCACTTTTCTTCCACCATTTACCAGACTGAACGCTCGATAGAACTGTCCGAACCCAAAAACCTTTGCAAGCTCTTCCGCCGTCCATTCTGCGATCGGACCGTAGCCCGGCAGCTGCGACGTATGGCATCGGAGCGCATCGCGCACCTTGTCCATGTACCTGTGGTTATCGAGCCGCGAGGTGATCTGCCAATCCTCCCAGCCGACGTGTTGACGCGTTACACCATCCACGTCCATGCTGATGCCGCCAAAGGCTTCAATTGCCGCGTTGACAACATCGACCGAATCAACCATGTAATACAGCTTTGACACGCGATGCGGAGGCTGCCCGTCCGCAAAGTTCCCATCCGCCGCGCAGACGATCGCACCATTCGTGAACTGGGAAATCTTTCACTGCCAGAATCCACCCATGCCCTCGTGGATGGATTGGACG
>JBDTPH010000248.1:0-6377 GCA_039932795.1 Chloroflexota bacterium
ACGGTAATCGCCTCCATTCCAGCTAATGCTGCAGAAGACGCGGCAGGGAACGACAATATCGCCTCTACCAGCACGGATAACACCGTAACATTCGCTAACACTGCCCCAACGATTGCGGTTGCTGCAGGTGGTGTGTGCGGCAGCTCGGGTGGCACGATGAACCTCACTGTAAATGATGGTGAAGGTGATCCGCTGCTCATAAGTGGCAGTTCATCCAACACAAGCGCGGTACCCAATGCCAATATTACATTCGGCGGTAGTGGGTCCAATCGCACCGTGACGATCACCGCTGTACCTGCGGCAACCGTCCGCACGGCGACTGTTACCATCACTGTGAACGACGGCATCTCCACATCATCTGTGACGATCACAGTTGTGGTTGGTACGAGTGGTAACAACAAGACACTTAACGGAACTTCCGGTGCCGATCTGATTCTGGGTCTGAACGGTAATGATACGCTCAATGGTCTAAGCGGTAATGACCTGCTGTGCGGCGGAGCCAAGAACGACACCCTCAATGGTGGCGACAACGATGACACACTGGATGGTGGCGCTGGCAATGATGTACTCAACGGCGGCACAGGCAACGACGGACTGTCAGGAAACAACGGCAATGACTCGTTGACCGGTGGAACAGAAGCCGACTCATTCAGCGGTGGCCCTGGCAACGACGCAAATACCGATTTCAATGCCGAAGATGGAGATACAAGCGACGGGACGTAGTCACGCTGATCTCCTGCTGGGATAATTGTTGTCCCAGCATGTGAATAAGAAATGCCCCTGTACTTTGGCTCAAACAAAGAGTCAGGTACAGGGGCATTTTATGTCTAATAAAATGTTACTTTGCATACACCTGCGGGTTCACAAAGTTTGGCAAATGCTCACCCTTCAAGCCTGCGAGCAAATTCTTCGCCGCCATCCAGGACATCTTATCGCGGGCTGTTTTGCTCGCGCTCGCAATATGCGGCATGATAGTGACGTTATCAAGTGTATACAATGGATGATCAAGCGGCAGCGGTTCGGGTTCGGTCACATCCAGGCCTGCGGCGAAGATCCGTTTCGATTTCAACGCTTCGTAGAGTGCATCCATATCCACGACGGGGCCGCGTGACGTATTGATCAGGACCGCGCCCGGTTTCATCTTCGACAAGGCTTCCGAGTCGATCAGGTGACGCGTATCAGGCGTCAGCGGTGTATGAAGCGAGATGAAGTCGGATTCTTCGAGCAGGGTCTCAAAATCCACGCGGGTTGCATGGATCCCGGGATCCGCTTTCTTTTCCCTGGGGTCGTAATAGATCACGTGCATGTCAAAGCCCAGCGCGCGCCGTGCCATTGCCCTGCCAATGCGGCCAAAGCCCACCAGTCCCAGCGTTGCACCTTTCATTTCCACGCCGAGCAAAAGCATGGGTCCCCACGTTTGCCATTTGCCATCCCGCACATAACGGTCTGCTTCAAGCAGGCGCCGCCCGGCGGCCATCATCAGCGCGAACGCGAAATCGGCCGTTGCATCGGTCAAGACGTTGGGTGTATTGCCCACAGGAATTTTTCGCGCAGTAGCGGCCGGCACGTCAATATTATCGAACCCCACGGCGTGATTACTGATCACCTTCAGTGGTTGTCCCGCCGCATCCATCACTTCGCCGTCTATCCTGTCGGTCAGCAAACACAACAGGCCATCCATACCCTGTACATGTTTTAATAGTTCCTCATGGCTGGGTGGCAGATCGTCCTGCCAGAGATCCACATCGCAAAAATCCTTGATCAATTCAAAGCCCTTCTCGGGAATGGCTCTGGTCACAAACACCCTGGGTTTCGACATTGCAGCTCCAAAAAAGTTTCTGATATCATAACAGACATGGACGTGAATCGATTCGCGACCCACAGCCTGAAAGATCCGCGCGTTCTACGAATTTTATCCGCAGCGCTCGAAGCCGTGGACCCGTACGTGGCAGTCCAAAAGAATCTCCCAAAAATGGAGGGGCGCGTATTCGGTGTAGGCATCGGAAAAGCTGCCATACCGATGATGGACGCGCTCGCCGCGCGCATCCCACTTTCTGGCGGACTCGCCGTCACAAAATTCGCTTCTGGAGCCAGCCGTGAGTTGTTCGCCGTTATCGAAGGCGGACATCCCATCCCGGACGCGCGTTCTCTGCACGCCGGTGAACGCGTTTTGGAGTTTGTCTCGCCGCTGAATGAGAACGACACATTGGTTTGTTTAGTTTCCGGCGGCGGATCTGCATTGGTCACCGCGCCTTATGTCCCCCTGCAAGACTTACAAACACTGACATCCCTATTGTTATCCAGCGGGGCGCGCATTGACGAGATCAATACTTTGCGTCGCCAGATCGATCGCATCAAAGGCGGGGGATTGGCGCGAGCAACAAAGGCGCACGTGCTTGGTTTGATATTGTCTGATGTCATTGGGAATCCGCTTGAGGCAATTGCATCAGGTCCAACAGCCCCTGACCCAACAACAAAGGAAGATGCCATTGCGGTTTTGAAGAAATATAAACTTGAAAAAGAAGCACCCAGTTCTATTTTTGATATCCTGCTCAGAGCGCCGTCCCCGGCGCTCGCCGGCTGGAGCATGGGTGCTCGCGTTCAAAACATAATTATCGGTGATAATAAACTCGCCGCGCGTGCCGCGCTGGAGCAGGCAACGCATGAAGGTTTCGATGCAGAAATCCTGACCAATGAACTGCAGGGCGAAGCACGTGACATCGGTGTGATGCTGGCGAAGCGATTGCGTGATGAATCGTCAAAGCGAGCGCGACCGTTCTGTTTGATCGCGGGGGGGGAGACGACGGTCACGATACAAGGCGATGGCAAAGGTGGCAGGAATCAGGAACTCGCCCTGGCCGCGGTCCACGAACTGGCGGGCCTGGAGGATGCCCTGCTGATCGCGCTGGGGACAGATGGCGATGACGGCCCCACAGACGCTGCCGGCGCCGTTGTAACGGGTGAATCCGCCCAAAGGGCTGCGTCGCTTGGGCTGGATGCGGCAGGCCACTTGTCACGGAATGATGCCTATCCCTTTTTCCAGGCGTTGGGCGACCTGCTTAAGACGGGGCCAACAGGCACAAACGTCAATGATCTCGTGTTTTTAATCGCTGGTTGACGATCATATGATTCGACTCATAAACCCTGAAAGCGCCTGTTTATCTGCACACGCTATTGTTTTCGCAAACGGGCTGTCTTAAGGGACAGGTGAGTTCTGACATGGGGGAGCGCGTATATACAGCCCCGGGCTCATCCAATACAATTACCATGAGAGCATCAATGTAATTTTGTTCCCTGCAGCCTATTACCAGGGCGTCCGCAGCATGGGGTAGATAGTCGGGAACTCCGCCCGGCAATAAAATGTTGTTCTGGCCTTCCGGCCCGATCAAGAAAAAACCTGTACGAGGAAAATCCATGATTGTATATGGGTAAAAGGTGAAGCTGATTTCACCCTGGCCAAGCTTATAGGAGCGTGGATACAGTGTGCGCCCCACCAGTATTTCAGCAGCAGGGTTCTCCAGGAATTCGTTGATCTGCACCAGCTCCAACCCGGCCTCTGCCATTTGTGTTTCCCGCTCCCGCAGGGCTTGTGTCGTGTCAAAACCTGCATAGCGGGGGGAATGTAATGTCTCTGAAAGAGGAACGAGCAAGCCAGCGCCAAACAGTAGAGTTAATATAAGCGTGGTTTGCAGCCAGGGTGACCGTGACTCGTGTACATGTGTTTTGCCCTGCTCATCATTTTCAGGATCAAAAAGGGGCGCAACCTTTATATCGGCAGCTCCGGCAGTCTCTTTGAGCAGGAAAAGAATGCCAATCATAAAATAAAGGGGAATGACCCAGTCCATGGGCACGATGTACCTGCCGCCTGATGTACGCGCAAAGGCATTGGACAGGTTGTAAAACGTAAATACCGCCAGTGGAACCAGACCCTGCAGGCCTCGTTGTTTCCATGCCACGCTGATTCCCAACACGATCATAAATACATTCAACATAAATAGGAATAAGGATAAAGGAGTAAAGTTCCCATCCCAATCCGCACGCCAAAAAGGATGACTTTCCTTGATTACATGCCGCACATCATCAAGCATGGGGGAAACAGGCAGGATGAGGATGGACGTTACCACATTGTGCAGGAAATGTTTTGGGGCAAAGCAAATAACGGCATTGCAGGGTTGATCCGGCGCAACATACGAATCACCATACAGAGAGGATATTGCCTGTGTTTGCCTGAAAGTGACCAGGGAAAGCACTTTTTCCTGTGGTGACATGCTATCTGGCTCGGGAACTGAATACCTTGACCGGATCACATCCTGAATCTTGACAACAATGGAGCTGTACATGGTGCCCCCGCGCGATAGATTCCTCAATTCCCAGGGCAGTGTGATCGCTATGACCGAAAGCAGGATCAGCACAGAACTCACCAGCCAGGTTTTCCATTGAGGTGCAATCCTGAAGAGGGCATACATCGGGATCAAAAGTAGAAACACCAGTGCATTTGTTCTGAGCATGAGTGTCAGCCCAATTGCCCCGCCGACCCACAAAGCATAATGCCACTTCCTATGCGGCCCTTTCAGCCATTCACAGGTGAATAGCACAAGAAGTGCAACACCGATCGCAGCCGGGAAATCGGTCATGATCATTTTAGGGCTCACCAGGTCGGTCATGCTGCTTGCCGCGATCGCGTTGATGCCTCTGAGCGTGGCAATGACCGCAGATGCAAAACCCACCGCTCGCATATTCAAGGACCGGCCGATCAAATAGATAAGCGGTGAGAGGATCGCAAAGAGGGCAGCCTGAACGATCATCAGTATTTCATAGTTCTGACCGAACAGAGTATGCAGGTACACCAAAAAACCCAAATAAATCGAGCGGTCGAAAAAGGGAGTATTGTAAATAAAGATTCCCTGCCCGATCAAGCCAAATTGACTCGCAACGTCGAATGCGGCAGCATCAGCAAAGGGATAGAAGACCTGATTAGGCGCGCGTCGATCGATAAACAGAAAGCTTCCCTGCAAAGGTTCGTCTGCCCATGCGACTGCCGTGACAGCGTAAAGCAATATGAAGATGGCCAGATCCAATCTCGTTGAATTTCGGTTTCCGACAACCAGCAGGAATATCATCCCTGCCAATAGTGAGCTGAGCAATTGGGATGCCAAAAGTGGAACACCAGCACCGTACCAGAAATCTTCAAGATCATGGACGCCATATTTGGTATACAGCATCAAACCCAAAACGATCACGCCTGCGAAAAACAAAACGAAGCTCAAACGAAACGTGCTGGAAATTTTCAGGCTGCGGCGTGATAAGTCACTCCGCACGAGAAGGAACACTACCAGCGTGGCAATGCTTACGAGCAGGAGGAAGGCCATCATGGGCTGGATCCGGTTCCAATGGTTACCCAGCAGACCGGCGCGGTAGGATGGCAGGAAACAGCCGATCCACCCAAGCCCGAGGCCGATACCGGCCAGCCAGGCCGTCGCTTTGCTGAAACGTCCCCCACCAAACCATGTCTCAAGGGTCCTATCCACCCATTCACGGTCTTTGATCCCCTTCATAAATAACATCACGAAAAAGACGAATACAACTAACAACCCACTTGCAAAGACCAGACGCAGCAGTGAAAGCCCCAGGAACACCGCGTTGCCGGGTTCTGATGGCGATCGGAACATCGCAGCTACGATAAGAATTGAACAAAACGCTACAAAGGCAGTGTAGACCAAAAAAATCCCCCGTCGGCTTTTGGAGTTTTGCATCAAGCCACCTGTTTGACCATAATTTTCATAGACAGGACAAGAAAACTAAACTTCCGCACACAGATGATCGATTGCCTCAAGAAAACTCACCTGCCTGTTTCCGAGTTAAAAAACAAACCATACACCGCGAGAGTCTCCTTGTTTACTTTTGTTGTACTAAACTGGTTTACTGCAATTTCACGTCCCGCCGCGCCCATCCTGTGACGTAACTCCTGGTCCACGATCAAAGTCTCCAGGGCCAGGGCAACCGCCTGGGCGTTTTTAACCGGTACAAGGAACCCATTGAGACCATGCGTGACGACGTCACGGCAACCCGGAGTGTCTGTAGTGACAATCGGAAGGCCACAGGCGCAGGCTTCCAGCAAGGCATTGGGAACCCCTTCGCGATACGATGGCAGGCAGAAAATATCCACGCGGGCCAGGGCAGCAGGCATATCGTCCTGCCAGCCCCACCACTCCAACACGTCAGATTGTTTCAAGGAATCGATCTGTCCGTCGGGCACAGAAGCCGGGTTGCCGGGATCCGTTTTCCCGGCGATGGCGAAGCGCACCTTTAATCCCTTTTGTTTGAGAATATGGGCAGCTTCAATAAATTCGAGCAGCCCTTTTGTGACGAGCATTCGG
>JBDTPH010000249.1:0-7340 GCA_039932795.1 Chloroflexota bacterium
TCACGGCGTTTGACATTCATATATCCGCAATCGCGAGCGAAGTCCAGCCAGACTTGCGTTTCTGTCGCTTCACCATCCGCGTCTGCGAGTTTGCTGAGGAACATCTTGGGATATTGCCTTTTGCGGAACCCTTCTCCGATGTTTGCGGTAACACTTCTCGAGGAGCGCCGAATTTGATCAGTAAGAGAAAAGCGTTCATCTTTTGGAAATGCTTTGCTCTCATCATATATTTCCATCGCTAATTTATAAGCAAGCTGATACACCTTTAGGTCACGAAATCCCTGCATACATCCTCCTGCCTTCCGCCTTCTGCCTACTGTACCCTGTTGTACCGTTTCATGATCTCAACCAGTTTATCGTGCGGCAGCGCTTCAATGGACATTCCCAAATGCCCGGTCATCGATTCGCCTGCGATCATCGAGTTGATAATTGCCTCCTCGGATGCGTAGGCCGACGCGAAGAGGACGGGATCAATATGCTCGTTGTGGACATAATTAATATTCCCTGCGATCTCCCCTGTCATTCCTGTTGATGCTGTTGAAAACGCAAGGAAAATATCGCCGCTGCCGTTGCCGCCCAATGAGCCTGTGCGCGCCATCCCCAGGGAGGCGCGTTTTGCCAAACGTTTGAGCTGGTGAGGGAGCAGAGGCGCGTCGGTAGCGAGGATAATGATCAACGAGCCGTCATCCTGCTGGAAGGGGTTCTCACCATTGGAAAATGGCGCATTTTCCTTTAAATGCTTTCCTACTGGAACACCTGCGATGGTGAGTTGAAATCGTCGTCCAAAATTGGATTGAACGAGCGCGCCGACTGTCCAGCCGCCAAATTTTTCGGGGAGTTTGCGCGAGGATGTACCCGTACCACCTTTGAATTCATAGCACATCATTCCCGTCCCGCCGCCTATGTTGCCTTCATCGATCGGTCCATCCTTGGCGTTATCGAGCGCGTGCCAGACGTGCTCAGCCTTGACGTGGAATCCATTCATGTCGTTGAGCCAGCCATCTGCGGTCTCGGTTACAACGGGGCAGGACCATTTCTGATAGAGCGCGCCTGTGCGTGCCTGCCAGTCAATGATCGTGTCGCGGACGATGCCAACCGAATGTGTGTTCGTGATCCCGATCGGACCCTCGAGCATGCCACCTTCTTCGATCCAGGCGGCGCCTGTCATTTCACCGTTGCCGTTGAAGGCAAATGTCCCGGCGAAAACGGGTTCGTGATGACCCTGTCGACGCGGGTGGATAATGGTGACACCTGTCCGTGCGGATGGGCCTTCGATAACAGTGGCATATCCCACGGTCACGCCTGGAACGTCCGTGATCGTATTATGCGTCGCGGGCGTGCCTTCAAATGGAATCCCCAGATCGCGGGCGCGTGGCTTGGTCATCTGTCTCCTTTCACTAACAAAACAAGTTGACTCGCAATCCCCTGCAGCACCTCATCCGGCACGCCATCCACTGCCTTGGACTGGACGCGCGTATCAATGCCATCGTTGACATAGTCCACGACGACGAATTCTTCAAGTGTCAGTGCAATCTCGGTGGAGAACCAATCGAGCCTGCAAAGTGAAGCGATCCGTTGTGTGATCTCGCGCAAAGGCGTGAGCTCGTATTTATTTTCATCCTGCGCTGTGACCATTGAAAACACGTGTGTGAGCGGATGCCACCAGCATGGATACGTTTTCCCAACCGCATAAAAGACCCGGAACCAGGCCGGCTGCCCGTGAATGGTGCGCGGCGTAATCGTGGACTGAATGAGATATTTTTGTTCGGGAAATTCCATGCGGGCACGCAGGATCTGGTCCAGGGAAAAGGCGCCGAGGATGACGCCTTGGCTGCCTCCTTCATTGGATGGCTTGATCACGAATTGCTGGCCCAGGGGAGTCAGATCCAATTCAGGGATGACGGGTTGTTCGATGAACGGGGAGATCAGAATTGTGTGAGGTGTGTGAATGCCCGCGCTGATGAGTTCAAGGTGCATGGTGGCTTTGTCTTCAGACCAGGCGGACACTTCAGCGGGATTGATGCGGCGCGCGTGATGTTCACGTGACCAGCGGTGGACGGGGTCAAAACGGTGATCATATTGGGAACGGTCGAGGATCGCCCGAAATGAGTTCTCGCCTTTATATAACGCGGTGATGGATTCGAGCAGGTTCTCGGGTGTGATCTGCCACAGGGTTAATCCATTTTCGTTGCAGGCATGTTCGATCATTTGGACGAAGTCGATGTCGTATTCCCAGTACCAGGAGAGACAGATGTCGTAGCGCATGTTTCGATTATAAGGGAGAAGAAGGCATGATAAACAGCGAGTGAGTAGTTTGTAATGTGCCTGCAGAAACCGATTACAATGTACGGACTTTTTCGTTAAAGAGACTAAATCAATCGTTTGAAAGGATGTAAGATGGCCAAAGATTCGGTTCAAAGTGATGTGGTGGTTTCGATGGAATATACTCTGCGGGTGGATGATGAAGTAGTCGATTCCTCCGAGGGCCAGGATCCATTGCAGTTTCTTGTAGGTCATGGCAATATCATCTCTGGTTTGGAGCGCGAAATGATGGGCATGAAGGTCGGCGATAGCAAGGATGTCGTGATCCTTCCTACAGATGGCTACGGTGAATATGATGATGAGGCATTCATGAATGTGCCGCGCGGCGAATTTCCAAAAGAGATGCCCGTTGAAGAAGGCATGGAACTGACCGTGAGGGATGATGCGGGTCAGGCGCGCTATGCACGCATAGAAACGGTCGAAGGCGATAGTGTCACGTTAAACTTCAATCATCCGCTGGCAGGAGATGAGCTGCATTTCAATGTAAAGGTTGTGGGACTGCGCGAGCCCACTGGTGAAGAGCTTGAGCATGGACATGTGCATCAGGCTGGGGAACATCATCATTAAGCCTGCTCGAAAAAAAATGATGATACTTCTATAAATAAACAGTCCCGCCAAAAGGCGGGACTGTTTATTAGTCGGTTGTGGCTGCCAGGGTCGCACCCTCTTCGGAAGCGGGAGCAAATTCAGGCTTGGCTCCAAGCTGAAGATGAAGCGCATAGTAAGCCAGCACTGAGAGTCCGCATAGGGCTCCGCCGATATACCAGAGCAGGTTCGGGTTGTAATTATCCAGAATGTAGCCGGCCGCGCCGGGGCCAACCGTCGAAGGGATTGCCCAGGAGAGTCCAAAGATCGCCATGTAACGTCCGCGCATGGTCTCAGGGGCGAAGTTCGCGGCAATGGCCTGGCTTGTAGGAACAACGATCATCTCACCAATCGTGATAATGACAATGTTCAGGGCAAACAACACATAGGTGGCGACAACACCAAACAATGCGAAACCGATCATGTAGAAGACCGTGCCAATCGCCATCATCAGGAAGGGCGGGCGAACCTTGATGATACGCGAAACCCAAAACTGAAAGATCACGACCGTAATGGCGCTTGTGGTCATCAGGAAACCATAACCGCTGGGGTTGATGTTGTGGTTGTCGCGCAAATACACGGAGAGCGAACCGTACATTTGCTGATAAACGATCAACATCAGCATGCCCGCCACCATGAATGCCATGAAAGTAAAATCCTTCAAAACCACGCGATACCCAACCACCGTTTGCCAGAATGTCTCACTCTCTGCATGAGCATGGGCTTCGGGTTTTGTCTCGGGGATGGCACGAAAGATGATTGCGGCGACGAGACAACTGATGACTGCATCGATCACGAACAGGTAGAGGAAATTAATGTTGGCGAGAAAGCCACCAATAGTTGGCCCAATGATCCACGAAAGATTACCGACCACGCGCAGGATGCCGAAGCCCTCCTGCCTTTGCTTCTCGGGGAGAATATCGGCGATCATCGCATCGTGGGCCGGATGCGCAACACTGGATAAAAGACCCACCACAATCATCAATGGATACAGGACGTTGAGCTCGGTCACCAGACCCAAGGTCAGGGTGCTCAAGGCGCTGAAGACCAGCCCAAACAGGATAAGTTGTTTGCGGCCGAATTTATCGGTCAACGCGCCGCCGATGGTGCTGCCAATCAGCCCGAAGAGAGAGGACATGCCAAGCAGGATGCCCGCCTGGGTCATGCCGACATTGAATTTCTGTGTGATGTAAAGGGCAAAAAATGGAAAGAGGAGCGTGCCTCCGATACGGTCAATGAAGCTCACCGCTACAACGACCCAGAATAGACGCGGAAACTCATGATAGATTTTTTTCAGGCGAGTGAACATGGCTGTCCTTTCGTATGGGAGGACAATATTATAGCACAGCTGTTCTAATTTTGGATTAATGACTCTTTGCGGGATTGCCTACACTGCCATCCTCGGCGCTGGAAGCATGGGATAGAGTAGCTGTTTTTTCCAGACCTAATGCTGGCCGAGCGTTCCCAATGTGCGGACCCGCCGTTCGACTCTGTAGAAGACCCAGGAGCCGAACCACAACATCCCAAACATAAAGACGATGACAAGGACAATTTCCACTCTGATCGGCAGGATGGTATTCGTTTTTAAAATCAAGCCGCGCACTGCATCCAAACCGTACGTTAATGGGAGCGCCAATGCGATGGGGATAAGCCACGATGGCAGGGATTGCACGGGGAAGTTCGTCCCGGAAAATCCCTGCACAAGAAAGCTGCCGACGTCCACAAGGGTATTGGCTTCACGCATCAATAGAACCACGGCCGCAAAGGCAAAGCCAAATCCATATAAACCGATCAACATGGGAATAGCAGTAAGAAACGCGGCGAGCGTATTTCCTGTTGGTTTGAAGCCAAACAATATACCTGCAATGGCAAGCATAATTGCGGATATTACAGCTGTCGTAAGCAGGCTGGTAAGAGTCCGACCCACCAGAATGAGCAAACGAGGAACAGGTGTCAACCAGTTTGATTCAAGTACGCCCGCGTCCATATCCTGCTTGAGGGCATAACCCATGCCCCAGAACACGGTCATGATGAAGTTGGTTAACACTGTACCCAGCAGGATAAAGGACATGTAATCGCCGGTGCCGCTATACGCTGCGAAACCGAGCGCCTGTCCGTTTGTGCTGAATGCCTTGCCCATGAAATAGATGGGCGTGATCCAGATGATGGGTTGAAAGATGTTGGAGACGGCGTTCAAGGGATAGCGCCAGAAGACCTTCCAGTCCTTGCGTGCAATGACATACAACGCCCACAATTGTGTCTTCAGGTTGGGTTGCGAAAGGGAGTTAGTTTCCATACTATTCACCTAATATTGTCCTATCGCGCCAGTACGACGAGCGCGGCGTTCCATCCACAAAAAAGTGGAATAACCGACAACAAGCCAGAATGCGCCAAACAAAAGAAGTGGTATCAAGTCAGGCAGGAGCTCGGTGAACCCGGCCTTTGAAAATGCCGCACTGCGCATTCCATGGATCAAATAGGTTTGCGGGAGCCATTTTGCAATGGATTGCATCCAGCCAGGCAGCAGACTGATGGGGAACGTAATGCCGCAAAAGATCATTACCAGGCCGCGGATGAGGAAGACGAAGGCATTGGCTTCCTTGACGGTGATCACAAGACTGGCAAACGCAAACCCAAGGCCATAAATGGATGGGATGGCCGCCAGCATCATAAGCAGGATCATCCATACGCTGCCGTTCAATTTCACATTGAAGAGAAATCCAAACTCCAGCGCGGTAATGCAAATGAACATGAACATGGAGACGATCTGTGGGCCGGTATGCCCCAGCAGGTATGAAAATCTCCATGTGGGAGAAAGCCAGTTCGACTCGAGTGTGCCGCGCATTTGTTCATTGCGTAATGCAAAGCCAATATCCCACAGGACGATGTTTTGCCACATCCACACTGTTGTTCCAATGATGATGTAGCCAATAAAGTCGGTTGCACCTGTTTTTTCCATAAAGATCGCCAGGCCGCTACCATCCGGACCCGCAAGTGCGCGTGCTGTCAGAATGTACATCATCGGGAAGATCAGCGGCCAGATGAACAGGGCGATGATCCAGCTTGGATAACGCGTGAATATCGTCCATTCGCGGCGTACGATTGCCAGAAAGGCGCGCAGGTCAGAACCGAAGCCAGGCTGACCCAGTGAGCGGGGAGTAACTGAAGTTTCCATGCGGTTTCCTAATCCCTCAATGCCTTGCCGGTCAGGTGGATGAATACATCCTCGAGCGATGGCTTGACAATATTCATATTGACCAGGCGCGTGCCGTTACCGCTGATGTGTTCCACGATACGGGGCACCGCCGTACGACTGTTCAGCGCTTGCATGTTCACCTCCCACAGGTCTGTGTCGCCCTGCTGACGAGTGGTCAGATGTTCAATACCGGAGATGCTCCTCAGTTTGCCTGCCAGATCCTCATGCCAGCCCGTGAGCTCCAGGCGGATCACTTCCTTCTGGTCAATGCGGTGCTTGAGTCCTTCAGGCGTGTCGAGCGCGATCACCTTGCCTGTATCGATAATGCCAATACGGTCTGAGAGTTGGTCGGCTTCCTCCATATAGTGAGTCGTCAATAGGATGGTGTGACCTTCCTGCTTCAGCTCAGCGATCAGCTCCCGTACACGGCGGGCCGCTTGAGGGTCCAGGCCGAGCGTGGGTTCATCCAGGAGAAGGATGGGGGGGCGCGCAAGCAAAGCCTTGGCGATCGCGATGCGCTGGCGCATTCCTGTTGAATACTTTTCAACCAGTTCATTCGCGCGGTCCTTGATCTCCATGCGTTCGATCAGTTCATCCACGCGTTTCTTGGTAATAGCCTGTGGGATGTGATACAACGCAGCAAAATACTCGAGATTCTCGCGGCCGGTCAGCTTCCAATAAATGCTGCGCTCGCCTGCCAGGACGGTTCCCAGGCTGCGCCGAACGTCGTTGGCCTGATTGACCGTATCGAAGCCATTGACCTGCGCGCTGCCGCTGGTGGGCTCAAGCAGGGTGCAGAGCATGCGGATTGTGGTGGATTTTCCTGCGCCGTTGGGGCCCAGCAGGCCAAAGATCTCGCCGCGCATGATCTGCAGATCCACACCGTTCACAGCGGTGAACATGGTTTTTGGCTCTTTCTTTCGAAACGGCCAAATCCCCTGCTTCGGGGCAGTGGGGGACTCTCCTTCAGCTTTTTTGTCACCTGTTCCTGGACGGGCAGGGAATTTTTTTACCAGCTGTTTGGCTTCAATCGCAAAATCAGACATTTGATGCTCCTTTTTTTAAAGCATGGCTTAATAAAACGTATTTCAATGTCAATTATTATTCATATATTACGACTTTTATTCAGAAAAGTCAATAGTATATTAAGAAAATTGACTATCGGATAGAGAAATTCAACAAGAAACCCGCCATCGGGCGGGTTTCTGAAGGGTATTACAAATTTATTTTCACCGTT
>JBDTPH010000250.1:0-16883 GCA_039932795.1 Chloroflexota bacterium
GCAGGGCTTCAGCCCGCCGAATTAGGCAACGCAAAGATGTGGGTAATCACCAGATTAAGGTTAAACAGAATAATCGGATAGGCGCCTGGAAAAAACGCACTGCTGCTTAATTTTATGATAAACACTCCCCGACCGCATCCATCGGTCGGGGAGTGTTTGTCTCCGCCACTTGGGGGAGGTCAAAAAGGGAGCTCTGACTTGTAAATAACCGTGCGATCCCCTGCGGCCTGTTTGGCTGCATAGAGGGCTTCGTCCGCTGCCCGCAGCAGCTCACTGGCGGCTGTGCCGTGTTCAGGACACTGCGCGATCCCGGCGGATACAGTGAGCGGACCCAGCACTTGCTCACCATACTGGATCTGACGTTCCTTGAAGAAGATGCGGATCTGTTCGACCCGCTCCTGCGTATCGGCGATCGATGAATCGGGCAGAACAAGCACAAACTCGTCGCCGCCGTAGCGGCACGAGATATCGCTTTTGCGCAGATGCTCCCGCAGGGTGTGCCCGAGTTCGCGCAATGCCGAATCACCACCGCCATGCCCAAAAGAATCATTGATTTGCTTGAGGTTATCCAAATCGAGCATTACCACACATAGTGGAGCGTTCCTGCGCTGGCCCTGATAGAGATCGCGCGGAAGGGTCTCATCCAGGTAGCGGCGGTTGAATAGACCAGTCAGCGGGTCATGGATGGCTTGCGAGCGCAATTCCTCACGCAGAATCAAGTTGGAGAGGGAAAGTTTAATCATTTCGCCGACTGTTACGGCCAGTTGTTTCAGGCCGGGTGGGTGATCGCCTATTTGAACGCTGTCATCGCTCAGGGTTAATACTCCCAACGTTTCGCCCTGCACTGTTAAGGGCAGGCAAAAGTAGCCGCCCTGAGGTCGATGCGCAAAATGATTGCACAGCAAACCTGCTTCCAGGTCCAGGACTTCATGAATTTGGCCGAGGCGCAGCGCCCAACAATCGTCCAACGTAAAGATGGGCTCCACGATCACGTGAGCGCCCCAGCGCGCCACTACTGTCAGGTTCTCATTTCTGGCAGGCAGGATCGCGAGACTGCCATTATGTCCGGGAAACAGTTCCGTCGCAAACAGGGTAATGACCCGGTAGGCTTCGTCTCGTGTGATACAGGACTGTAACAGTTCATTCATACGATTCATCAGCTGCATTTGGTTGTCACGCCATTGGAGTTCATTTACCAGAGCCACGAGTTTGTCATTGGTCGCCAGCGCCTGCGTCTCCGCATTCCTGCGTTCCGTGATATCGCGGATGTTGCACTGGATCACCCTCAAGTCATTAACCAGATAAACGTTGCTGACGAACTCCACGTGTTTACGTCCACCGGTTTTGGTTTCCAGAGGGATATCCTCATAGCGGATGTACTCATTCTTTTGCAGCTCCCGCATGGCCTGCTGGCTGGCAGGGATATCCCTGACCGCGCTGATCTCCCACAGCGCCTTGCCGATCAATTCGCTTTCAGAGTAACCCAGCATATCCTGAAGGTACGGGTTGGCGTCAACGATCCGTCCTGTATCTCCATTCAGGATCAGGATCCCGTCCTTGGCGGTCTCGAAGAGCCGTCGGTAACGAGCCTCCGATTCTGGCAGTGTGAGTGGTTCGTGTTCGCCTTGAAGTAGTGTCTGTTCTGACAGTACAGTGGGATTTTCCATGAAAATTTGTTTTTTGACAGGAAACGACATAATTTGCCTTTGTATATTCGAGGTTCTGCCTGTTGACAATTGCTGCTGGCATATGATTGGGTGGCAGTCAGGCAAACCCTTTTCGTATACTCATTTTACAGCAAAGCTTTCCTCGGTCGCATCCACCAGCCGGGGAATATTTATCTCCGCCACTTGGGGGAGATCAGGGGGCTATGTGGTTGCGCGCCAGAGTTACAGCTTCGGTACAGCTGGCAGCAGCGGGGCGGAGCAGGCCTCATGCGCTGGAGGATGCCGCGGCCGGCAGGGTAAAGGAAAAGAGACTGCCTGTGCCTATTTCGCTCTCGACGCCTACCTGACCACCCATCTTCTCGATAATGCGGTGCACGATCGGCAGGCCCAACCCGTGCTGTGGATCGATAAGGCGGCCCATAGAGTTGAACGACGTGAACAGGCGCGTACAAACTGCAGGCGGGATACCTGGACCGTTGTCACGCACCCAGAAGCGGGCCTGGCCGTCGTCCTTCCCGGCGGATGCGCCCAGTTCCAAATATGGCGGCCTGCCTCCATACTTGATGGCATTACTGAGATAGTTGGTCCATACTTCTTCGATCCAGGGTCCGTAGCCGATGGCATCCGGCCAGACCTGCGGGAGGACGATCTGAGCCTGCTGTTCCCTGATCATATGACCCAAACGATCCTGAACATTCGCCACGACCTCGGTCATGTGCACAGGTCCCACCTGCGCTTCAGCCTTGCTCACTTCGGCGAAGAGCAACAAATTGTTGATGATTCTTTTCATATCGTTCGCGGTCATACCCATTTGCCGCAGGTATTCCTTCAGTTCTTCACCGTTAAGATCAGGGACATTGGTGATCAAGTTTGAAGTAAAGGCCATAACGACCAATGGTTCCTTGAGATCGTGGGCGACCATATGAACGTATTCCTCCAGGTCCCTGTTTCGGGCCTGTAGGGCAGATACCTGCCCGTGCAACTGTACCTTCGTGCGTTGAAGATCTTCGAAAACATCCTGTAGCAGGTCTTCCAAAATCTGCGGGTCTTCAGCTAACTCTGGCAGGCTCATACCCGACCCCCTGAATAGTAATTCCAGAAGCGATACGCGTCCTTCGTAAGATATCATGGTGCGAACTCCCTGTTTAGCCTCGATGATGTTTTCAATCTCATTCATATTAATACAAATAGTCCCCAACCACATCCATCGGTCAGGGGAAAATGATCTCCGCCACTTGGGGGAGATCAGGGGGCTATGTGGTTGCGCAGCGCAAGAGTTACAGCTTCGGTACGGCTGGCAACACCTAATTTAGACAGGATATTACTGACGTGGGATTTGATCGTGGATGGGCTTACGCTAAGTCCGCCGGCGATCTGCACGTTGTTCAATCCCTCGATCATCAGGGCCAGAACTTCACGCTCGCGCTCTGTCAGCTTGAGGCCGGGCGCGGGCGGCAGATTGGTCGTCTCGACCAGCGCCCGGGCAGCCTCCGGGGAGAGGGTGGCGCGGCCGGCATGAGCGGCGCGGATCGCCCCGGCCAGTTCATCAGCGGAGACATCCTTGAGCAGATAGCCTATCGCTCCGGCTTCCAGCGCGTTCTTCACCAGGTCTCCCTCCTTAAAAGAGGTCAATGCAATCACCTGCACCTGTGGAAACTGCTGGCGGATCGCGCGTGTTGCGGCTGCCCCGTCCATATCTGGCATGACCATATCCATAAGGATCACGTCGGGCAGCAACTCAGCACAGAGTTGGAGGGCAGCTTCGCCGCTCCCAGCTTCGCCCATTAGTTGCAGATCATCGAACACCTTGAGGAAGGTCGCCAGCCCGCGGCGAACCATTGTGTGGTCGTCAACAAGCATGACGCGAATGGGTTGGGATGATGGGATTTTCATAAAGACTCCTCGTGAAGTACTTTGTGGGGGGGTGCCCAGTGGATGATGAGTTCAGTGCCGTGGCCGGGCTGGCTCACGATCGATAACCGTGCGCCTACGCCTTCAGCCCGCTCCTGCATCATACTTAAGCCATAGTGACCGGAGCTGGTTTGTTCAGGATCAAAGCCCCGGCCATTATCGCGGATGCTCAATTCAATGGCGGTATCTTCGTGTTTTAGATTTATTTCCACCATGCCGGCCCCGGCATGTTTGGCTACATTGTTTAGTGTTTCCTGGCAGACGCGGTAGATTGCCACCTGCACATCCGCGGGCAGGTCACCCTCGCCCACCACCGCCACCGTGGCTGGGATATTTGTGCGTCCGGTGAACGCGTTCCCCAACAGGCGCAGCAGATCGCCGAGCTCGGCATCCGTCAGGGTTGAGGGGCGAAGCTCGGCCAGCAGGGCGCGCATTTCGGCCATTGCCCCGCGTGTCAGCTTTCGCAAGTCATCGAGAGATCGCCGCGCCTCATCCTGATCCCGCTCCCATAAGCGCGGCAGGACTTCGGCGATCAAACCCGCTGAGAAGAGTGACTGGTTGATGGCATCATGCAGGTTGTGCGCCAGACGCTGTCGTTCCTCTAATACCGCGAACGCCTGTGCCTGCCCGTAAAGTTCAGCATTGATCAGGGTGATGGCAGCCTGGTCGGCTACACTAAGAGCCAGGTGAGCGTGATGGGATGTGAAGTAATTCCGTTCCTCGTGCGCCACACCGATACCGCCAATCATGCGGCTTTTCACTGCCAGCGGTACCCACATCCACGACTGCATCCCTTCGAGTAATACCGCGGCTCCATCATCCAGGAGCAGACGCAGGAATCGCGCCTGCGGGTCGTCATTCCACATATCGGCGATGAGAATAGGCTGGTGCCCATTGAACAGCGTGGCCAGGGTTTTCGGTCCCTGCAGGTGGATGCGGAAAGGCGGGGAATGCTCCACTTGCGGGATCCCGTCCATTGCCAGAGCGACCAGGGTGGAGTCTTCCAATGCGAATAGTCCGCCCTGGGTGTACTCAATGATCCCACGCAACTGGTCGAGGATCAAACCCGGCTGGAGATCCAATGTGGATGCCAGCGTATGTGAGATCTCCAGCAGTGTGGCTTGTTCGTGGGCACGGGTTTCCATACGCTGGTGGAGCAGGCGTTCTGCGTTGACCCGCTCGCTGACGTTACGGACGAGGCTCAGCATGCAGGCTCGCCCCTGAAAGGGGATGGTTGTGCTTCGCACATCCACATGGAACGATGAGCCATCCTTGTGCAGGTGAACTGCCGGCACAGCGAACCCGCCTCCCGGCTGCGCGTCATTGGCAGCCTCTTTGAAAAGTCGTTGGTTGTCAGAGTGGATATATGCTGTCAGATGCAAGCCGATGAACTCTGCACGGGTGTAGCCATACATCGCGGCTGCGGCCGGGTTTGCATCCACCACATTGCCGGTCCCTATATCGCTGATGATCATTCCATCACTGGCGGATTCAAAAATGATACGATATTGTGGCTCTTGATCTTCAAACCCTGCTGGAGATGGCAGCTTTTTCTTCATAAGGATTACCTTTCGCTCTGCTTTTCAATATTACCCCTGTTTATCATATTAATTGGTAACAAATGTTCATACATTTATCTGCCGCACATGCTGGTCATGGCTGGGTGTGTCAATTGTCAGAGTCCGATGCGAGAGTCCACATCATGCATGACACAGCACAATTGATCTGCGCCTGCTTATCATGCAGGCCTGCTAGAGGCGCTACACCTTCGGCTGTCAGAAGTTGATGGTGGAAATTAGTACCGTATGCTGGCGATTACACGCGCGGTGTTATCCGACCCAGTATCCTTATCCTCGATGAAGCCACCTCGAGCGTGGACACGCGCACCGAAGCCCGCATCCAGAAAGCGCTGCTGCGCCTCATGCAAGGCCGCACCAGCTTCGTTATCGCCCACCGCCTCTCCACGATCCGCGATGCAGACAAGGTCATCGTCGTCCGAGACGGCGAGATCGTCGAGCAGGCCACGCATCAGCAGCTACTCGAGGCGAAGAGATTCTTCCATCACCTTTACATGAGCCAGTTCAAAGGGCTGGCGATCTAAATCACATAACTCAAACCTTGTCTTTTACTTCTTCAGTCATCTTAATCCTGCGCTGAAAATTATCGGCCGGCGAATTGCCCGCCCAGCGCGCCTTTCAACAGGTCGAGCACTGCGGCATCCTCGCCTACATACAGGACGAGCACGCGACCTGCTTTGAAGAAGTGTGGGGCCTCCACCCAGGCAACCATGCTCATGCCGATCGAGCCACCGTCAGCTGAGACTTGAGCCGCATCGGCCTCCATTGCCTGCGCAGATTCATATTCGAAGACCTGTACATCCGCACCGTTGACCTTGATGATCTGTCCGGTCACGGTAAAGAAGGCCTGTTCGACAGGGTCACCGAGTTCCACATTCGCACCTGCTGCACGCAAGTTTTCCACCAGGCTGGCTTGATCCTCCATGGGGCTGCTCTGCGTTGATGCATCCGCTGTATCGGGAGCCTCGGCCGCTTGTGCCTGCGCAGCGCATCCCGCAATTAACAGGACCAGCATCAATACAACTATAAGCGAAACGATTTTGTGTGTCATTTTTTGTACTCCTTTTAAAGATAATTCTGATTTGCACAAATCGCTGATAGGACGGTGACGACCTGGGTAATGGTTTTGTTTCCGCAATTCCGATAGACCATTCTTGAGAGGGGTTTAAGCAGTTGGTTTTGTGGTATATTTCACAAGCGCAATAGGAGCATGAAACATGGAGGTGATATTCGGGGCCTGTATCGATTCGGGTTTCGAGAAAAGTCATTGGGAGTCTGTTAAATCAATGGAAAGCATTCAATATGCTGCTTTGCTCCTTGGGGTAATTTTCTGCGCATATCGCGCAATTGTAGCGACACGTATCCTTTCGGCGACAATATATCTGGCGTGCATCAGTGCACTTGTATCCGCTGTGATCTATCTGTTGGGCGCGGCCCAGGTGGCTGTCATGGAACTGTCGGTTGGCGCGGGATTGGTGACGGTATTACTGGTCTATGCGGTCAGTGTCGTGGGTGATGATGCATGGGACCCACCCTCCGTGATTTCGAAACCCGTGGCTTTCGGGATCGTGGGTCTCGTAACTATCCTGTTGGGATGGATGGTTTTTCCCATCATTCCGGCATACTTTGAGCGTGGTTCCATCACTCTTGCCGTATCATTATGGCAGAGCCGCGTACTCGATGTATGGATCCAGATCGCATTGATCTTTTCGGGTGTGATGGGAGTGTTGGGGTTGCTCTCGGAACAGGCACCCGCAAGAACGGAGATTCACCCATGACATTCACTCCCCTGAACGTTATCCTTTTTGGTGTGATTGCCTTACTGGGGGTGGGGTTTTACGGATTGTTGATCACGCGTAACCTGATCAAAGTTGTGATGGTGCTGCAGATCCTGATCAAGGCTGTTATTCTGGCACTGATTCTGGCCGGGAAAATGAGTGGCAGTACGGGGCTTGGACAATCCACTGCTGCAACGGTCATTGTGGCAGACACCATCGTTGCAGTTGTTGGCCTGGCACTTGCTGTCCAGGTGCGTCGGCGCTTTGGTACATTGGATGTTCCAAAGATTTCCACATTGCGAGGTTGACATGGCGGCGATACTTGTACCTCTCGTCATATTGCTTCCGTGGCTGGGCGCGATCACTATCTGGCTTGTACGCAATGAACATCCCAGGCTCCAACATATTCTCGCAGTAGTCTTCAGCATTCTCACAGCCATTGCTTCACTTGTGCTTTTAACAACCGCAACTTCAGAGACCGTCATTCACATTCCACTTGGGAAAGCCTTCGGCGACCTGACGTTTGTCCCAGATGGTCTCGCCGTGTCCCTGACAGCCATCGCCGCTGTGATCGGTTCGCTGGCAGTGGTTTTCTCGGTGGACTACATGCGCGGCGATGAACAGCTTGGACGCTATTATTTCCTCGTCCTCTTCTTCATCGGCGCGATGACCGGGCTTGTGCTGAGCGGAAATTTATTATTTACCTTCTTCTTCTGGGAGATCACGGCCTTGTGTTCGTACGGCTTGATCTCGTTCTATAACGATGACCCGAAAGCTGTGGCAGGAGGCATGAAGGCACTCATCATCACGCAGGTCGGTGGCGTGGGCCTTCTCGTGGGTACGCTGATCGCTTTTGTGAATCTCGGAAGTTTTCAGATCTCGGATCTCCTGGCAAAAGCATCCACACTCCCCGCGGTTTCACTATCACTCATTGCATTCAGTTTCCTGATCGCCGCGGCAGCAAAGTCGGCCCAGTTCCCGTTTCACACCTGGCTGCCGGATGCCATGGAAGCGCCCACCCCGGTCAGCGCCTTGATCCACGCGGCGACCATGGTCAATGCTGGCATTTATCTGCTGGCGCGTTTTTATCCCGCGTTCGAGGGCGTGCCCGGCTGGAAAATGTCTGTGCTTCTCGTTGGTTTGATTTCGGCTTTGATAGCCGCGCTTTCCGCGCTCGTCGCAACCGACCTCAAACGCGTGCTCGCCTATTCAACTGTGAGTCAACTTGGGTATATGGTGTATGCGATTGGCGCGGGCGGCGTCCTTGCCAGCCAGTTCCATCTGCTGAGTCATGCGGTCTTTAAAGCGTTGCTATTCCTGGCCGCAGGTTCCGTCATTCATAGTGTCGGCACACGCGATATGCGCCGCATGGGTGCGCTCGGAAGCAGAATGCCTCTCGTGCGCAATGTTTTCATTATCGGCGCGCTGGCTTTGGCGGGTGTCCCGATCCTCAACGGTTTTTGGAGCAAGGAATACATTCTTGAAGTAGGTCTTGAGCATTCGCCGATCTGGGCGTATGCGATCATGCTTTTCGGCGCAGGACTTACCGCCTTCTATACCTTCCGCATGGTATGGCTGGTCTTCTTCGGTAGGGAGCGCGATCAGCTGAATGTTCATCAGGCTGGGTCAGCGATGAAATTTGCACTGCGAATACTTGCAGCGGGTTCGTTTGTTACATGGCTTTTCTTTGGTGGATTAAATGGACTTCTGTCTACAACCCTGCCATTTCACGCGCTTGAACACGAGTCCACACTGGAGCTTGTCTCTGCCATCCTCTCCGCACCCGCGACCTGGTTCGCATTACTGGTGGTTGCGCTCGGCTTTGGGTTTTCCTGGGTGCGTGCAAGAGGCTTCGTACTCTTTGGAGGCAGCTGGCTCAACCCGTTCGTGGATACATCCTTTGGTTTTGAGTTGGTGAATGACCTGGTTGTCCAGGGTGTTTCCAGGTTTGCTGAGCGCCTGCGAGCCACGCAAACAGGGGAGTTGAACTGGAACATATTTGGCATGGTCAGCGCGTTACTGGTGGTGCTGGTTGTCTTGTGGATGGGTGCATAAATGAACCTATTGACCTTTTCAGGATTGATCGTCATCCCATTGATCTCGTCTCCGCTGGTGTATCTCGCGGGGCGGGTAGGTACACATGAGACCACGCTACATCGTCGCTCGTTCCTTGTGCGCGGGCTGGCGCTTCTGGCAGTCTTGATTTCATGGCTGCCATTCTCAGTGGCAGTGCAAAAGTTTTTCATGTATGGTGTGCAGAAATTCAATATAGAAACCATCTGGCTGCGCGTGGATGGGATCAGCTTGTTGATGGCAGGTTGTGTATTGTTCCTTGGCACGCTTGTCATTTTATTTTCCGGTTCCTACATGGCGGGCGAAGTGGGCGAGGAGAAATATTACGCCATGCTTCTGGCGATGATGGGATTGATGATCGGGCTGGTCTCTGCCAGTGACATCTTCAATTTATGGGTCTGGTTCGAGGGCATGGCGATCTCGTCCTATTTGCTGGTCGCTTTTTATCGTGAGCAGCCTGCTTCACTGGAAGCTGGCATGAAATATCTGGTGCAAAGTGCAACGGGATCAGTGCTCGTCCTGATCGGTATCGCGCTGGTGCTGGCTCAGGTCGGGACGCTGGATATGGCCGAAATAGCGGAAGCAGTTCTCAGGTCCAGTGTGAACCGCACCTCGCTTTTGGGCGCGGGTGCTTTATTCCTGATAGGCTTTGGCGTGAAGGTGGCGCTTGTTCCGCTCCATACCTGGCTGCCGGACGCACATTCGCAGGCACCCAGCGGGATCAGCGCGATGCTTTCTGGTGTGGTGATCGAGATCGGTCTGATCGCCATGCTGCGGGCGCTGGCAGTGCTGACCGGCTTTGCGCTGTCGTGGGGCATACTCCTGATGGCATTCGGTACGTTGAATATTTTGTATGGCAACCTGCTTGCGTTGCGACAGACCGTTGTGAAACGCATGCTGGCGTATTCAAGTTTGAGTCATGTAGGATATGTTTTGCTGGGGCTCGGTATTGCGCTGTACTCCGGAATTGAATTGGGCGCACAGGGCGCGTTCTTTCATCTATTCAATCACATGCTGATGAAGGGACTGGCATTCCTTTCGGTGGGTGCGTTGATGTACGGAATGTTCCTGCGTAACGGATCGCATGCCGCGTTGAAGGTGAGTGACCTGGCTGGGGCCGCGCAGAAGTATCCGCTGGTTGCGCTGGCTTTCAGCATTGCCGTGCTGGGACTGGGCGGCATGCCGCCGCTGGCCGGATTTATGTCGAAGTGGCAGATCTTTGTGGCGGGGTTTGAAACGCAGAATAACTGGATCGTCGCGTTGATGATCTTCATGGCGCTCAACAGTGTCCTGTCACTCGGATATTATGCGCCGCTTGTGAACCTGATGTATCACAAGGAACCATCCCAGCAGGTGCTGGCGGGCAAACCATTGACATGGACCATTGCACTGCCGTTGATCGTAATGTCGCTATTGATAATCGTACTTGGATTTTTCCCCAACCTGATCAATTGGTTAACAGTTCCTGCGGGCGCAGAGCTCATGAAAATGTTTGGAAGTTGACATGAAAAATATTTTACTTTCCCCTCTGGTTGCGTTCCTGATCTATTTTGTTGTTGTGTCCATCGTCTCAGGGCTGGGACGTTTGTTCGCGGCAACGGGGCGCACGTCCGAATTTAAAACAGCAACCTATGCCAGCGGCGAAGAAAATGACCCCGTTCCGGCCGCGCCCGGATATCGCCAGTTCTTTGTGGTTGCGTTGTTTTTTGCGGTGCTGCATCTGGGTGTCTTGATGATCGGCAGCAGTGATCTCTCTCCGGTTGCCGGCATCTATCTGTTGGGTTTGATCCTGGCGTTGATCGCTTTGATCCTTGGATGAAATGGTGACTCGATGAATATCAATCAAGATCCATTATGGGTGAAGGTGGCGAAAAAAGTGCGCACCTGGGCGCGGCTGAATTCCATTTGGGCGCTGCACTTCAACAGCGGTTCCTGCAATGGCTGTGATATTGAGATCCTTGCCACGCTCACGCCGCGCTATGATGTGGAACGTTTCGGCATCAAGCTCGAGGGCAGCCCGCGCCATGCGGATGTGCTCATCGTAACGGGACCCGTTACCCGTCAGGCGCGTGAACGACTCTTGAGAACCTACGAACAAATGCCTGAACCGAAGTTCGTCATCTCTGTGGGTTCATGCAGCATCTCGGGCGGTGTCTTCGATGGCTGTTATAACGTGGGCGGCTCAGTGGACGAAGTGATCCCGGTGGATGTTTTTATTCCCGGATGCCCGCCGCGCCCCGAAGCCATCGTGGATGGCTTCATCCAGTTGATCACACACTTGAAAGACGGAAACTCTCCTCCCACGCGAACACAACCTATTACTGAAAAGGCCGCTGATGAATATCGAACAGAATTTACAAAAAGCTGAGCAGCTTTTGGAAGCATGGAAGAAAGAGACGACGCGTCCCGAACCGGATCGACTGGACGTCTCCATCTCCGTGGATGATCTGCACCCGGCCGTGGGCGCGTTGCATGAAGCACACTGGGGATATCTTTCAGCGATCACCGGTCTGGACCTTGGGGTCGATTCGGGACAACTGGAATCGCTCTATCACTTCTGCAATGGCGCGGCGATCACCACGCTGCGAGTCCGTTTGCCGCGTACAGGTGATGCGGCTCTGCCAACGATCGAAGATATCATCCCGCCTGCCACATTCTTCGAACGCGAACTGCACGAAATGCTGGGCTTCAAGATCGTGGGCGCCAGGAACATTGATCGCTTGTTCATCTCCGATGACTGGCCCGAAGATGTGTATCCGCTGCGGGCTGATTTCACCATCGACCAGGCCAAACCTGTCGAAGGTCGTCATGCAGACGAACTGCCTGAGCAGGGAGTTGTTGGGGGCAATACATTTGTCGTTCCCATCGGCCCCCAGCATCCGGCGTTGAAGGAGCCGGGTCACTTCGAGTTCACAGTCGATGGCGAGGTCGTCACCGCGGCGCGCATGCGTCTCGGCTATGCCCATCGCGGAATTGAGAAGGCAGCAGAAAGCCGCAACTGGATCCAGAACCTGTACCTGTTCGAACGCGTTTGCGGCATCTGCTCGCACACCCATGCGATGGCTTATAGTCTCGGAGTGGAGAAGCTTGCGCAAGTCGAAGCACCTGCCCGTGCGCAGGCCATTCGTGAACTGGTCGCGGGTCTCGAGCGGATTCACAGTCACCTGCTGTGGCTGGGGGTTACGGCACATGAGGCAGGCTTCGATACCCTGTTCATGTATTCCTGGCGTGATCGCGAAACGGTGATGAACCTCCTTGAACAGCTCACGGGTAACCGCGTCAACTATTCTGCGAATGTGCTTGGCGGCGTGAAATGCGATATCGGAGTAGAACAGGCCAAAGCCATCAAGGATGGACTCAACTATCTGGAGACGCGTATCCGTCATTATCTGGAAGTGGTCACAACCGATACCATGTTCCTGAACCGGACCCGTGGCATCGGGACCATTTCATTTGCTGAAGCTGAAAACTTCGGTCTGCTTGGCCCGACCGCGCGTGCTTCAGGATTGGTGCGCGATGTACGCGTGGAAGCTCCCTATGGTGCCTATAAACAATTCCCCATCAGCGCAGTGACCGCAACCAACGGTGACCTGGAGGCGCGTTGTGTTGTCCGCTTGAACGAATTGCTTGTCTCCTGTTTTGCAATTCGGACCATTATTGATAACCTGCCCGAAGGGCCATTAACGGTGAAGATGCCGCGCAAGGTTCCAGCAGGTGAAACCATTGCCCGTGTCGAAGCTCCGCGCGGTGAATTGTTCTACTACATCAAAAGTGCGGGCGGTGAAAACCCGGCGCGGGTCCACATCCGCACTCCCAGCCTGTGCAATTGGGTTTCCGTGCTTGAAAAAGCGGTTGGACGCCAGCTTGCAGACGTGCCCATGTTGATCGCCGGTATGGACCCGTGCTTTTCATGCAATGACCGGCTGGTCACTGTTACACGTACCGGCGAACGGAATACATGGTCGTGGAAGCAGCTGCGCCAGTATGGAATTGAGTATTACAAACAATGAATAACATGCCGCCTTTGATTGCCATCCTCTTCTTTCCTGCAGGTCTTACATTGATCTTTACAGGAATGTTCTATGAATGGATCGATCGCAAGCTCGTAGCCCGTTTCCAGAATCGCGTGGGGCCACGCTGGTTCCAGCCGTTTGCAGATGCCGTCAAACTATTTGCCAAGGAACAGATCACGCCCGGGCTTGCCAACCCGTTCCTCTTCTTTGGGCTCCCTATTATCGCCATCTCCGGCGCGTTGACAGCTGCTTTGTATGTGCCGCTCATGGGACTCGCGCCTGTGCACAGTTTCCCCGGTGATCTGATCGTCACCGTTTATCTCCTCAGCCTGTTGACCATGTGCATCGGCCTGGCGGGGTGGAACACCAGCAGTCGCTTTTCTCTGATCGGCGCGACACGCGCGTTGACACAATTGTTTGCCTACGAAGCGCCATTCCTTCTTGCGTTGCTCGGTCCCGCACTTGCGGCGGGGAGCTGGCAGATCAGCGAAGTCAATGGGTATGCTCAAACCCACTGGCTCGTTTTGAGTCAACCGATAGGTTTTATCGTGGCATTGATCGGCCTGATGGGTAAGCTCGAATTACCGCCTTTTGACTCCCCTGAAGCGGAGACTGAAATCGTAGCAGGTGCATTAACAGAATACAGTGGTCGTGGGCTGGCTATTTTCAAAATCGGAAAGTCAATTGAACTGATCGTTGGCATCACGCTTGTCTCTGCTTTTTATCTGGGTGGCCTGGAAGGCATCCTGCCGTTCCTGCTCAAGACGATTGCTGTTCTTTTGGTCATGACCGTTTTTCAATCGCTGCTTACCCGTTTGCGTATTGATCAGACTGTTGGCTTATGGTGGCGCTTTGGAACCATATTGGTATTGCTGCAGATCGTATTCATGATCTTCCTGCGAGGGTATCCACTATGAGATTCGGAACCATGTTGAAGGATATTGTTGATTCCTTTTTTAAGAAATCTGCCACGCAGCTCTATCCCATCGAGAGGACTCCGCCGCCCAAGCGCTACCGCGGCGCGCTTTTTTATGATCCCAAAGCTTGCACGGGTTGTTGTTTATGCGTTAAGGACTGTCCATCCAAAGCCATTGAGCTTGTGATACTCGATCGTGCTGCAAAGCGCTTCGTACTCAAATATCATATGGACCGCTGCGTGTATTGCGGCCAGTGCGTGGTCAATTGCAAATTTAAGTGTATGGGAATGTCGAACGAAGACTGGGAACATGCAGTGCTAAAGAAGGAATTCATGGTCTATTATGGAAAAGAGGAAGACATTGCCCAGTTCATGGAAAACATCGCTACGCCAGTTACTGGAGCGACCAGCGGATAGGTCAGCGCTCTGCAAAAAGATCGCGATCATGGGGATTGGAAATACGTACCGTTCGGATGATGCAGCCGGAACTTTGATCGCGCGCACCTTGATTGATTCCCGCTTAATACAGGATCTCGAGCACATCCTTGTCATGGAGGCCGGGCACGCTCCTGAAAACATGACGAGTCAATTGCGCCACTTCGCGCCTGATGTCGTTTTGGTGGTGGACGCGGCAGAAATGGGTCAAGCTCCCGGAACTGTTCAATGGATTCCAATCGAAGATCTGGATGGGATGAGCGCTTCCACACACAGTATGCCGCTGTCCATGCTGGCGAAATATCTGACCCTTGAGCTTAATTGTGATGTGAAGTTGCTGGGCATTCAGCCGCAATCGAATGATGTCGGAGAGATAGTCAGCCTGGAAGTTCTGCAGGCAGTGGATGACATTGTGAAAGAGATGGAAAGATCGCTTTGCTGATGCTTTCAGACTTGCACAAGTAGTCGGCAGAGGGGCGGCTACTCTATCGGAGACAGGCATATTGGTAGACGGAGCGGCGAAAGAAAGTCAGTTTTAGATGAATTTACTCCTTTCTAAAAAGATAGGTTCAGAAAAACCTTGACTAACAGATACACTGTCGCTAAAATGTTATCGTTCCCGTTATCGATAACAGGAGAAAAATGCGTCATAGATCCACGAGAGCAACAATTAAGCAAGTAGCGTCCGTAGCGGGAGTATCCACGCAGACGGTATCTCGTGTTATCAATGAACGACCGGATGTCTCTCAGGAGACCCGTAAACGCGTCCAGGATGTCATCAGCAAGTTGGGATACCGTCCCAGTGCGCTGGCACGCAGCCTGATCCGTCAGCGAAGTTACACATTGGGGGTGGTGATCGCTGGTTTAAGGCATATTGGTCCCTCTCGTACGTTAAGCGGAATCACTATTGCGACAGAAGAAGCTGGCTATGCCATGCTCCTCAAGGAACTCCCCTATGGGGAAGAAAAAAATATCGAGCCGATATTTCAGGCGCTGCTTGCCCGCCATGTTGATGGAATTATTTGGGCTGTGCCGGAGATCGGGGAGAATCGAAGCTGGGTCCTGCCGGATCTGATGGACCTCGATATTCCCATTGTTTACCTTACGATGGAACCCCGCGAAAACATCCTTGTCGTTTCGATCAACAATTATAGGGGGGGACAAATGGCGACGACCCATTTGTTTGAGCAGGGCTATCGAAATATTGGACATATCTCCGGCCCATTGAGCTGGTGGGAGTCCCGACAGCGCATGGCGGGTTGGAAGGATACGTTGGTTCAGGCGGGAATGGTAGTGAACGATCAACAGTGCGTGGAGGGGAATTGGTCATCGGCGAGCGGCGCACATGCATTTGAAAAACTTTTTAATCAGTACCCATCAATGGACGCGATTTTTGTTGCCAACGACCAGATGGCTCTTTCTGTTTTACAGGCTGCAAACCAAAAGGGGATGCGGATTCCTGAGGACATCGGCGTTGTTGGTTTTGACAACATCCCAGAATCTGCTTATTTTTTACCTGCCCTGACGACAGTTCAACAGGACCAATATCTCGTTGCCAGGATCGCTGTGGAGAAAATGATCAAAATTATAGAATTAGGGTGGCAGGGATTGGATCCGGTGGATCCCCAGTCCGTTATATTGCCACCTACACTGGTTGTACGACAAAGTTCCTTGCGTATAAACGAAAAAGAAGGAGGTGCGCTGATAGGGATATAACAAACCATACACGCGGAGAAAGCACTGTTCTCGTTTTACAAGTACTTTCTCCCGGGCGAGAAATTAACTTGCCCTACAGGCGCCTGGTTGCCCCAGTGTGCCATTCCGAAGTCTCCGCAAGGAGAAAATTACATTCCATATAGGAGAGAAGATAATGTTTCGCTTCAAAACAATTGCTTTACTCGTCGTAATCACGTCCATTTTGCTCGCTGGATGTGGTGCGGCTGCCCCAACCGCGGCGCCTGCTGCGGAAAAACTGCTGGTTGGTATCTCCATGCCTACCAAGAGTTCAACCCGCTGGATCTCTGATGGCGAGAGCATGGTCAAGGAATTCGAAGCCATGGGCTACGATACCGATCTGCAATTTGCTGATAATGACATCCCCAACCAGCTTGCCCAGATCGAAAACATGGTCACCAAGGGTGCCAAGGTACTCGTTATTGCTGCCATCGATGGCACAACCCTCTCTGATGTTCTCCAGAAGGCACATGATAGTGGTGCCATCGTAATATCCTACGACCGCCTGATCACCAAGACCGCCAATGTGGATTACTATGCCACCTTCGATAACTTTGGCGTCGGCGTTATTCAGGGTACCCAGCTTCTCGAAGGACTCGGCCTGAAACCCGGCGAAAAAGCCCCCGCAGGCGTTGGACCCTTCAACGTCGAACTGTTCGGCGGCTCCCCCGATGACACGAATGCCTTCTACTTCTATGATGGCGCCATGTCTGTCATCCAGCCTTTCATCGACGACGGCACGATCGTCATCCAAAGTGGACAAATGGGCATGGACAAGG
>JBDTPH010000251.1:0-23349 GCA_039932795.1 Chloroflexota bacterium
ATTCGAACAGCAACACGGACATTAATTGTGTCTATTAAAACAGGGCAAGCTCAGATATAAAACATTTGGTTGTCGGATTTGGGGAGGGGGTCCCGTTCGGCGGGACGGGTAGGGCAGAACGGGAGTCAACCATGCCATTGAGAAGGTCCACACCGAAAATGCTTCACCGTGCAGGAGAATTGCGGAAGCAAACGACGCCTGCTGAAATAAAACTGTGGGCTCATCTTCGTCTGCTGCGAAACGATGGAGTTCACTTCCGACGTCAGCATGCAATCGGCAACTACATTGTAGATTTCTGCGCACCTCGCAGGAAATTCATCATCGAACTGGATGGCACTCCCTTCGGTCGCAGCACTTGGAGCAGCAGGGATATGATAAGGAACGAACGAAATATCTCGAACCTCGCGGCTATCGGGTGCTGCGGTTTTGGAACCATGATGTCATGAACAATACTGAGACTGTCTTACAGGTAATTTGGAACGCTATGAATGATAAAGGTTGAACCTGGTAACAGATTCGATATTTTGCTCCTGAACACCATGTACCTTGAGCAATTTCCCTTCTTTCAGAAACATCACCCTGTTCTTCTTTTTTGAATACGACCCGCACATGGAAAACCGTTGAAAGAATATTAGAAGCAATGAGATAATGTCACCCTGAGCAAGGCGAAGGGTCTCCAGCGACACTGAGCTTTTTGGCTCAGTGTCGCTGGGATTCTTCACTCCCTTCGGTCGTTCAGAATGACATGTTGTTTCTGGTTTTAGGCACTTCTAATTTGAAAGGATAAACATATGCAAAAAATCACGCCCCACTTATGGTTCGATCAGGAAGCCCGCCAAGCAGCCGAATTCTATACATCATTGTTCCCTGATTCGAAAGTTACGAATACAACAACACTCCATGACACACCGTCCGGAGATTCCGAGATTGTCTCCTTCGAGCTTGCGGGGCAACCGTTCATGGCAATCAGCGCGGGTCCTCTGTTCAAGTTCAATCCGTCCGTGTCATTCTTTGTGAATTTCGGTCCATCAAGAGACCAGGATGCGCGCAACAATCTTGATAGGATGTGGGAGAGGTTGTCGGAAGGCGGCGCGGCACTCATGCCCCTGGACAAGTACCCCTTCAGCGAGCACTACGGCTGGGTGCAGGACAAATACGGACTTTCATGGCAGCTGATCCTCACAGACCCCGCAGGGGAAGAGAGACCTTTTATCGTTCCATCGCTCATGTTTGTGGGAGACGTGGCCGGTCGTGCAGAAGAGGCGATCAACCATTACCTCCCGGTATTTAAGAACTCAAAAATAGGTACGATTGCCCGCTACGGCCCCGGGCAGGAGTCGGACCCGGAAGGTACGGTCATGTTTGCAGACTTTATGCTGGAGGGCCAATGGTTCGCCGCGATGGACAGTGCCTACGAACATAAATTTGCCTTCAATGAAGCGATTTCCTTTCTGGTAGATTGTGACTCTCAGGAGGAGATCGATACGTACTGGGAAAGGCTCTCGGCGGATTCGGAGGCTGAGCAGTGCGGCTGGCTCAAGGACAAGTTTGGCCTTTCCTGGCAGATTTCATCAGTTGCACTACGTGAGATGCTGGCAAACGGGACGCGCGAGCAGGTCGACCGGGTGACGCAGGCATTCCTGCCCATGAAGAAGCTGAATGTTGCCGAACTACAGAAGGCATATGAGGGGAAATAAAAACGGCATCTGTGACTTTACTCCAGGAGCTCTATATAATCCAAATTAATGGATTCGCCGCTTTCATGGATGATCCGCACAACATGGTCGCCGGGAGACAGTTGCGGGGAACGCCACACGAGGTCGAAGGCTTGCTCGTGGAAGCTATAGGGCTGACCGTCAATGAGTACCGTCACCGTCCCGAAATTCTTCCCGCGCTGATAGCCCAAACGGAATCCATCCCCTCTAAAGCGGAAGGATGCTTCATTCCCAATACCAGTTGAGGCATGTAGAGTACCTCTGTACGCGTTCGCAGTTCCCGGATTCTTCAAAACAGTCCAGTACCTATCATAAGCAATGTTGGGATCCATATCATCATATTTTCCGGCTGGGAGTGGCTGAATTTGGTCCGGTGTATGCGTAGCAGAAAGAGTCGGCAGGCTTTCCGTGATCAAGGTGCTTGTGGAAGGAAGGGTTTCCGCGGGTGCCGCGGCGGGTCCGGGGTACGCAACGGGAGGGGTCCCAGTCGCGGTGGGAGAAGCCTCGTCCTGGGTGGGGGTTGCCCGGGGGGAGGAAGTCCGCGTCGCTGCATCAAGGAAGCTGGAGATAGTGGGAGTCGCCGTCGGAGGGAGGAGTGACCTGCCGAGATCGCTTGTCAAAAAGATCCATCCCATTCCAAGAATGATTCCGAGGATCGAAACGACGCCAACTGCAATAGGGATCAAAAGTGCACGGTCAAACGAGGGGCGAGGCTGCATACGTGACAAAGTCCTGCCGCGATTGTACCCGCATTCGTTCCATTACAGAGTGCCGCAAGCATCTGGCATAGTTAAACCTGAACATTGAGGGGTTTGGTCTTTTGACCTGGAGCGCTTAAGCTGTTATTTTTAGCTCAAAATTCGTAACTTTTGTCATGTGTATTTCAGGCCCAAAATGGATATGATTAGGAATATTTTTATTTTTTCATTTATGGGTTGCATTCCATAAGGAGCAGGCATGGCGGTCTTATCCACGAAACCTACAACTGCGTGGGCAGAAGTTGACGAAAATGGTCGGCTCATTCTGCCGCCCGAGGTGGCGCGGCAATATGGTTTGCGTCCCGGTTCAAAGGTACGCCTCGATGAGGATCATAACTTTATCCGCATGCATCGTCCGGTGACTCAGCTTACCAAGATCTACATCGAACCCACGGTCGCCTGCAACCTGGATTGCATCACCTGCTTCCGCAACGCCTGGGAACAACCTATCGGTCGCATGAGTGATGAAACCTTCGAACGCTTCTTCGCCGGACTACAGCAACTGTCCCCGATGCCAGCCGTGTACTTTGGCGGGATCGGAGAACCGTTATTTCATCCGAAAACGATCACATGGATCAGGCGTGTCAAGCAACTCGGCATTAAAGTGGAGTTGATCACCAATGGCACCATCCTCAATGAAAAGATCGCCCGCCAATTGATTGACGCAGGGCTCGACGTTCTTTGGGTCTCTTTGGACGGCGCTACTCCGGAAAGTTATAACGACGTGCGCCTGGGCGCTGAACTCCCCGTTGTGCTCGAAAACTTAAGAAGGCTTTTCAAAATGCGCAAAGGCGGCCACTTCCCCGTCCCTGAGATTGGTGTGGCGTTTGTGGCAATGAAACGCAACATCGCAGATCTTCCGAAGATCATCAAGCTGGGACACTCCTTTGGTGCACGATACTACTCGGTCAGCAACGTCCAGCCTGCCACTGCGGAAATGCAGGAGGATCGTCTGTACACGCGCACGATGCGAAATATTGCCTACATGCCCTCTCCTGTATTGCCAAAACTCAGCCTGCCCAAAATGGACTTCAATGAGGAAACCCAGGCCGCGCTCACAGAGGCCTTCAACAGCGGATGCAATGTCAGTTATGCTGGCAACAATTGGGGCGGGGCAAATGATGTGTGCAACTTTGTCGAAAGCGGCACCATGTCTGTGGCATGGACAGGTGATGTGAGTCCGTGCTGGCCGCTGATGCACACGCACATGAGTTACTTGCATGAAAAGCCGCGCCTCTCCAAAAAGCATGTCATTGGCAATGTCAAAGATCGTTCGTTGGAAGAGATCTGGCTCGATGGCGACTATGTTGCCTATCGCGAACGCTTACACAACTTTGCCTTCGCCCCATGCACCTTTTGCGGCGGCTGCGATCTTTCAGAGGAAAATGTGGAAGACTGCCTGGGGAATACAACCTTCCCCGTTTGCGGCGGATGTCTCTGGGCTCAGGGGATCATTCAATGCCCGTGATCCGCTTCTACGCCAACATGCGGACTCTCGCCAATCAGCCATCCATCAAACTTGACTCCGCCTCCTTTCCGACGCTTCGGGCTGTTCTCGTTGAATTGAGCCGACTCTTCCCTGAAATGGATTCCCACCTGTTCGATGAACAGGGCAACCTGCGACAGGAGCTGCCAGTCTTTGTAAACGGAAGAAATCCACGCTTGCAGTCCGCTGGAATGGACAGTATGCCTGGCGACGAAGATATTATCAGTATGTTTTCGCCCATCGCAAGCGGACGTATAAATGTAGAGGTTCTGCGAGATCAGTAGAATCGCTTTTAGCACCATGCGTCTTCACGAAGGAGGAACAGGATGAAGGTCAGGTTTTTTGCAATATTGCGCGAGATCGTCGGCGGCAGAGTGGTGGACATCCCACTGGAGGCCGGGGTCAGCGCACAGGAATTGTTTGATAAGATGGTCGAGTTGTATCCTGCCTTGCGCAAGGAATTACTGGATGATGCAGGCAATTTGCATGGTCATGTTCATTTCTTTATCAACGGGCGCGACATCCAATTCCACGATGAAGCCTGGGATAAGCGCATCCTGCCAGACGATGTAGTCACTGTCTTCCCCGCGATTGGCGGCGGATGATCCAACAGAAAATGAAAAGAGACAGTCTACTTTGGTGACTGTCTCTTTTTTTATTGACTCGATTGGAGTTTAGATGATCTCCAACTCTTTCAACTTGGATTCAGGTACAACGCCATTCACCCAGCCGCGCTTGTCATAATATTCCACGAGCATATCGTCCAGCTCGCAGACGTGACCCAAACTCCCACCCCTGGTGGAGGGTTCCTTGGTAAAGCGGTCGGGCAGCGTGTCACTGCCTTCGCGGAAGCCGTTTAGATTGTTATAGTGACGTTCAAGGTTATAAACGCGTTCACCCACTTTGAGCAGGTGCGCCGCGCTGGATTCGACCCCGGTCATGGCTTCGTATTGCGCCGCGAACGAGTCCATGGACTCTGCAAACGTTGCGAATTTGCAGAAGTCCAGGCAGTCGGTTACTGTATGGACGTTCTGGAAGATCATCGTGAGCTCGCCCTTGCCCTTCCACTCGAGCGGGTCGGTGACAGTTGAGGGACCAAGCACATTTCCAACAACTTCTGCTGCCGGTGTGTAACCGCGCAGGTGGCATGCACCACGATTGCTGGTTGCATAACCGATGCCCATGCCTTTGATACCACGTGGATCGTAGGCAGGTATGCCCTGCCCCTTGACTGTCATCGCCAGTTCGGGGTGACCGAAGTGAGCAGCAGTCGCGTTTGCACCTTCAGCCATTACATTGCCGATGCCTTCACGGCGGGCAATCATCGCGGCCAGTTCGACCATCCGATCGGCATCACCCCAGGCAAGTTTGCCATCGCCATTGGTGTACCCTCTTTGGGACGCTTCCATATAAACGGATATCGGGTGACCAATTTCGATGGCGTCCATACCGAAGTCGTTGCACATGTCGATCATCTTCGCCACCACGCGGATATCGTCGTTGCCACAGTTCGCGCCCACAGACCAGGCAGGTTCGTATTCGACAGATTCCATGCGCAAGCCTTTGTACGGGCCGTCCTTGACTTCCACTTCCTTCTTGCAGGCCACCGGGCATGCGTGGCAGGTGGGGTTGCTCACCAAAACGTTATCGTTGACGTATTCACCGCTGATCTTTTCAGCTTGTTCTCCAAATGTTGTGAACTGACTGTTCATGGATGGCAAACCACCGATCACATTTGTCATATTCATCAACACGTTTGTGCCATAAACAGAGAGACCACCCTTGCGAGGAGAAGTGACCACGCGCTCGTCCATGATCTCGGCCAGTGCCTTGCTATGAGCCAGCTTCCATTTATCACGGTCGGGTGCTTTCACAATTTTCTTGGGGGCTTTGATTACCACAGCTTTGAGATTCTTGCTTCCGCCTACACAACCTGTACCGCCGCGTCCACTGGCGCGATCATCCTCATTGATCCAGCATGCGTATTTCACCAGGTTTTCACCTGCAGGGCCGATCGAAATAACCGTCAAATCCTTCTCACCATATTTCTCTTTGAAGAACCCGACTGTGTCGTGGACACCCTTACCCCAGACTTCTGAAGCATCCAGCAGTTCCAACTGATCATCATGAATATAAGCATACACAGGCTTCTCAGCCTTACCTTTGAAAACCAAACCATCAAAGCCAGCCCAGCGCAAACGAGCTGCTGACCATCCCCCATGATGGCTGTCAGTCACAGTCCCTGTCAAAGGCGATTTGGTAACAATTGCCATGCGGCCGCTCATATTGGCTTCGGATCCGGTCATGGGACCATTCATGAAACATAAAATGTTGTCCGGTGACAACGCGTCCACGTGCGGACCATTATCAAAGACAAACTTTACCCCCACACCGCGTGCACCAATGTATTTGAGCTTGGTTTCTTCGGGAATGGGCTTGAAGTCCATTTCGCCCGTATTCAGATCGATCCAAGCCACCTTATCAGCATAGCCTCCGAGTGCCATCATGCCTCCTGTTTTGTTTGGTTGATGAATATGAAATTGCGGATTTCGATGTTATGAACAGAGTAGCATTTTCGAAAATCAAAGTCAAGAAATTTACTCCTTTCGTGCAAAATGAGGATATTTGTCATATTCCGATGCTGACACGATATAGGCCAGGATATGGAAATAATTGCAGAAGGTGATATGTCACCCTGAGGAAGCGTTCGGCGACCGAAGGGTCTCGCATTTTGGGCATGGAGACCCTTCGCTGCCACCCAGGGTGACATCACCAGTGAACAAACCCTCCATTGGCACACCAGGGTTATATAATGGATATAAAACATATTTGGAGAGTTTATGAATCCCACGATCACCATTCGCAATGCCCGCCTGCATAACCTCAAAAACGTCACCCTTGAAATTCCAAAGAACCAGTTCGTTGTCCTGACGGGACTATCCGGTTCGGGGAAGTCCACGCTTGCCTTCGACCTCCTGCATAAGGAGGGTCAGCGCCAGTACATGGAATCGCTCGGCATGGTCACATGGGGTCTGAGCAAACCACCTGTAGACTCCATTGTCGGCTTGTCCCCCTCCATTAGCGTGGACCAACATCTGGCGAATCACAGTCCCCGCTCGACGGTGGGTACCGCCACCGAAGTCTTCACCTACCTGAGAATCTTATACGCCCGCCTCGGCCATCGTCCCTGTCCCAAATGCGGAAAGGACGTCCCGCCATCCACATATGAATCCTCCGACGATAACTACCAGGATGAGTCTGACGAAAGCCCCGATGGAACCTATCCCTGCCCACACTGTGGCACGCAAGTGCCAGAGATGGGCATGGCCAACTTTTCGTTCAACAAACCTGCTGGCGCCTGTCCCACCTGCACAGGTCTGGGTGTGGTGCGCCAGCCCATCGTCAGCCGCCTGATCGACGAGACCAAAAGTATCCCCGAAAACGCCGTGGACGGCTGGATCGAATTCCACGTCAATCACTACGGCCAGATCCTGAAGAATACCGGAAAGTATTTCGGCTTCGAGTTTGATCCATCGAAAGCAATCAAGGATTACACACAAGTTCAACGCGACCTTCTGCTGTACGGAACGGAGAGTCCACAGTTCCGCCGCCACTTTCCAAACATCAAGCCTCCCACCACCAACGCGCAGGGACGGTTTGAAGGCGTGGTCACCAACCTGCAGCGCCGCTATGACGAGCACGCCACGAACCCCGCCTACCTCGAAAAACTGGATCGCCTGTTCACCATCCAGCCCTGTATTGACTGTGAAGGCACGCGCCTTCGTCCCGAAAGCCGCGTGGTGACGGTGGCAGGCGAGTCCATTGTCACCGTCTCGCAACTACCACTCAACGATCTCGACACCTGGCTCAAGACTCTGCCACTACATTTCACATCTGAAGAAATGCTGCTTGCCCGTCCCATTTTGGATGACCTGTACGAACGCGTCGGACGCCTGCTCGAAGTGGGTGTCGGCTACTTAAGTCTCGAACGCTCCTCGCCAACTCTCTCTGCGGGCGAGGCCCAACGCCTGAGGCTGGCGGCCCTGCTGGGGTCCGGTTTAACCGGGGTGTTATACGTCCTCGATGAGCCGACGATCGGTCTGCATCCACGCGATACGCGGCGCCTCATCAACGTTCTGCGCCGCCTGCGCGATTTGGACAACACAGTGCTGGTCGTGGAGCACGACCTTGAACTCATCAAAGCCGCCGATTATCTGGTGGATGTAGGACCTGGGGCGGGCAAACAGGGTGGGCAAATTGTCGCCGCAGGCACGCCTGCCGAAGTTGCGCAAACAAAAGGCTCGCTGACCGGCGCGTTCCTGGCCGGGACGACCAGTGTACCCATCCCTGAACAACGCCGTACACCGAATCACAAAGCATTGACTATCCACGGCGCGCGCCAGTTCAACCTGAAAAACCTGACAGTGCAGATTCCGCTCGGCTTGCTGGTGGCAGTCACCGGCGTATCTGGTTCGGGAAAATCATCACTGATCTTCGACATCCTCGACCTTGCTGCACATCAACATTTGAACGGCACGACGGGAATTCCAGGCGAACATGATTCGATCACAGGCTGGGAACACATCGATAAGGTCATTACAATTGACCAGCAACACCTCGGGCGCATCCCGCGCTCGAACGCTGCAACATACTCCGACACATTCACGCCCCTCCGCGAGGCCTTTGCCGCCACACCTGAAGCCAGACAAAACAAAATCACTGCGCGCCATTTTTCGTTCAACGTCCCGGGCGGACGCTGTGAACGCTGCGAAGGCGCAGGCACGCTCACCGTCAAAATGCATTTCCTGCCCGAGGTCGAAGTGCGCTGTCCTGCCTGTCGGGGACGCCGTTTCAAACGGGAGACGCTGGCCGTAAAATATCGCGACTACGATATCTCACAGGTGCTGAACATGACTGTCGAAGAAGCGCTGACGTTATTTGCCGATGTCCCCGCGGCTGCCTCACGCTTGAAAATCATGTCAGATGTTGGCTTGGGCTATCTGCAACTGGGTCAACCCGCTACAACACTCTCTGGCGGAGAAGCGCAGCGAGTAAAACTCGCCAAGGAACTCGGACGACGCTCTATAGGCCGCACGCTCTATCTGCTCGACGAACCGACTACGGGCCTGCACCCGGCCGATACCGCCCGCCTGTTACGCGTCCTCCAGCGTTTGGTGGACGCGGGTAATAGCGTCATCGTTGTCGAACACAACCTTGATCTGGTCAAAGCTGCCGACTGGGTCATTGATCTCGGTCCGGAAGGCGGCGCCGCAGGCGGTCAGCTCCTTGCAGAAGGTACACCCGAAGATGTAGCGCGGGCCAAAGAGTCGTACACGGGCCAGTGTTTGAAGGAAATGCTCGAACTTCAATGAAACGGGCGTGGCAGGGAACCGCCGTGCCCGTATTTTCGCCCTGCCAGATTGGCAGGGCGATTTTGTTTGATATACTCCCCCAAATGTCCACTGTCGCATCCATACTCAAAGAGACCTTCGGTTATGACACCTTTCGCCCGCTTCAACGCGAAGTGATCGAAAACGTGCTGGCTTGCCGCGACACGCTTGCCGTCATGCCCACAGGCGGAGGCAAATCTCTCTGCTATCAGATCCCGTCCCTTCTTCTTGAGGGTCTCACTGTGGTCGTCTCGCCGCTGATTTCCCTGATGAAAGATCAGGTGGAGCAGCTGCGCGCCTACGGTGTACCTGCGCTCTTCCTCAACAGCTCGCTTTCGCCGCAGGAATATCAGGAGAATATGGAGTATGTGAAGCGCGGCGAAGTGAAACTGTTGTACGTCGCTCCTGAGACCCTTCTCAGCCCGCGCATTCTCCTGCTTCTTGCCTCGCTGGAGGTTGCCTGCCTGACCATCGACGAAGCCCACTGCATCTCAGAATGGGGACATGACTTTCGCCCGGAGTACCGTCAAATTGTTGAGGTGCGGCAACGGTTTCCAAAAGCAGTCTGCCTTGCGCTGACCGCCACCGCTACTTCACGCGTCAGGCAGGATATTCGAAGCAGCCTCAAGTTTACGACCACCAATGAATTCGTTGCCAGTTTCGATCGCGAGAATTTGTATATGCAGGTCCTTCGCAAAAGTGACCCCATTAGGCAGACGGTTCAACTGCTCGAACGCTACAAGGACCAATCTGGCATCATCTACTGCTTCTCGCGCAAACAAGTGGATGAGGTCGCGGCTTATCTTATGCAACACGGTTACTCCGCGCTCCCCTATCACGCCGGGCTTGAAGATGCGGAGCGACGCAGAAACCAGGAATCCTTCATCCGCGATGACACGCAGATCATCGTCGCCACGATCGCCTTCGGCATGGGCATCAATAAACCCAACGTGCGATTTGTCATTCACTTTGATCTGCCAAAGAGCATCGAAGGCTACTATCAGGAGATCGGCCGCGCCGGGCGCGATGGCCTGCCCGCCCACTGCACCCTGCTCTACAGCTATTCAGACGTTGCCAAGCTGAACTATTTCATCGACAAAAAGGAAGGGGAGGAGAAGCGTGTCGCCATTCAACATTTGAATGCCATCGTGAGCTACGCGGAAGACGAAGTGACCTGCCGCCGCAGACCCCTGCTCAACTATTTCGGCGAATCCTACGCAGCCGACAACTGCTCCAACTGCGACAACTGCAACTCCACTCCCACCGCGCTGGCAGACATCACGATCTTCGCACAAAAATTCCTCTCCTGCGTCAAACGCGCCGATGAAAAATTCGGTGCTGGTCACGTTACCGACATTCTACTTGGCTCGAAAAATGAAAAGGTTCTGCGCTGGGAACATGAAAAATTGTCCACATATGGGATCGGCACAGAATTAACGAAGAAACAGTGGATGCATCTGGCGCGCCAACTGCTGCAGATGGGTTATCTGAGTCAGGAAGGCGAGTTCCATACGTTGAGCCTCACCACCCAGGCATTGGATGCGCTCAAGAATCGCAAAAAGATCATGGGTGTGGTCCAGGAAGCAACGGAACGGGCGAAGAAAAGTGGGAAGCGGAAGGACGAACTGGAATACAACAATGCCTTGTTCGCCATCCTGCGTCAGAAGCGCAAGGAAATGGCGGATGAAGCCGGGGTTCCGCCGTATGTCATCTTTTCGGATGGAACGCTCACGGAAATGGCCGCGTATTATCCGCAGTCAACCGCGAGCCTGCTGAACATCTCAGGCGTGGGGCAGGTCAAGGCCCGTCAATATGGCGAAGCGTTTTTGGAAGTCATCCAAGCCTATTGTGAAAAGCATAGGCTGAAGGAAAAGCAAAAAGAAACCATACGCGACAAAAGCGATTCAAACCGAAGATACTTTATCGTCGGCGAAGCGTACAACGCGGGAGAGACAATTCAAAGCTTGATGAAACGGTATCAGGTGTCGGTCGGCACGATCGTTGATCATTTAACGAGATATACGTCAGCGGGGAACAGCCTGCGAAACAGTGACGAGCTGCAATCGCTGACATCCGCAACCGAAGAACAAAAACGGGCCGCTTTCACCGCGTTCGATGACCTCAGCCCTACGATGCTGAAACCCGTCTACGACAGACTGGATGGGACAGTACGCTATGACGAATTAAAGGTTTTACGCGTACTGTACCTGGCATCTCTTAAGGGTTGAACCCAGCCTGAATCATTGCAGTCCTTTTGTTCCTGTTCCGCCGCCTTATTTTCAGGGTATCATCGGGGGAATTCCGTCGTCTTTCAAGTTCAAACAGTCGTATCTAAAAATCCAATGTGTCTGAAACACAGCCAATGGAAACTGAATCAGAAAACATTCATAGGTACCCTTGCATTCATTTGAAGGAAGTCCGAAAAAGATGTTATAGAATGGACCTGATGATGTCGTCTGAAAAGCTAGGATACTACAGAGTTTCGTGATGCTATCTCCTGGATTACCGATAAGCAGTATCAAGGTTCGCGTTCCCTTCCGAAGACGGGAATTGATTACCAGAACGCGTCTGATAGAAGCGCTCTACGATCAGCTCGAAAAGCGGTTACTTCTAATCGTGGCGCCAGCCGGGTACGGAAAAACTTCGCTGCTGGTGGATTTTGCCCAACAGTGCGAAATGCCCGTCTGCTGGCTGTCGCTGCATGAACTGGACCGGGAGCCGCAACGGTTCCTGCGATATGTGATCGCCTCCCTTATGGAAAAATTCCCAAATTTTGGACAGGATTCTCTTGCCGCCCTTGAAAGTATGACATCCTTTGAACAGGATGAAGAGAGGCTGCTGATCACCATCACCAACGAGATCAATGCGCTGATCAATGAACACTTCGTCCTGATCCTCGATGATTATCATCTGGTGGCACATATCCCATTTATTGGCCATGTGATCAGTCGGTTGACTCAACTGACCGGCGAAAACGTTCATTTCATACTCGCAACACGCAATCTGCCTGACCTGCCGGATGCGCCGCTGATGATCGCGCGTAATCAAATTGGTGGATTAAGCTTCGAGGAACTCTCCTTTCATCCGGAGGAGATCCAGCAGCTCTTTCAACAGAACAACGGGATTCTGCTTGACCAGCAGGATGCGAAGACTATTGTGGATCAGACCGAAGGATGGATTGCAGCCATCTACCTGACGAATGGACATCCTGGCACGCTTCCACAAATGCACCCCCTTGAATCCACTCGCGAACTGTTCGACTTTTTTTCGCAGGAAATCCTGTTGCGCCAGCCGGAACAGGTCCGCCGCTTCATGCTAATGACGTCTGTATTTGACACGTTCGATATTGCCCTGTGCCAGCGGGTGCTTGAACCGTTGATGGAAGGGGAAGTCTTTGATTGGGCAGTTCTCTTTGAAACGGTGCAAAGCGGGAGTCTGTTCAGCGTCCCCCTGGATAACGAGGGTCGCTGGATGCGTTATCACCACCTCTTTCAGCACTTTTTAAGGTCCAAGCTTCAATTCGAACAACCCGTCCTGGCCTGGCACATTCAGGAGAATCTGGCCCATGCCTATGAGGAGCAGCAGGCCTGGGAGGAAGCATTGGAGATGTATGCCAGGCTGGATGATCATGAAAACCAGATTCGGCTGCTGATCCAGACAAGCATGACTTTTATTTTGGCGGGACGAATCTTAACCCTGGCAAACTGGCTCGATAAACTACCCCATGATGCGGTGTTTTCCCAGCCGGCACTCATCTCCCTGCTCGGGGCGGTACATGCTACACGGGGCGACAACCGTCAGGCACTTGAACTTCTTAATCTGGCGGAATCAAAACTTCGTGAAACTCAAAACGAAATTGAGTGGACTGCCACCCTGGTCCGGCGCGCTGAGGTTTACCGGCAGCTGGGAGATTATGACCGGTCCAACGACGATGTTGAACATATACTGAAAATAACCAGGGGATCGGAAATCCAGGAAATGCAATATACGTTTGCAGAGGCCCTTCGGATCAAGGGCCTGGTAATGTTTGCCCTTGGGCACATGGCCGAAGCTCTGACGTGGCTACAGGAAGCACTGAAGGTCTGCCGTTCGTTGAGCATCAAAAATAACATTCCGATTTTGGAGACAGAACTGGGAGTTGTTCATCGCCGACTGGGCCAGCCTGAAATTACTGCACAATACTATGCCAGTGCACTGAAAGCCTGGGAAAATGCAGGGAACACCGGATGGAAGGCGCGTCTCCTTAACAATCTAGGTCTCCTATATCACATGACAGGAAGATTGGACGAGGCGTACCCGCTACTCGAAGAAGCATTAAAAACGTCTGAACGCAGTGGTTATGCAAGGATTCAGACCAACATTCTGATCAGCCTCGGAGATCTGTTGACAGACCTGGCAGACTACGATGCTGCATATCTTCATTATGATAAAGCCCTGACTCTGGCGACCAATCTGGGGCACTCACACTATATCTTTTATGCATCTGTAGGTGAGGCGCGCATCCAGCGCCTGATGGGGAACCATGTACTGGCAGTAGTGGAGCTTAAAAAGGCCGAAGTTTCCCAAATCAAACTGGGAATATTTGAAAGAGCAATATTTAACCTTGAGATGGGTTGTTGCTGGCTGGAAAGTAATAAAGTGGAACTGGCGATCAATGTCCTGCATGAAGCAGTCGAGCTTTTCGGTCAGGGAGGCAATCAGATGGAGCAGGCCACTGCGCGCCTATGGCTTGAAGTTGCATCGTCGGTAAAAGCTCCTGATAGAGCCATCACCAATCTTAGGGAGTGTATACCGGCGCAGCGTGAATGGCAGAAGCCAACACAACAGTTGATCCATGCAGGTCGTGCCGTCCGCTGGCTAAAAAAGACCGGGAGTCGTGTCCTCAGGGATCCTGTCCTTAAACAGTTTTTTGATCATGCGGAACGCTTGCAGGATTCGCTACGTGTGCTCCATAAAAGTTTGGTGCAAACGGGGAAACATCTGCAACCTTCCGTTGCCCGATTGGAGATTTTTTCCTTCGGTAATGTGGAGGTGCATCATAACCAGCAGACAATTGGGCTCTCGGATTGGCAAACCCGTGAAGCGAGGGATCTTTTCTTCTTCCTGCTTCAATCCATTCCCCTGACCAAGGAACAGATTGCATTGGTATTTTGGCCGGATATCTCACCAGCCAGGCTGAAGATGCGATTCAAGATCAACATATATCGCATCCGGAAAGCGATTGGGCAGGACGCAATTCTATTCGAAGATGATCGTTACCGCTTTAACAAGTCGATGGACTACGCGTGGGATCGCGAAAAGGTTGATGAATTATTTGGGAACTTACAGCAGCAGAGAGCGGCTGCAGAACGAATCGGACTGTTGGAACAGGTAGCTACGCTGATAAAGGGTCCCTATCTGGGAAATCTCGATGCCGAATGGGCTATACCCGAACAACTCAAGTATCAGGAATCCTATCGTCATGCCATGCTGGAGCTTGCCGCTCTTTATCTGAAGGATGGGCGGACAGAGGATTGCCTGAGCACCGCCAGGCAGGCTCTACAATCTGATCCGCTGCTGGAGGGAGCGCACCGGTTGATCATTCAGGCCTATGCGACTCTGCATAATCCTGCTGCCATGACTCTTCAGTATCGCCAGTATGAGCAGGCTCTTGAAGAAGCCCTGGGTTTACAACCGTCCAGTGAATTAAGTAATCTTTACGAGGAATTATTGGATGTAATCTGAGGCTACCTTTGTAACCGGGGATTGGGTAAAGTTGGATATTCCAAATCCAATGTTGTAAAAGGTACCCCATGAAAAACACAATCAATCACTTCGTTCTGTCCTCCACTAAGATCAACAAGACTCACCTTCAATTTGCACTGATGTTACTAACCTTGGTTATGCTTGTGCTTGGTGCAGGCGCCCCTGAAGATGTAGGCGGTATTGGTCGATAGTGATCCTGCTAACTGCGGTCGCAACTGGAACCCTGGCCGGTTGGGGTTTCGCCAAGTGGAGAGGGGTAACCTGGCAGCCTCCTTTCTTCAAAGCCACCTGGCTGGTGGCTTTGGGGTTTATACCCCAATTTGCGGCATTCTACTTTCCATACACGCGCAGACTGTTGACAGATGATCTAGCGTCTCTCAGTCTGGTGTGCTCACAGGTAATGCTTCTTTTCTTTGCCATTCTGAACCGGCACATGCCAGGCATGCCTGTATTCATGCTCGGTCTGGGGTGCAATCTGGCTGTTATTCTGGCAAATGGTGGGTTTATGCCACTGACCGTTGATGCAGCTTCTCGTCTCGTGAACCAGGCCGTTTTGGATAGCCTGGTCATTGGTGAGCGCATCAGCAGTGCCAGCAAGGATATCCTGCTGCCTGAAACACGTATTCTTCTGCCCTGGCTGGCAGACCGTTTTGTTCCACCACAGAATATGCCTTATCGTTTTGCTTTTAGTGTTGGTGACGTATTTGTGGCGGTCGGTGCGTTCTGGATGCTCGTTGGTGGACGGCCTGCCCTATCACTTTTGGATTCAGGAGATAATTAATGTTTACAAAACCCCTCACCCGCCAGCCTGTCGTTACCCATGACCTTTCAGATGATATAAGCGCTATTCATCGCCTGCTGGTTGCAGCAGCGATTAGTCAACGCTTTTGTGCTGTCCTTCTCCGTGACCCTGGTCATGCAGTTCGCATCGGATTTGGAGGGGAACAATTCCCCCTTTCCGAGAAAACCCTGAACCTGCTCACATCGATCCGCGTGTCAACATTGCCGGATTTCGTTCAGCAACTGGATGATAATTTATCGAAGAGGCTGCTGACCACAGGAATACAGCAGGCCAGCCTATAATATGTTTCTCGATCCTGAAGACTCTTTAGTCAGATTGATAATGACTGAAGATGTTCCGCTTTTGGAGATATCTGAAGACAGCCTAGCTCGCATCAAAAAATGGCTGCAGTTTTGCGTGGAACAGGAGGGAATTACGCAGGCCGGGATTGGTCAGGTGAGCGATGACTATTCCATTCACTGGATAATGAACTGCCCCACTGGCGTCATACCCGTTAAGATCTCTGAAGAAATTTCCCAAACTGTAGTTAACAAGGGGCAGGTGTTCACTTTCGAGGATCACGAGGAATTGGTCAGCGGAGCCTTATTCCCTTTGATCCACAGGGGCCGTGTGCTTGGCTTGCTGGGTTTAATGAGCCACCAGACCGATTATTTCAAACCTGGCATCATCACATGGATCAATGCACTGGCCAAAACCATCTCCGATACCCTTTTTGAAAATGAACAGGGAAGCGGGGTCAACCAGTCTGAATATGAAATTACCAGGGCCTTGCGATCCAGACTGGATGTGCATGATGCCTTGCCAATTGTGCTGGAAGCTCTGGCGCGACTATTAAAGGCAGATGCCGTGACTGCGCTTGGTTATCATCTGCCATCCCAGCGTTTTAAGTTGATCGCAACACATGGATTGGACACATCCATTCTTGCAAAGCTGAACCTGTACTTTGAAATAGGACTGGCAGGAAAAAACGTTGATGCACATCAGCCAGTTTGGATCGAGGACCTGCAGATGCCCCGCCTCTATCCACGGCCAATCAACCGTCTGGATGAGGAAGGGTTTCGCGGCTATCTGGCGCTGCCACTCATTGGAGGTAATGATCTGGCTGGTGTGATTGAAATCTTCTGGCGTGAACCTCAGTATGCAAAAACCTGGAACATGGCATTCCTTGAACAGATGGCAGAACAGATCGCATTTGCGTTCCAACGTACCGGTATTTTGAGGGATCTCAGGCAGCGCAATGAAGAACTGCAGACAAGATACAACGCGATGATCGAGGGCCTCTCACGTGCATTGGAACTTCGAGATATCGAGACTGAAGGACATACACGACGGGTAAGCCAGTTGACCATGCGGCTGGTAAAGCATGCCCAGATTCCAGCGGATCAATGGGACTCGATCAGGCAGGGCGCGTTGTTACACGATATTGGCAAATTAGGGATACCAGACGCCATCCTTCTCAAACCCGGTAGTCTAACTGCCAGGGAAAGAAAGGTAATGCAACAGCATGTTATGCATGGATACAACATCCTCGTTCCGATCATTAGTGCGCGGCATACCCTCGATATTACGCTGTATCACCATGAGCACTGGGATGGGAAGGGCTATCCCTATGGCTTCAAGGCTGAGCAAATACCCCAGGTTGCACGCCTGTTCGCAGTGGTGGATGTATTTGATGCCCTGACGTCCGACCGCCCATATCGTGCTGCCTGGTCCCATTCGCAGGTTTTGCAATACATAAAAGTGCAGGCTGGCAGCCAGTTTGACCCTCATGTGGTGGAGCTTTTTTTGGAAATTGCAGGAGAGATTAATAAATTCTGATTTAAAACTTGCGGCTGGGTACCGCGCAGGACAGTTGACGGGGGAAACAAAAAGTGAATCACGTACACCATCCATCAGGGTCAAAATCACACCTAGGGGCCGCCAGTTGTTTCTAATGTGGACGCTAGTTCTGCTTCTGCACGGAGTAAATTCAGGGCTTAATGTGCGGGTATTTCGTTAATCCGACCAGGGCAAAATCATGGCATTAGGGAAAGTCCCAATTGCGAAATGGGTTATTAATGGCTACATTGGAGAGCTGCTTCACGGACACGTGGTGTATACGGCGTTGAGGATGAGCTGCAGGTCTTTGACAACCCACAGGATATTCCCGTCTTACAAAGCTCTCTACTGTCTCGACGAAGTGTCACCTCTGAAATGGGACAACAAAGCTGGTCACCTGCCACGCGTCTATTGAGCAGTGTAGGTGGAAGCCTCCTGACTCTTTATGGGTTGAGACGCAAAGGTCTGACCAAACCTCTGCTCAGTACAGCGGGACTGATCCTGACCACACGTGGTCTCGCCAACAAGGACACTCGCAGCCTGCTTGGCATGGGTACGGGCGAGAAAGCCGCGATCAAAGTTCGGAAAGCGATCAACATGGAGGCTCCCATTGATAAGGTCTATCAATTCTGGCGCAACTTCGAAAATTTTCGTCTCTTTATGAACCATGTAAAGGAGATCTCCGTTCAGGGTGACGTATCCTCATGGAAGGTGGCTGGACCGGCGGGCACATCCGTTGAGTTTTAGTCGCATATCACGCAGGATATTCCCAATCAAATGATCGCCTGGGAAACGCTGCCTGATTCACAAGTTCAAAGTGTTGGGTTTGTCCGCTTTGACCCGAACCGCAATGGCGGTACCCGCCTAAGTGTTCAGATGGACTACACGCCCCCGGCGGGCGTATTGGGACACGCGGTTGCACAACTCTTTGGTGTGGACCCGCGCCAGGCCATGCACGAAGACTTGATGCGGCTCAAATCGCTTTTGGAGGAGGGCAAAACATCCTCTTCCGAAGGGACTGCCGGGTTCAGAACCGAAGATACCTTGTATTAAAAACAAAACGCCCGAAAAAATCGGGCGTTTTGTTTTTAATGGCGGGCAAAACCTCCATTCTCGTAATTATCCTGCCCTGTCAGCTTATAATGACAGGAGAGGCCTTCATAAAATATGTCGAAATTTATTCAAGCGAATTGGGACGTTGTTGTTGCAGGCGGCGGACCTGCTGGATTCTTTGCTGCGATCCGCTGCGCGGAGTTAAATCCACGTTTGCGGGTTCTAATTATCGAGCGGTCGAAAACATACCTGGGCAAAGTACTAATTTCCGGTGGCGGGCGCTGCAATGTGACCCACGCCTGCTTTGACCCTGCGGAGCTCGTCACCTACTATCCGCGCGGGGCAGCGGAATTGCGCGGGGCATTCTCACGGTTCCAGCCTGTAGACACGGTCAGATGGTTTGAGGAACGGGATGTGAAGCTGAAAACCGAATCGGATGGCCGCATGTTTCCTATCACCGATTCATCGGAAACAATTGTGGAATCCTTACGTGGCAGCGCGAAAAAGGCCGGGATCATGATGCAGGCTGGCACGGGACTGTTAACAGCTGAGAAAAGCCCGAAAGGCGGATTCAAGCTCACGGTCCAGAAAGATGGGGAATCTTTTTCCATCCAGACCAAAAAGTTGTTGATCGCCACAGGCAGTGATCCCAAAACACGCGAGATCGTCAAATCGCTTGGGCATTCGATCGAGGAACCTGTGCCATCGCTTTTCACATTTAACGTAAAGGATAAAAGAATTAATGGGCTGGAAGGTGTGTCGGTTGAGGATGTTTCTCTAAAAATGGATTTCATCGTTCAGCACGGCGCGTTGCTTATCACGCATTGGGGCTTGAGCGGACCTGCGGTGTTGAGACTCTCGGCCTGGGGTGCGCGCGAGTTGAATGAAAAAAAATATCGTGGCAAATTGATCGTAAACTGGCTTGGTGATTACACCTTCGAGAAAGCATTGGAAATTCTGCAGAGGAATAAGGACTGGCATGAGAACGTGCGCAAGAAGGTTTTGACGCACCAGGCCTTCACGCAAATTCCATCGAGGCTATGGAAGCAGCTTGTTGCTTTTCTTGGCGAGAAAAAATGGGGCGATCTTTCCAAGGCGGAACTGCAGAAGCTTGCCCAGGAATTAACCGCGGGCGAATTCAGGATCGAAGGCAAGGGACAATTTAAAGAGGAATTTGTCACCTGTGGCGGCGTGAAATTGAATGAAGTTGATTTCAAAACAATGCAAAGCCGTGTGGCAGACAATTTATACTTCGCCGGCGAAGTATTGAATATTGATGGTCTGACAGGCGGGTTCAATTTTCAATCTGCATGGACAACGGGCTGGCTGGCGGGGAATGCGCTGGCTCAATAGTTTTTCCATTGACCATCCACTCATCCTCCCGTAAAATCCATCTCCTGTAGAAAATTATATATAATTAAAGAGTGCCGCCCGGATCTCCGAATTGAACGCTTGGTTTTGGTCCGCCAGTGATTTCAAAATTTAGAAGGGTGCGAGACAGGCGGTAAAGGTGAATATGGCCCGTTATCGAATCATGTATTGGAAACACATCCCGCAATCTTTTACGGTGGAAGGCGACGGACGCACGCTGAAGAAACAGCTCTCGCAACGGATCCAGAACGCGATCGACGCGTATGCAATGGCAGATGGAGCAACATCCACTGCGGATTATGCCGCGCAGTACAAACGTGGAGAGTGGATCGAGCGTGAAGGCGCGCCCGAGGACGTTGCAGAAGCGATTCTTTCGGAGCTGGAGACTGAGTTCGCTAAAATAGAGATTCCCCACCGAAACGGCGATTCCTCGTAAGGGCACGATACATCGTGCCCCAACTAGATATGACAAAAAAACACACAGTTATTCTCCAACCCTCAGGCCGCCGCGGACAAGTGGACGAAGGCACATCCATTCGTGCCGCGGCGCGTGATCTGGGCGTGGAGATCGAGTCGATTTGTGCAGAGAACGCGACCTGCGGCAAGTGCATGGTCCTGGTGGAGGAAGGCCGCTTCGAGAAGTACAACATCGACTCCAGGCGCGAGAACCTCTCCCCTGTTGGAGGAGAAGAGCGCGCCTATCTTGAACGCCGACCCAAATTATTAAAAGATAAGGGCTGGGAAATCGGACAGGTCCGCTTATCGTGCCAGTGCAGGGTGCTGGGCGATGTGCTCATCAATGTTCCTGAAGAAAGCCGCGGCAACAAACAGATCGTCCGCAAGAGTGCAAGTGAACGGGCAATTGAGATCAAGCCGTCGGTTCGGAAATATTATGTTTCGATGACGCCGCCGAATCTTGAACGTCCCATTGCCGATTGGGAACGACTCGCCAAGGGACTCGAAACATCCATGGGACTCGTCCGCCGCGGCGAAGAGAATCTGCCGCGCTGGTTCGACCTTACCATTGATTATCAATGTCTTCGAACACTGGCATCCACGATGCGTGAAGCAAAGTGGAACGTGACTGTCTCGGTCTGGCAGGATAGGGAAGTGATCGAGGTCCAGGCTGGCTATGTGGAGGACAGCTATGGCGCGGCCGTGGATATTGGCTCGACAACTGTCGCTTTATACCTGTGTAATTTACGAACCGGTGAATTACTTGCAGCCGAGTCTGAGATGAACCCGCAGATCGTCTACGGCGAAGATGTGATGTCGCGTATTCAATATTCCATTGAGCATAAGGATGGTTTGGAAAAACTTCATAAAGCCATCATCGCCACATTGAATAAACTACTGAAACAAGCGGTGAAATCGGCAAACATGTCGTTGCGAGCGAAAGCTGCGAAGCAATCTCCTGACCAACCGGAAATGCCTCTTGAAACAGAGACTGCTTCGGGGAAGAGCACCCCTCGCAGCGACATAACGTTGGAAGAGATATTGGAAATGGTTTTGGTAGGCAATTCAACCATGCACCATCTTTTGTTGAATTTGAATCCCAGGGATCTGGGCCTGGCGCCGTTTGTCCCTGCCATTCACAGGTCAATGGATGTGAAAGCGCGTGAGCTGGGATTGCACATCAATTCATCGGGAAATATCCATGTGCTGCCCACGATTGCATCCTTCGTCGGTGCAGATACGAGCGCCATGATCCTGGCAGAGGAACCGCACAAGCAGGATGAGAACTGGCTGTTGATCGATGTGGGCACGAATGCAGAATTAATTCTCGGAAATCGAAAGCGCCTGGTCTGCACATCCACGCCCACAGGCCCCGCGCTCGAAGGCGCGCACGTGGAATATGGTATGCGCGCCGCGCCGGGCGCCATCGAACGCGTCCATATTGATGAGAAAACTCTCGAGCCAAAATACAAGGTCATTGGCGTGGATGGCTGGAACACAGACTACGCCGAATTCAAAGGTCACGTTAAGGGAATATGCGGCTCAGCCATCATCGATTCGGTGGCAGAATTGTTCCGGGCTGGAATCGTCGATTCCCGGGGCAGGTTCAAGAAGGGGCTTGAGTCAAAGCGTGTGCGGGAAGGGGAAAGCGGCTGGGAGTATGTGGTTGCCTGGGCCGAGGAAACCTCCATCGGACGGGACATCCCCATGACACAACAGGATGTGAGACAGATCCAACTGGCGAAGGCGGCGTTGTTCACAGCGGCGCGTACATTGTTGAAGCGCAGTGGACTGAAAAGCCCTGATAAAATCATCCTGGCCGGCGGGTTTGGAAGTTATATTGATAAGGAAAAAGCCATGCTCATCGGGCTGATCCCCGATTGTGCGTTGGAGAATGTGTATGCAGTGGGCAACGCCGCGGGCGATGGCGCCCGTATTGCGTTGCTGAATGTTGAAAAACGAAATGAGATAGATTCGGTCACACGCAAAATCGAACGGTTTGAATTGCCGACCGATCCTGAATTCCAAAATCAGTTTATGCTGGCGACGAGTTTTCCACACATGAGCGAGCCATTCGAGCACATTGCGCATTTGATCCCAAATCGAGTGATGGATCCGATGGCAAAGAATTTTATGAAATAAGAACATCGGTGGTTGAGTAGAGCGGTGTTTTTCCGCTCATATCGAAACCACCCATAATTGGAAAATTTTTGCGACCTGGTAGTCTCGATATGCCTGCAAAGAACACGCAGGACTACTCGACCACCGAGAGGATATTAATGAACAGATTTCTTGAAAGACTCAATGCGGGGGAAATCCTTGTAGCAGACGGGGCAACGGGTTCCAATTTGCAAAAGATGGGTCTCAAGCCGGGCCGCCCGCCTGAGGATCTCATCCTTGATAACCCGGACATTCTGTATCAACTTGAAAAATCGTTTGTTGACGCAGGCTCGGATATTATCCTCACCTGCACTTTTGGCGGGACGCGCATGCGCATGAAGGATTCAAAATATCAGGATCGGACTCCGGAAGTGAATATTCGCGCGGCGGAAATCGCACGCAAGGCTGCTTCGATAAATGGAGGATTGGTGGCTGGTTCGATGGGGCCTGTCGGCGCGATCCTTAAGCCATACGGTCCGCTTGAAGCGGATGATGTGAGAGCCACATTTGCGGAGCAAGCCAAAGCATTAGCCGAGGGCGGCGTGGATTTGATATTGATCGAAACGATGTTTTCCTTTGAGGAAACAACTGCTGC